>JAQUFB010000005.1:34964-38118 GCA_028684885.1 Sulfurovum sp. | reverse complement strand
AACTTGATATCGATATCGATGGCCTTCAGGGAACGTACCAGGTCAGCCACGATACCGCATGCCTCTGCGATAGGCTCCAGTTTCGTCAGCTGCGAACCTATATGGAAGTGGATCCCTACCGGGTTGAGGAATTCCGATTTTTTCGCATAGATATACATCCGTTTTGCCATATCGATCTCAACACCAAACTTATTCTCATGCAGTCCCGTCGAAATATACGGATGGGTCTGAGGATCGATATTCGGATTGACACGGATCGAGATACGCGCCTCTTTACCTAGCGCTTTTGCCACCATCTCCACGCGCTTCATCTCTGCTTCACTCTCAAGGTTGATCAAAAGGATATCATACTCAAGCGCTGCCCGGATCTCATCGTCACGTTTTCCTACACCCGAAAAGATGATCTTGTATTTGCTGACACCCGCACTCAGCGCTCTTTTTACCTCTCCGATACTGACACAGTCCGCACCTGCGCCCAGCTTTGCAAGATGCGCAATCACTGAAAGATTCGAGTTTGCCTTGACCGCATAGTTGATCAGTGACTTCTTCCCTGCAAAGGCATCTTTGAGGCTGTTATACCGCTCTTCGATAAAATCAAAATCATACACGTAAAGCGGTGTACCATACTGCTCAGCTATCTCTTTTATATCCATACTCATTCCCGTTTTCCTAACAATTGCCGCTTGCTTGCGACACTATTTTGCGGTGATTTTATCCAAAAATTGATTAGAAGCAACCTTATGCCGTCCGGGCACCGTTTATGCGAAGCTCTTTGCCTCTTGGCAGATGTAGGTATATAGCGCATAGACAAACAGAAGTATGATCGGAAATACGGATGTAAGCTCGGGCAGGATCGCTCCGTTATAGCCCATTCTTCCCAGGCCAAACAGTACTCCCCATACGACAATCGTAGTCCCCAGCGAAAGTGCCAGTGTGGTTGAAAGATTCACCATTCTTGCATGGAAAGGCAACTTAAAGAATAAAATCAGCAGCATTGCAATCGCAAAAAGCGGGGTTACCACTTTATCATAAAAGGTTGCACGGATTTTACTGGAGTCAAGTTTCTGCGCCGAAAAGAGTCTCCAGGTATGATAGGCATCAATCACGCTCAATGCCTTTCCTTCATAAAGTGACTCCATGATCTTCGGTTTATACCCCTCGAGGGTTTCGATACTCTCTTTATATTCCAAACGGTAGCTCTGCAAAACATTATTCTCGTAAAGGTGCGTTTTGAGTCTTGCATCCTTTGCATCCCACCCTGTACCGTTGTAGAGCGCATAGGGTGCCCTGATCGTGTAGCGTACCTGGTTGCCTTCAACCTTAAAGAGCGTGATCTCCTCTATCCTCTTCTTGAGCGGATCAAGATTTTTTACATAGACAAACGCATCATTGTATTTAAAAAAAAGATCCTTCACCTGGTAGTCGTTATATTCATTTTTCAACAGGTGGGAGGCCTTGTCCTTGGCATAAGAGAACTCCGTCGTATGAAGCACCATAAAGAGCAGATAGACGATGAGTGCGACTGCAAGGATAGGTGCAAAAAGTTTTTTATTGTTAAAACCGAATGCATGCAGTGCCACCATATTGCTGTTTTTTACCATTCTCACTTTGGTGATGATCACGGCAAAGACCATCGCCAGGGGATAAAGCAAGGTAATCGCCTCCTCCCATTTATACAATATATACTGCAGCTGATAGGTACCGATTTTTTCAAGTTTTGCAATATGTTGGAAATAGTCTATCACCGAAAAGACCAGAGAGAGGCCCAAAAGTATCACCAGAAGGTTCTTGAGGTAGTGTTTTGCCAGATAGGTAATATAGAGGGGAGGAGAGAGGAGATTCATCCCAAAAGTCCTTCTATGGATTTCAGGCTGTACCTCGACTTTACCTCTGTCAGTGTCTCCGTTGCCAGTTTCATACACGCCTCAGCGATATGGGAGATCAGCTGATCGAGATGCTCCTCTTCCTCTTTGGTAAAATCATGCAGCACATAATCAGCCACCTGGGACTTATGGGCCGGTTTACCCACTCCCACGCGTACACGCAGGTACTCTTTCCCGATCATCTCGTCAAGAGATCTTAGCCCGTTATGGCCGCCATGTCCGCCGCCGCGTTTGAAACGTAAAGCACCGAAAGGGAGGTCGATATCATCATGGATCACAATGATATCTTCAATCTCTATCTTGTAAAACTGTTTTACGGCTAAAACACTTTTACCCGATAAGTTCATAAAAGTCGTCGGCTTTAAAAAATAGTGCTGGGAGTATTTGAAAAGTTCACCCTGGAATGAGGCTTTGGAGAGATCTCTGGCTCCAAACTCACTGACCAGTCTGTCTATGAGCCTGAAACCGATGTTGTGCCGTGTATTTTCATATTTTGATCCCGGATTTCCCAGACCAACAAAAAGTGCCACGACTTCTCCTGTTTTTGAGTTCTTATAGAAGAGAAACAGGGTTTCTCTTCTGTTACTTCAGCTCTTTAGAGTTAAAGTTTGATTATTTAGATTTGATCACACCACAGATCGCAACATCGGGTCTGTCCATGATACGGGAGTTTACCGGAGCTTCGATATCTCTGATAAGGATAGAGTCATCTCTGTCAAGATCAGTCACATCAAGGTCAAAGTTCTTAGGCATATTTTCGATTGCGCCTCTTACTCTGATTCTTCTTTTTGACATTACTAGTACACCTTTGTTCTTAAGGCCTTTCGGTGTTCCGTGTGTTACAACAGGTACAAGATAGTCAGTTACTTGGCCCGGTACACCTACTCTAAGATCAACGTGAAGAATGTCTCCGGTTACCGGGTGCAGTTGATACTCGTGGATCGCTACGTTAAGCTCTTTATCGCCAACTTTAACAGGAAGTGTAAATCCCTCTTTTGCTCTTACAGCTTTGATGAAATCACCTCTTTTAAATGCAGCATTGATGTTTTCTACACCATTTGCATAAATGTTAGCGATTAGATAACCATCTCTTCTAAGCTGTTTTGCGTTGCTTTTTCCGATACTCTCTCTAATGAAACCTTCTAACATAGTTAGTCCTTACTTAAATAAATATATTTTCTACACCGAAATGTAAAATAGAAGCGGATTATATCCAGTTTTTTTTAAATTGTGATAAAAGTGAATATCGTTTGGTTTCGTAGCTAAAATCG
>JAQUFB010000005.1:27576-34864 GCA_028684885.1 Sulfurovum sp. | reverse complement strand
CGATTTCCTAACGCTACTCATCCTTGAAGCCGATGATGTCTTCGGGGGAAGTTTTGTTCTCGTCTCTTACGATCGCGCCGCGGCCGATCCCTTGCATCTTCAGTTTCAAATCGGATGGGTTGGAAGCATTTTCCAGGGCTACCTCTTCGGTGATCTTATCTGCTTTGATCAGGTCAATCAGATGCTGGTCAAAGGTTTGCGTACCATAAATATCCTTCCCTTCGAAAAGGGCATCAGGGATCTCATAATCACGTTTTTCCTTAATCAGCTGTTCGATTCTTGCTGTCTTCTTCAGGATTTCGATCCCCGCAATACGCCCGCCTTTTTTCGTAGGTATGAGTCTTTGGGAGATGACCCCTTCAAGTACAGAGGCGAGAGAATTGCGTACACGATTCTGCTCTTCATTTGCGAACATTCCTACAATTCTGTCAATCGTCTCTTTTGCATCGGCAGTATGGAGGGTCGAGAATACCAGGTGACCCGTATTGGCTGCATGCATCGCAATATCAATCGTCTCCAAATCTCTCATTTCTCCGACCAAGATAATATCGGGGTCTTCCCTCAAAGCTCCTCTGAGCGCATCTGAGAATGAGTGGGTATCCTGGCCGATGGCACGCTGATTGATCAAACATCCTCTGTCTTTATGGATAAACTCGATCGGATCCTCAATAGTAATAATATGTTTATGCGTTTCCTCATTAATCTTTTCAATCATCGCTGCCAATGTCGTCGATTTACCAGAACCCGTCACTCCTGTCACAAGAACCAAACCACGCGGTATCTCGGTAAATGTCTTTATTGCCTCAGGAAGCCCCAGCTCATCAATACTCAATATCTTCACCGGTATGACACGGAAAACCGCTGAAAGCCCGTCCATCTGGTAAAAGACATTTACCCTGAAGCGGTGCTCTTCGCCCAGCACATAGGTAAAATCCAGGTTTTTATCGATCTTCAGCTTCTGATACTGTTCGGCGGTAGTAATCGCTTTTACGATGTTTTCCACATCTTCGGCACTCAGCTCCTCTTTTCCCATCAGTTTCAACTGGCCGTTGACACGTATTCTTGCAATAGCGCCAGATTTCAAATGAAGATCAGATCCCTGATTGCTGATCAATGTTCTTAAAAAGAGTTTGAGTTTTTCTTCCATCTGGACTCCTATACTGATATGGTCAGAAGCAAAGCTCCTAACCACGCAACTGTCCTCAGCAGACAGCTCTTGCGTGACCGGTCACGCTTGTATCATTAAAGTTTCTCAAAGAAAAGCATACCACAACTATTCATGATTAACTATTAACTTCATCGTACTTACTGTAATGACTCAAGCATCTCTTCAAATGCCTTCTCAAATGCCGTAAGCCCTTCTGAAAGCAATGTCTCATAGACCTCTTCCATTTGGATACCTGCTTGTTCTACCGCTTCAAAATGCGCATCGATATGTGCCATATCAAGGGGCAGTTTAGCCGGTGTAGCACTCTCTTTGATATAGTGTTCGATCGTACCGAGCGGTGCGGTATTGACCGATCTTGAAGCCAGGAGCTCTCTGATATAGTAGTCTGCAGGAAGGTCATCCCCCTTGACACCCGTACTTGCAAAAAGAGTTCTGATCTGGGGGACTTTATGTGATTCGATCAGCGCATAGATCTTCGCGGCGTTGTAGTTGCCTACTTTGGCAGTGTCCACGCCTACTTTCTGAAGTGCGCTGTCAAGCATTCTGTCAAAACGGCTGACAAAGACAGAGACCACTGCATCGACTCTTCTGTTGCTTGCAGCGATCCCTTCTTTCATCGCTTCTACACATTTCAATGCCTGCTCGGGAGAGAAGATCAGCGTAGCATTGACCGAGATGCCGTGACTCAGCAACGCCTTCATCGCTTCATATCCTGCCTCGGTAGCCGGTACTTTGACCATCACATTGGGCTCGCCGATCGCTTCAAAGAGTCTTTTGCCTTCTTCTACCGTTCCCGCAGTATCATTGGAGAGAAACGGATCGACCTCGATAGAGATATACCCGTCATTCCCTTCCTCATAGTTGGCTCTCAACGCCTGTGCTGCCGTTTTGATATCATGGATCGCCAACGCTTCATATTTCTCCTTGGCACTCTTACCGGCCAAAGATTCCAACTGCTCTTTATAGGCAGGGGAAGAGGTGATCGCTGAAGCAAAGATCGCCGGGTTGCTTGTCGCCCCGTTGATAATCCCTTTTTCTATCAGGGATGCAAACTCATTTTGCAAAAAATCTCTCTCGATAAAATCCAGCCACAACGAAAACCCTAACGCTCTATCTACCATTTCACTCTATCCTTATTCTTGATTGTATCTTTTATACGTCCATTCGAAGTCATGCCAGCTTCCCAGATCACTGGGCTTCTGCAGTGTTTCGGCAAGTGCATCCAGAAATCTATCCCTCTCCACTACCTCGGCACCCAGGCCTATCATATGATCTGTGGGCATCTGACAGTCTATAAAATCATAGCCTTTTGCAGCTAAAACATCGCTAAGGGCCTTGAATGCCACCTTTGAGGCATCCTTGACCAGAGAGAACATCGACTCCCCGAAGAAGGCCTTGCCCATGGCAATGCCGTAGAGCCCGCCGACCAGCATCCCCTCCCGATAGACCTCTACACTGTGCGCGAACCCCTCTTCATGCAGGCGTATGAATGCCTCTATCAGTTCAGGCACGATCCATGATCCATGCTGCCCTTCCCTTGGTACCGTGGCACAGTGGCGTATCACCTTTTCAAAGTGATGGTCAAACTTCACGGTGAACCTGCCCGATCGCAATACCCGGCGGAAAGATTTTCTGACATAAAATTTTTCAGGGTAAAGAAGCAGCCTTGGATCGGGAGACCACCAGAGGATCGGATCCCCAGGGCTGTACCACGGGAAGATCCCTTTGCGGTAGGCTGTCAGAAGCGTATGGGAGGAGAGATCACCGCCATAGGCCAGCAACCCCTCATCGGAGGCGAACCTGGGATTTGGAAAGTGGGCCGCCCTCAAGGGAGGTACAAAGTAGTCTTCATCAAATATCGATGACAATCACCGCTCCTCATACTCAAACTGCAACTCTCCCTCTTTGAAGTCCACTTTCACCTTGCCGCCTTTTTTGAGCCTGCCGAAGAGTATCTCATCGGTCAATGCCTCTTTGACCTTTTCATCGATCACACGGGCAATATGCCTTGCACCATACCGTTCATCATACCCCTCCTCTGCCAGGTACGCTTTCGCTTTTCCGGTCAGTTTGACTTTTACTTTTTTCGTTTTCAGCAGTTCATTGAGCTTCTCCGCCTCGATATCTACGATCTGTACCAATGCCTCCTTGTTCAGAGGCTTAAACTCGATCGTACCGCTCAATCGGTTCCTGAACTCCGGGCTGAAGAATGCAGCCAGCGCCTTGTCGGTCTTCAGTGATATATCTTTGGTAAAGCCCATCACATTGGGCTCTTTGGTACCGATATTGGAGGTCATGATGAGGATCACGTTTTTAAAGTCACTGACCACACCGTTGTTGTCCGTCAGCTTCGCCCCGTCCATCACCTGAAGGAGGATATTCATAATATCGGGATGCGCCTTTTCGATCTCGTCAAGCAGAAGTACCGTATGCGGGTGTTTCTTGATCATCTCTGTCAGAAGGCCACCCTGTTCATACCCCACATACCCGGGAGGTGCACCGACCAGCCTGCTGATCGTGTGCGGCTCCATATACTCACTCATATCAAGACGCTCAAAGTGTACATGCATCGTTTCTGCAAGCTGTGTTGCCAGCGCCGTCTTGCCGACACCTGTCGGCCCTACAAAGAGGAATGAACCTATCGGCCTGTTGGGCGCATTGAGCCCGGCATACGAACGTTTGATCGCACGGCTGAGCGCTGTGACGGCCTCATCCTGTCCGATGATCTTCTCTTTGAGGTCTGCTTCAAGCGTTTGAAGCTTTTGGGTATCGTCCGTACCGACCACGGTTGAAGGCAGTTTCAGGCTTCTTGCCACACTCTCTTCGATATCTTTGGGTTTGACTTTGACATTCTCGCGCCCCTGCAGCATGAAGTGCGCCCCCACCTCATCGATGATATCCATCGCCTTGTCAGGAAGGAACCTGTCATGCAGATATTTCACTGAAAGATCGATCGCTGTACGCAGTGCCGCATCGGAGAAACTGATCTTGTGGTAGTCTTCATACTTGTGCTGCACCCCCTTCAGGATCGTAAAGGTATCCTCGATGCTCGGCTCTTCGACATCGATCTTGGCAAACCTGCGGCTGAGTGCCTTGTCCTTGTCGAAGAAGTTTCTGTACTCTGCATAGGTCGTCGCACCGATACACTTCAGGTCGCCCCTGGCAAGCGCAGGTTTGAGCAGGTTGCTTGCATCCATGCTTCCTCCGCTGGTTGCTCCTGCACCGACCATCGTATGGATCTCGTCGACAAAGAGTATCGCATTTTTCTCTTCCGTCAACTCGGTGATGATCCCCTTCAGACGCTTCTCAAAGTCGCCTCTGTACTTCGTCCCTGAAACCAGCGCACCCATATCCAGGGCATAGACCTTGGCATCCTTGATCACATCAGGGACCTCTCCCTCGCTGATCTTGAGTGCCAACCCTTCAGCGATCGCCGTTTTACCGACACCGGGTTCTCCTACGAGCAGCGGGTTGTTCTTTTTGCGGCGGCAGAGTGTCTGCATCACTCTGGCGATCTCATTTTCACGCCCGATCACAGGATCGATCTTTCCGCTCTTAGCAAACGAGACAAGCTCAGTCGTAAACTCGCTGAGAAGGGAATCTTCCTTCTCTTTGCCTTTTTGGGTTTGGTTTTCAGGCTCTCTGTGGGAGATCACTTCCAGCACATCTACCCGCGCAATGTTCTCTTTTTTCATCAGGTAAGCGGCATAGGAGTGCTCCTGCATAAAGATCGCGGCGATCATATCCCCTACGCTCGCTTCGTTTCTGCCTGAGGAGTGGATATGCGTCATCATATCGTTGATGGTCCTTGAAAGCGCCACGGTTTCAAAAGGCTCCACCTGATACTCCAGCTTGGGGATCGTTTTGCCTATATGCTCCAGTATCCCTTTTTCGAGTGCCGAGGGGTCGGCCATCAGTGCCGAGAATATCTCTTTTCCCTCTTCGCTCCTCACGATTGCCCAAAAGATATGCTCTACCGTAAGATACTCATGTCTGTTCTCTTTGGCATAGGCAACTGCATGCTTAAATACATCATTTAATGCCATACTTATCATTGTTAACTATCCTCTTCTATTGTGGCTAACAGCGGAAACTCGTTCTGTTTCGCTTTCTGTCTGACCTGTTCGGCTTTTGTCTGCGCGATCTCAAAGCTATAGACACCGCATACACCGATACCCTTCTCATGGATCTCGATCATGATCTTCTCTGCTTCCATGGCATTTTTGTGAAAGATACTCATCAGTATGTCCACGACAAAGTCCATGCTGGTATAGTCATCGTTGTGCAGCAGTACTTTGAACATCCTGGGCTCTTCGAGCTCCAAACGGGTCTCTATCTCTTCTTCTATCTTTGGCATAGTATGTTAAAATTCCTGTAAGTTGATCTATAAATTGCCGCCATCCCTAGCGTCTACATCGGCTCAGAGATTTTCGAAAACATAAGGTTCTCGCCAGGTTGCGGAATGACGTTTATAGCTTAAATATTATACACAAAAACTTAGGAAATGCAAATGCCCTCACTCTTTATCACCGCAACAGGCACCCATGTAGGGAAAACGCACACCACACTCAAACTCATCGAAGCCTTCGCAAAGCAAGGGATCAAAACGGGGGTGTACAAACCGATCGAAACCGGTGTCAAAGGCGAACCGGAAGATGCCAAAGCGCTGCTTGAAGCCTGCCGGAGCGTCAATCCCGATTTTACCGGCCTTGCCCCTGCAGATATCACCGCCTATACCTTTAGCTTGCCTGCCGCACCGTTCTGTGCCGATACCAAACAGGAGATAAAACCCGAAAAGATATTTGAAAAATATGAGGAACTCTCCAAACGCTGCGACCTATTGCTTATAGAAGGCGCAGGCGGACTGATGGTCCCCATCACTCAAACTTATAAGATGGTAGACCTTGCCAAAGCACTGCACTGTCCCGTACTTTTGGTGACTCCCAGCCGTCTTGGGTGCATCAATGATACGCTGCTCTCCATAGAGGCACTGAGGTCAAGGGGGATCGACTTTGACTGGTGTGTCAATCTCCATGAAGACAAAGAGCGTTTTGCCGAAGTGACACAGCCCTATTATGATGCGGCCTTCCCCGGATGGTGGAGTGTGGATAAGCATATCGGAGAGTTTATCAGCCGATTGCTCTGAAGCCAATCATTCAAAACCCATTTTTACCACCCCTTTGCTATAATACAAAATTAAAACAAAGGACGTTTATGCAACATCTCGTAGATACCTATGACCTCACTGACCAACAGATAAAAGACCTACTGCGGGATGCCAAAAACTTCAAATATCAAAAACCTATCCAACTGCTGAGAGACACACTGCTCATCACGCTCTTTTTTGAGAACTCAACCAGAACCAGAAGCTCGTTTGAGGTCGCGGCAAAGAGACTTGGAGCAGCGGTGGTACACCTTGACCCTTCGCGTTCATCGACCAACAAAGGCGAAACACTCGAAGACACTTTTGCCAACCTCTGTGCGATGGAACCCGACGGCATCATCATCCGCCACTCTGAAAATGAGACACCAAAACAGCTTGCCGATATGGAAATGAGCCCGGTGATCAACGCGGGAGCCGGGAACTACGCCCACCCGACACAAGCACTGCTTGACCTCTTCACGATGATGGAACACTTTGACGGGAATGTCGAAGGGAAAACCGTTGCAATCGTGGGAGACATCGTCAGTTCGCGTGTCGCGAGCTCCGGTATCCGCCTTTTCAAGCGCATGGGCATCAATGTCGTTTTGGTCGCGCCAAAACCGTTCATGCCCGAAAGCGACCTTCCACAGTATGAAAACCTCGAAGAGATCATGGACAAGGTCGATGTGATCATGAGCCTGCGTGCACAGCTGGAGCGTCATGCGACACCGATCTTCGATGACTATGAGGAGTATGCGAAACACTACTGCATCACCAAAGAGCGTATGGGGGAGAGAAACATCCTCCTGCTTCACCCGGGACCGGTCATGAGAAACATCGACATCAGCGATGAGATGCTCAAAGACCCGCGCTGCAAGGTACTCGAGCAGGTCAAAAACGGCGTCTATGTCCGCATGGCGGTACTGAAGCTGCTGATGCTGGATGCTTGATGAGCACCCCAGGGGTATTTGTCACTT
>JAQUFB010000005.1:7946-27476 GCA_028684885.1 Sulfurovum sp. | reverse complement strand
GCAGAGCATGGAAAATATACTCGAAGAGATACGCTCAGGCAACACCTACCTGCTCAACCTGACCTTCAAGACACCGATCGAAACAGACCTTAGTCTCAAAGAGATCTTCACCTATGCCAGGGCAAAGTTCAAGCTCTACTTCAAGGGCAGGTTCATCTGCTTTTCCCCTGAACGTTTTGTCGAGATAGAGGGGAACACCATCGCCACCTATCCGATGAAGGGCACGATCGATGCCAGTCTCCCCAATGCCGAAGAGCGTATCCTCTCGGACCAGAAAGAGATGGCCGAACATGTGATGATCGTCGATCTGATGCGCAATGACCTCGGCATCATCGGAGAGAATGTACGCGTAGAGAAGTTCCGTTATATCGACAGGATCAAAGCAGGAGAGAAAGAGCTGCTGCAGGTCAGCTCCAGGATCACCGCCAGACTCCCGGAGAACTGGAGAGAACATCTGGGCAGCCTGCTGGAGCAGATACTGCCCGCCGGTTCGATCTCCGGAACGCCCAAAAGAAGTACGGTCGATATCATCAACCGTGTCGAGAACTATGACCGAGGCTTCTATACCGGTATCTTTGGGGTCTTTGACGGAGAGAGTTTCCGCTCCGGCGTGATGATACGGTTCATAGAGAAGGAGAACGGCCGACTCTTTTACAAGAGCGGCGGGGGGATCACGATAGACTCTGATGCCCAAAGCGAATACGAAGAGCTGATCGACAAGGTCTATCTGCCGTTGTAACCTCAGAAGGTGTGAAAGAACTCACGGAAGTGGAGACTTTAGTCCCACAACTATTTTTTAGCATGAAAAAGTTATTGTTTTCAGTTTTTTGGAGATAAAAACTTCAATATACCCCACTTTTCGGTGGGGCTATCCACAAGATACACTACGATAAAGCCTTTACTTCCAAAGAAACATAAGTTCTTTCATAGCCTTATCAACATCCAAACTACTTCACATCCACCTCAAAATACCCGCACTTATATGTAGGAATACCACCCACCACACCGGTCAGACTCCCATAATCCAAGATCACGGGATTTACACCATCTGCTGAACCGCCAGGGCCATTATTATCGGCGCTGCTCACACCGGTGCAATCACATGTACCGCTTTGTATCTGCAGATATTGTATCGTGCTGGTATCAAATGCACTGCTGTCCACCGTATCGGTAGCAAATACATTTGAAGCTGTTCCGTATGTGCTGTTGCTTACCTGGATAGCGTACCGTATGGTGCTGCCCGGGATGCGTTTGGGGTTGCTTGTACCGTTGACCGGGTCATTGATCACGCAGGAAGTTTTGGAGACCGAGATGGAAGGCAAATATGAATAGAGTATGTCGAATGTCTGATCGATAGAGCTTGTATTGTATGAATACTGGTCATAATTGGTCGTATTCTCCTGTGCACCTATAGTAGCACTTGCGCCGTGTGCGTCATTTGATCCCGTATTAGGATAGCGAAACCGGATATCCCCGTTTTTATACAGTACGGTTTGAAATGTATAACTGCCAGCAGCGACAAGACATACTTTGACACCTAATAAATCTATTGTTATTAAAGAGCATCTTGGCATATCAGACCACGTCACTACAAATCTCTCGCTATCCTCGCTGCCTAATGTCTCATATCTTATCGGGTGTGGATCCAACCCCAACAATCCCGGAGGAAACATATCATCCCAATAGGGATAGATACTTTGTGGTTCATCATTATAGGTAAGTGCCTTATTAACATATTCTGTATTAGAGGAACTAAAACTAAGCATTCCGTTGGAGTTGATATTTACGCTGGTGTAAGTAGAGCCGTTAAAGGGAAAGCTGAATCCTATATTTGCTGATACAGAATTATCATCACCGGAATACCATACTGTCGCTGCCCCCGTATGCGTATCAAGCGCAGTTGCAGTCGGGGTAGTACGCACGAGATACTGCAGCGGGTCAGCAGAAAGAAAAACACTACACAACACTATCCAAAATAAAACCACTCTTCTTACCATGAAAGCGCCTTTGCCGTCTCTCCCAGGGTCTTTTGGTCGAACCGCATCCTGAACTTCACATAGGGCCCCTCTGTGCGGTAGGTCTGCAGGTCAAAATCATTGTCGTCAAACCCCATCCAGTTGTAGCCCAGCGAGAGCCACATCGTATCTACGAGATTGTACCCCACATAGACCCCTGCCCCATAATCAAGGTTGCCGGCACTCTGTGCGAACATCGCACTGCTCTGCAGCCCGATATCGACCTTTTTGGTGATGTCGTAGCGGGCATCTATGCCGCTGAGCTGGATCCACCCTTTGTGCTCATACGCATCGATCGCATCAAAGACATACTTGACCCCATACTGCAGGGAGAGCTCAAAGGTCTCATGCGGCGTATAGTTCGCCTGGAGATTGTTGATCAGTTTCTGGGTTTTGTTCTCTCCTGCGCCGCGCTCCTCGTTGTGTATATACTCAAGTTTCTCCAGTACGATCAGGTCGGACTGCTGCGGCCTGTACGCCAGGGCCACCCTGGCTTCCATAGTGTTCGTTCTGTTCGTGTCATTATAGACAGTACTGTAGAGGCTGCTGGCTGCCAGTCCCAGATCATCATTGGGCTGCGTATAGGCACCGAAGGAGAGATTGCGCTTGGTATCGAACGTCCCCTCTCTGTATTCGCCGTTGAGCATCACGGAGAAGAGATCGGTGCGGTAGGCGCCGCCGATCCTGTACGCGTCGAACTCATCATTCTCCATCGTAGCGTTTCCCTCAGCCAGCACCCCTTTTTCATACCCCCCGCTCAGCCATATACTGGGTGTGAGCTGATAGCTCTGGAGCAGGCCTGTGGTATTGTAGAGTCTTGCGGTATCGTTTCTAAATTCGCTGATCGTGGCGTTCTCCACCGTCATCCCGCTCCATGGCGTCACCCGGGTACCTACCCTCCCCAATGTATACTCCTGCTTGTCGTTTTCCCCCCACTCGTACGATCCGAAGAGGTTGACCTGCTGCATCAGGGCATAGTCAAACCCCACTACCGTCTTGGTAGGGAAGAGCACATCGGCATTTGCGCCCATGGATCTGTCGTGCGAAGCGGAGAGTTTGAGCTTTTGGTTGAAAAGCGCATAGGAGCCGCCGAGCAGTATCTGATTGACAGGCTCGGTATCGCTGGCATCGGCATACCGGTACCCCGCAAAAAGGTTCCAGAGGGTCTCATCGATCTGGAGCCTTGATTCTGCCACGTCATGCGCTTTGCCGGTGAGGAGGTCGCTGTCTCTATACGCTGTGGCTTTTAAGCTCATACGCTCAGCAAATGTCTTCGTGGCATCCATCCCGATCTTGCGTGTGCCTCCAAGCTGCTCCGAGAGCTGCCCCAGCCCGAATGTGTTGTCCTGCTCCCGGTAGTAGCCTCTCAGATAGAGCCCGTTTGAGAGATGCTCGATCTCCGCGAGTTTGGCATCTCCTTTGACAACCTCACCGTTTTTGCTGTTTTTGCTTTTGGCATATTCGGCTTTGAGTACGGTAGCGGCTCCGATCCTCACCGTCGTATCGGCTCCGATGATCTCATTCTTCCCGGTACCGGTATCTTCGGAGATATAGGTCGCGCCTACTTCCGCATCCCCGTCATTGAGCTTTACTGCCCCTCTGCCGCCATAGGTATAGTGCTTCGAGCCGTCCCCGTCGACCTCATACCGTGCCACGATATAGACAGGGTTGAAGTCTTTGTCCGCACTGTAGATCGGCTCTTTGAAGTAGAGCCTTCCCAGTGCATAGTCGATCTCATAGTCCCTGAATCTCTGCAGCTCTTTGGTAGAGAGGACGATCTCATCCCTGTATCTGTCTCTCACCTCTATGGTGATCTTTTCTGAGTTCGTGATGACAGGTTTGCTTTTGAGATAATAATACCCCGATGTCCCGTCGCCTCTCATCTCATCCCTTTGGAACACCTGGTCGGTATATGCCGCAAATGCTTTGGCGTCGATGTGCCTGCTGTGGTATTCGCTTTTCAGCCCGGTCAATGTACGGCTGTACTCCGTGAGTTTTGTCGTGCTCAGGTCTGTATTGAGGTCCCCGAAAAGGATATTGAAGGTATCATTTTCCACTTTGATGTAGAGCTTTTTTCGGCTTGCGGCATCATACCCCTGCATGGTCTCGTCATTGTAGATGGTGTAGTAGGTGTTTGGGTCGATCGTGCCGAAAAACCTGGTATCTTTGGTATCTTTTCCGGTATCGTATGCCATGGTAAGCAGCCAGTCAGCCCTGATGCTCCCCTTGGCATAGAAGGAGACACGGCCTTCGCGCACTACCTTATCCTCCTTGTCACGCAGCGCCTCCTGGTGTTTCTTGAGGGTGTTGTACCCCACACTCCCCTCTGCAAACCCGACCATGATCCATTTGCGCTTGCTCGGCTTGAGCCAGGCTTTGACATAATCCTCCTTGTACTCGAGCTTGAACGTCAGTGTCACTTCTCCCGTCTGGGTGGTAGGCTGCAGGGCGATATAGGCTATACCGTCGGCCCCGACGGTGTAGGTATTGGTAGGCTTGGTAGCGGCAAGGGGGTTGTTACGGTACTGTTCTACGCTGCTCATCGAGCTGTAGGGTGCGCTGACCGAAAAGTTCCCGATCATCCCCTGCCGCAACGGCTTGTTGTTGGCATCCAGAAGCTTGACCGCGATGATCGAGGGATTGATCCCGTCTGCTACCGGGCGGGAGAGTTCGGGCATATAGACGATCTTGGCGGGGGTATTGGCGATAAAGACCGTGCGTTTGAGGGTCTCATAGCGTTGGCCGGAGGGGTTGGACAAGCGGATCTCTATCGTGTTCTCTCCTTTGAGCAGGTCCACGCCCCGGTATCTGTCTATCGCCATCTCGTGATCGGGAGAAGTGGTCTTGCCGTCATAGTTGAGCATGCTGACCTTCGTGCCGTTGAGCCACACTTCGGCTTTGTCGGTCTTGGGGTAGCGTACCGCGATCTTGGTAGAGGGGACGGAAGGCACATAATCTTCCGGCGGCCACACTATCTCCGTTTTGCGGATCATAAGATCACTTTCCGTGTAGGCGGGCATCTTCTTCTCCCCTGCAGGCGGAGTGTAGGGTGTTGTGCGGTTTGCCTCTCCGGTATCCGTCGCAGCGGCAGCCCCGCCCCCCTCTGTTTTCCTGAGGCAGAAGTCAGCCCGCTTCAGCGCTCCCTGCCCCAGGTCCACAAACTGCGAAAAGGCGCGGCTGCCGAAACGTGCATTCTCCTGGCACTGCCCCATCTGATATCCGCGCGGGAGCAGATCCTCGTCCACCTGCACCACATGTGTCCCCGCTTTGATACCCTCGAAGTGGTATTTGCCGTCCTTGTCGGTCACCACATAGGTACCGTCTTCGAGATAGAGCCGCACCCCTGGGACACCGTGCCCTTTTCTGTCACCTTTGAAGGGGGCTTCGTAGACCTGCCCGAGAATGGTCCCCGTGGAGCGGAAGAGCTCTTCGTTGACAAGGAATCCTGCGGTGGCGGTGTTGGACTGCTGCGATGAGGCACTCACCGTCCATGCCTGGTTGACCGCCTCTTTGGCGCCGATCCCCGCACCGACCACCGCGATAAAGGTGATCTGAACCTGCTCTTTTGAGGCGATAGAGGAGAGCGTCGTAGAGAGCTCCCTGCCGTCTGGGGAGAGATTCGGCGCGGTATCCATGCCGTCGACCCTGAAGGTACCGGCCTCATACTTCACCCCGCGGGGCATCAGGTCGTAGAGTATCACGTGGTTTGCCGCTGTGGTGCCGTCATTGTGCACGGTGATGGTGTAGCGGACCAGCTCGCCTGTGCCTGCCACTGCCTTGTCGACACTTTTTTCGACCCAGATCCTGCTTTCCTCCTGGACGGTCACCTTGACATCAACCTCGTTGGAAACCACGCTTTTGGGGATACTGCTCACCAGATAGGTGGCATTGGCCCTGTTGGTAATGATATCGCCCATATCGGCCCCCCAGGAAAGCGTCGTGCAGAGCAGCGCAAGCAGCAAGCCCCGTATGCTCATCGCAATCCTTTTGCGATCAGCATACGCGGCGTTGAACGCGCACAGTTCTCCTGCGGCCCGCTTAAAAGCCGACAGGAGAAAAGTGAAAAGTGCTTGATGGTTCAACAGCATATCGGATCAGTTGATTGTCACATCAAAATATGCACACTCTGTAGTACTGGCAGTTACCGTAGCAAAAGCAGCCGTTACCGTACCGGAACTTTCAGAAATTGAATCGCCGTTTGTAGCACCCGGATTTGTACAATCACAACTCTCGGTTACTATTCTGGCTACCGCAGTTGGTGCCGGAGTAGTTGTGCCGTAAGTAAGATTTGCGTTTAAAACATCAGTGACATTTACATCTGTCGCATCCTGTGAGCCTGTATTGGCTACCTGGATGGCGTACCTTACAACGGCCCCGGGGATGCGTTTGGGGTTGCTTGATTCCTTTACCGGATCCCAGATGACACATGAACCTTTTGTCGCTGCCAGAGCTGCAGACTGAGCTATATATCCGCCCCAAGCAGAAAATTGACCATCAAATTCTGTATTGCCTTCAGCAGACACCTCTGCACCTTCTGCCAGTACGATATCTACACTGTCTTCATTATCCGCACCGATTGTTGCAGTTATTGCCGTACCTCCGGAGTCAGTAGCAGTTGCTTCCAACTGAATGTTCATTACATCGCCATCTGTAATACTACCGGGTATATCCGCCGCGACTTTGATAAGTACTGACGCACCCACTGCCAATTCAAATGCGCCACTATATGCACCATAGGTACTTCCTCCATCAGTACTGTAAGTTATGGTATAAGGTGTACTTGTATCGGCAGTATCTGCATCACTATATACAGTCTCCCCGCCTGTTAGATTGCTTGCTGCAAGTGTAAAGTATTGTGCGTCATTGCCGGTATTCTCCAGTGTCCAATTAGTAACTTGGTCGGTGCTCCCAGGTGTTACGGCTATTTGGTCACCATCATTATTGGCAACTGTAAAGTCTACTTTATTATCCACCAAAAAACCATCATCATCGTTTCCGACGATATCGGTTTGGGATATGCCCCCTACCGTATAACTCAGCGTCACTTCATTCGTCACCTGTGTCCCCGCGGCGGTCCCTGCCGCGTAGAGGCCGCCGGCCCCCAGCAGCATCAACATACTGCAACTACACTCTTTTTCATCTTTTTCTCCTTCTTTGTTTTCTGTTGATCCATATCGGATACCTAAGCGTTGATAACCCCTGAAGAGAGGTTTTGTGCCTCCTCTGCCCCGCAAAAACTCTCTTCAGGGGTTGCAGACCAGACGCTACTCTAGGACCGCATCAAACTGCACGCTGCTGCGCTGCTTTGCACCCAGCCGTTCTATCACCCATTTTACCGCTTTGTACTCCGAAGCCCTGGCTTTTCGTTTTTTGCCCATTTCTGTTACAAAAAGTTTATCCGGTGCCTTAAAAACCTTGCCGTCCAGAGAGTAGGTGATCGTGCAGGCACCGGCACACTTGGCACTCCCCTCCAGATACTGCATATGCTTCGGTACGGGATTGGTAATGACCAGGTCTTCTGCTGCCTGCTCTCCTGTGTTACTGACGGTATTGAGATAGCGGATCTTGGTTCCGGGTATCACCTTGGTGGCTTTCACCCATTTAAGCTGTTTGTTGATGCGTTTTTCCTGCAGCGATTCGGATGTGATACTGATCTCAGCATGCATCACCGATGTCAAGAGAACACTCAGACAGAGATACAACAAGCCTTTTCTCATGATTGCTCCTTATGATTTGTAAACAGATTCTCTGTTGGGAACCTGCAAGGTCTGACAACCTCCCGGAGCCCTGCACACAGGTCTCCGGGAGAGCGTCTACTCTATCCTCACCTCAAAAGTGATCATTCTGCCAAAAGGGAGGGTGTCGGTCTGCGTCGCCGTCCCCAGCTTTACCTCTACGGCATTGCCGTCAAACCGCCCCTCATCACTATCCTCCGCATCCGTAAGCGCGACACCGTCAAGCTTCAGGGAACCTGCCACATAGGTGGTCCCCGAAGGGATCGGATCGGTAACGACCAGGTTCTCTACGCTCCCGTTCCCCTGCAGCGCTACGGCGATATCATATTGTATGAGCGTACCGGTAGCCACCTCCGCGCTTTCGGGTGTGGCGCTTTTGGTCAGGCTCACCCCGAGCTCACTGCCTATCTCATAGGTTCCCAGCTGCTTGTCCACCCCTCCGTTCATCCCGTCAACGGCAGTGACCCCGTCCACTCCGGCATCCGGATATACCGTTCCGGGCGTACCCGAACCGCCGATCGTGGATTTGGCTTCCAGGAGATTATCAGAGATACTTCCGGACGGGTAGGAGTCGGCGGGGATATCTGCGACCAGAAAAACTGCAGTGGAGGCTTCGGCCGCCAAGGTGAGACTATACGCCTCGTTGTCTATCGAAGGATCAAAGACTCCGTTATTGTTGGTATCGATATAGATCTTCGGATCCGTCACGGCAAAATCGGAAGCAGCATCGGCACTGTACAGAAGGGTAAAGGTATCCTCCCCGTTGCCCGTATTGGTCACTTTGAAGGTAAGCACTTTGTCGATATCTCCGTTCGCTACGATGACCGGAGAAGCATCATTCCAGACCACATTGACATCTATGATCTGATCGACCCTGTCGGAGAGGGTATTGCTCGTGGTGCTGTAGGATACTCCATCCATCTGATAGCTCACTGTAGCAAAGTTGCTGATCTCGGTACCTGCTGGAACACCTTTGGCAAGGAGTGCAGTCATCCCTGCGGCCATCCAGAGCAAGACAGTGCACACTATTCTTCTCATTTACTTACCCCCTGATTGATGTATTGTAGCAAATTAATCTAAGGTATTGGAAATAATTATAAAAATTTTATGACTAAAGGAAAGTATCTCTCTTCCGCGACTTGTCAGGGATCGATCCGGTGCAGATGGTGAGGGGGGGGACGGTTTTATGCGTTTTTGCTGAAAAACTCCGCGGGGAAACTCACTGCCTGGGGGTGAAAAAGCCTGGCTTCGACCCTCTCCTCTCCCGCAAGGCGCTGCAGCTGGTAAGGGACATAGATATAGCGGCTTGGGATCGCTTTGTGCTGCTGAGAACGCTCTTCGAGGTGTACCCTGATAGTGCTCTCCACCCCCTCATCCACAAGCTGCTCGGGCATCGAAGCATTGGTAAGCAGCACAATGATATCAACGGTCTGTCTCATCTGTACATGCGCCATGATCTCGTCATGCAGTTCCCTATAGGAAGCCTGCATATCCTCTATCTCGTTTTCCAACCTTCGTATCGTGCCGTTCTGGTCCAGTATCATCGCAAAGGGCCTGAAGATATGCTTCTCCTCCAGGATACTTTTGCCTCATAGATCGACTTCTCCAGTATCATCATCGCGCGTTCATCATCATTCATTTTCCACACTCCTTCTCATAAAACCGTTTTGCATCTCTCGCTTCGGTGTCTCCAGTGGTACGCTCTGTCTTCGCTCAGCTTTGCAAAGTAGACTTTGCCCGAATCCCTCCAGGCATCGATAAGGATTCCGCTCTTGAGTATACACTTCTCGCTTCTGCACGCTTTTGGTACCACGACCAGTGCATTGTGCTCACTCCAGTACTTCCCGATATTGGCACCCACCAGATGGAAATCAAACGCTTCATACCCCTGGGACTTCAAGTGAATATAGAGCGCATCCGAGAAGTGGTAGCAGAGCCCTTTTTCTCTCACCCCCACATTGACCAGAAAGTTATGGAACTGAGGCGGAGAGACCAGCTCAAACTTCTCGGTGAGCTCCTCTGCCTTACGGTAGATATCCCATGCCAGATAATCCGCCTCTTCTAGAGAGATATTTGCATCCAGGCCCTGCAATGTCTGGCTTAAACGCTTCACATTGGAGGGTGCAGGAGAAGAGGACTTGACACTGCAGCCGAAGAAGGAAAAGGCGACAAGCAGGAGACTAAAGTACCGAAGCATTCGATCCCTGCAGATAAAAGAGTGCACTCAACAGGATAACCGCCATAGCAACACTGTAGAAGCGCAGCCATCTGGGCCTGTACGAAACCATCATCCCGCCGATCGCTCCTGCTGCAAGGCCGCCGATATGGGCACTCATATCGATAGAGGGGATAGAGAGTCCGAGCAGTACATTCAGCGCGATGATCACACCGAAGTTCTTCATAAACGCCCTGCTCTGCGCACCGATCCTCTCCCGGTGGACAAGGAAAAACCCTGCCAGTGCACCAAAGAGCCCAAATATCGCGCCAGAAGCACCGATCCCCACGCTCTGGGGGTGTATAGCCAGCGAGGCGGCCGCACCGATCAGTCCGGAGAAAAAGTAGATCGCAAGGAATGCACGTTTTTCAAAGTAGATCTCTGCGGGACGCCCGACAATATAGAGGGAGAACATATTCATCAGAAGATGCGTCATCCCCCCATGCAGGAACATCGCCGTCAAGAGACGCCACCACTCATCATAGACAAAAATGAGCGGCCCGTAGAGTGCACCGAATGCAACAAGCACACGGCTATCCATCTCAGCCAGGTTCGCACTGAAGAGTGCCGTGGCGATATAGGCAATAAGGTTGAGAAGTATCAGTGTATTTGTAATTTTAAAAGAGTGAAACACTGGTCGTACTTAGATGATCGCCTCGGCAAAGATCACACCGTCGATCAGTGATCTCGCGATCTTGGTCATCTCTTTCTCTTCATGGATAAGTACCAGTATACGTGTATCAAAAAGATACTCCTGGGCAATAGGCTGGATCATCATCGCATCATCCTCTTCACAGATAATATAGCTTGCCCCGAGCGCATTGGCAAAGATCGCTTCTTTAAGTTTCTTCACCGGCAGCGCATAGGGGATATCATTTTTCTGGCAATACGCTGCAAGCTTATGCGAATCAGCCAACGGCTCCAGCACCACCACGCTGTCAGGAGGGCACTGTTTGACATCCTCTTCTGAAAAGACCTTGCAAAACTTCGGGCTCTCTACCCATGGGTGTCCTATAACTATCATATCGTATCTCCTTCTTTGATGTGGTTGGCCTCTTTTGGCAGCACCTAAAACCGCTATCGTTTGTCTGCACACTCCTGTGAGCAGTAGTGTTTTCCGTTGATAATGATACTCTCTTTTAGCGTCACAAAGGTATGGCAGGTCTCGCACTCGACCAACGTATCCTCATCGATCTTTTTTTCTTCAGGAGTTTTGCTTCCGAAAGCAGGCAGTTTACCGCCAAAAAACTTGTAGACAAGCAGTGCGACCACTGCAAATATAATGAATTTTAAGATCACTGATCCGCCTTGATACATGGGCACCTTCATAGTCCCTGGATATTCATAATGGGCTTTGCAAATGTAAGATGCCGCAAAAGGCTTTCAAGTCCTAGCCAAAGCTAAGATGAAGTAAGCATCTTGTGGCAGATTGCGTTTGCAAAACCCACCCTCTGGGCATTACTAGCTTTCCCTTATACGTCGTTACTCTTTCTTGACTTAGCTAAGGCTAGGACTGCTAAAGAGTGCCTAGTCTAAGAAAAAGCTAGTAATGTTATGAACATCCAGGGGCTTTGAGGGTGCCCAAAAGATAATTTCTTTGATTTTTCTGTACTATATCATAACTTAACTGATGTTGCACCGCCTCCACCTCATCAAAGACGCGGCTCCCTTTGTAAAAGAGATAGGAGGTGTGGGCATCACTGACATCCTTCGTCAACGCAAGCAGAAACTTCGTATCGGTCACCGCCCGCGAGCTGATCATCTCAAAAGGTTCATGCTCCATCTCTTCTACCCTTTTGCCCTCTACCTTCACATTATCCAGCCCAAGGTCGATACAGGCATACTTCAGAAAGGAGACTCTTTTCTTGAGCGGTTCTGCCAACACCACCTCGGTCTGCGGCAGGGCGATACCAAGTATCAGACCGGGGAATCCTGCTCCGGTCCCTACATCCAGCAGTGTTTTGGGTATTTTGATAAAGGTGAGAGGATAGAGGGAGTCGATGATGTTCTCATAGATCTTCTCGATCGTCTTTGCACCTGTAAGATTGTGGATCTGGTTCCACTCATGCAACAGCACACTGAACGCTTCCAGTTTTCGGATCGCAGTATCGTCCAGTCCGATCGATTCTTTTTTCAAATACTCTGCCAACTTCAAACTGCTTTTTCCTCTTTTTTCTTTACTTATTCTCTCATCTGATCTCTATTGTCGATTTTGCAGACCAGACTAGAGCAGATGCCCCATCTGCTCTTTTTTCGTCTTGAGATACCCTTCATTGTGAGGATTGGAAGCAATCTGGATAGGGATACGCTCGACGATCTCGATGTTTTTAAGGCTTTCGATCTTCTTTGGATTGTTCGTCAGCAACCTGAGCTTTTTGATCCCGAAATGGTTCAGGATGAACTCGACGATATCATAGGTTCGCTCATCCGCCTGAAAACCCAGCTGATGGTTCGCCGCAACGGTATCAAACCCCTGGTCCTGCAGCGCATAGGCATTGACCTTGTTGAGCAGTCCGATGTTGCGACCTTCCTGGCGGTGATAGATGATCATCCCGCCCTCTTTTGCGATCAGTCTCATCGCAGAATGGAGCTGATCGCCGCAGTCACACTTGAGCGACCCCAGTGCATCCCCCGTAAGGCACTCCGAGTGCACACGTACGATCGGCGCCTCCGGAAGATCATCGGTAAAGATCGCCAGGTGCTCTTTCCCCAGGTCATCCTTAAAAGCCTGGATATTAAATTTCCCGTACTTCGTTGGTAATTTGGCCGTTTCTGATTGTTCTACTGCTTTCATGCGGGAGATTATACACCAAGAATAAATAATTAATCATTAACGGCCGATAATTGTTGTAAAATAGCGGCTACTTATAAATTTCACCCAAAAGGTAAAATCGTTATGTTTGCACGTTTTCGTAGAAAAAGAATCAACCCCGTTCTAAGAGATCTCCTCCAGGAGACGCACCTGAGTGTCAATGACTTCATCTATCCCCTTTTCTCAAAAAGCGGTGAAGGGATCAAAGAGGAGGTCGCCTCGATGCCGGGAGTCTTCCAAATGAGTATCGATGAGATCATCAAAGAGTGTGACGCGCTTAAAAAACTCGGTATCTATGCCATTATCCTCTTCGGTATTCCAAAAGTAAAAGACTCTGTGGGGAGCGATGCGCTCTGTGAGCACGGTATCATCGCCGAAACCGTCAGAGCGGTCAAAGCTGCACACCCGGATATGTTTGTGGTCACGGATCTCTGTTTCTGTGAATATACCGACCACGGACACTGCGGTGTGCTCGACCCTGTACTTGAAACTGTAGATAACGATATCACGCTCGGGAACCTGGCAAAACAGGCGGTGATCCATGCCAAGGCAGGTGCGGATATGATCGCGCCAAGCGGTATGATGGACGGGATGATCACTGCGATCCGAGAAGGATTGGACGGTGCAGGGTTTGAGAACCTTCCGGTGATGAGCTACTCGACGAAATTTGCTTCAGCGTACTACGGCCCGTTCCGTGATGTGGCAGAGAGCAGCCCGAGCTTTGGCGACAGGAGAAGCTACCAGATGAACCCTGCCAACCGCAACGAGGCGATCCTGGAGAGCATAGAGGATGAAAAGGAGGGAGCGGATATCCTAATGGTCAAACCGGCCCTCGCCTACCTCGATATCGTAAGAGACATCAAGAACAACACCTCGCTTCCGCTGGCAGTCTACAACGTATCCGGAGAGTACTCCATGCTCAAGATGGCGGCAAAAGCAGGCGTGATCGACTATGAGAAAGTCATGATGGAGACCCTGCTCGGATTTAAGCGTGCAGGTGCGGATATCATCATCACCTACCACGCCAAAGAGGCGGCGCTTCTGCTCCAAAAGTAGCGCTCCCTTCAGGGCTTTTGCCCAAATACTGCACGCTTCATCTACTTTCAACCCATTTATGGTAGAATATTTCCTTTTAAAATTTAATGTACCTAACTAAGGAAGGGAAGTCCGATGAGACACTTTTTGACACTGGCAGACTTTAGCAAAGAGGAGCTGCTGGAGATGATCGCGCTGGCACAAAAGATCAAGGCACAAACCAAACAGCGCAAGTTTGTACCGTACATGGAGCACCAGACACTGGGGATGATCTTCGAGAAGAGTTCTACACGTACCAGGGTAAGTTTTGAAACAGGGATCTACCAGCTTGGCGGCATAGGGCTTTTCCTCTCCTCCAACGATATACAGCTGGGGCGCGGAGAACCGATGAAGGATACGGCGCGTGTCATCTCCCGTATGGTCGATATGGTAATGATCCGTACCTTTGAGCACAGCAAGCTTGAAGAGTTTGCCAGATACTCCAAAGTGCCGGTGATCAACGGTCTGACGGATGACTACCACCCGGTACAGCTCATGACAGACTACCTCACGATGCTGGAGTTTGGCAAAGAAAATCCGGTGGTCGCCTATGTCGGAGACGGCAACAACATGACCCACTCCTGGCTGATGCTTGCGGCGATCATGGGCTTTGAACTGCGTGTGGCTACCCCAAAAGGGTATGAGTGCGATCCTGAGATCATAGCTCGTGCCGAAAGACTGGCTGAAGAAAACGGCGGCAGACTGATCTTTGGCAACGATCCCAAAGAGGCGGCCAAAGGTGCCGATGTAGTGACGACTGATACATGGATCTCCATGGGGCAGGAAGAGGAAAAAGAGACCAAGCTCAAAGCCTTTGACGGCTATATCGTAGATGAAGCGATGATGTCTCTGGCAAAAGAGGATGCGATCTTCCTGCACTGTCTGCCTGCCTACAGAGGATATGAGGTCAGTGAAGAGGTCTTTGAGAAACACTCGGAAGTGATCTTTACGGAAGCGGAGAACAGACTCCACGCGCAAAAAGGGATCATGGTGTGGCTGGACCAACACCGCTAATTCGCGCTAGATAGCAGATAGCAGATTCTTGTTTGCATTGCATGGCAATGCTTCTATAAAGCACTTGAAATAAATAAAAAAGTTAGCTATAACATAGTAATATTCATTCCACCTCGGGAGAGGAGAAATGAGAGTAAAACCTTTATTTCACAATAAGGAAAATCTTTGAGCATAAGCGTTACAACTCAATACAGTGAGGCACCAAATGTCGAGTCCTAAACAACTAGATGAAATCTTCAACTTTTCCGATACCAGTGAAGCCTGTATCAAATGCGGTAAATGTATCCCCGTATGTACGATCCACCAGGTCAATCCCGACGAAACCACTTCACCCCGCGGATTTATCGATCTTCTCGGTGCCTATCAGCGCGGCGATCTGGAGCTGGATAAAAATGCAAAAGATATCTTTGAGAGCTGCTTTTTATGTACCAACTGTGTCGATGTCTGCCCCAACTCGCTCCCTACGGATATGGTCATCGAAGAGGTGCGTGCCGATATCGCTGATAAATACGGTATCGCCTGGTTTAAAAGGGCCTTTTTCTTCCTCCTGCGGCACAGATGGGTCATGGACCTCGTGATGAAGCTCGGTTTTATGTTCAAGACCTGCGCCCTAAGTGTCGATGAAAAAGGCAGAGGACTGAAGGCAAGATTTGCCCTCCCTATGGTGAAGAAGGGAAGACTGCTCCCCTCACTGGCAAAAACAAGCTTTCTCAACAGCCACCCTGAGGAGATCCCTGCACCCATACAGGAGAAGAAAAACCCCCGTGTTGCGATCTTCATCGGTTGTCTTGCCAACTATAACTATACCGATATCGGCGAGAGTCTGGTGGAGATACTCAAACAGCTCAATATCGATGTCTTTATCCCCAAAAAACAGCTCTGCTGCGGGGCACCTGCCTACTTTACGGGAGACAGTGACTCGGTAGAATATATGACCAAAAAGAACATCAAGTACTTTGAGAGCTTTATGGATGAGTGCGATGCGATGCTGATCCCGGAAGCAACCTGTTCGGCGATGGTCAAACATGACTGGCAGGTCTTCTTTGCAAATCACGATATGCCCGAATGGGAAGCACGTGCCAAAAAAGTGGCAGAAAAGATACACATGGCTACCGCATGGCTCTACAACAATACCGACCTGGTCAAACTGCTCGAAGAGAAAGGCAAAAAGTTTGACGATGTTGTCACCTACCACGACCCATGCCATGCAAGGAAAGTACAGGGGATATGGAAAGAACCGCGCAATCTGCTTGCTCCCAACTATCCGTTGCAGGAGATGAGCGATCCCAACCGCTGCTGCGGATTTGGAGGGGTGACGATGCAGACAGAGAAGTTCCACCTCGCAGAGGCTGCAGGTAAGCCCAAAGCGGCAATGATCAAGGATACAAAAGCAAAGTATGTCAGTGCAGAGTGCAGTGCCTGCCGTGTCCAGCTGAGCGAAGCGATGAACAATGCCGATGTGGAGACGATCTTCAAAAACCCGCTTGAACTCATCGCTGAAGCGCTAAAATAAAGGAGTCTCTTCTAGGTACTTCGCGCATCAATTGAGCGTTGCTCCCCTGTCATGATAGAGAAGATATTGTTCTCCTCATCATGTCTGTACGCAAGTCTGTATCCCAGTTTACCAAGGATTGCATTGACGATATAGAGCCCCAGCCCAAAGCCCGAACTGCGTTTCTCCTCCTGGGAGAAAGGCTCCAGGTAGTAGGAGAGCGGATGCTGCAAAACTTCGCCTTTGGAAATCACCTCCAGGCCGTTCTCTGCCGACCGGAGACATACCTGTTTGTCTTTGCTGTATTTGATGCCGTTATCCAAAAGGTTTTTGAGCGCCAAAGCCAAAAGATTCACATCCGTGACCAACGCATCATTTTCCACTTCGATACACAGCCTCTCGCTCTCATTGATCAGAAGATCACGCGTTCTCTGCACCACTTCATCCAGCGATGTATACTCAAAATTGGGTTCAAAACTCTGTGTCGTGACACGCTCTATCTGGGCAAGTTCATTGATAAGCTCATTCATACGTTCAAATGCCCGTACCAATATTTTTTTGCTCTGTTCATCCTCCAGCATCTCTACAACGATGCGCCCCTTGGTGATCGGCGTTTTCAGCTCATGCATGATATTGCGCATAAAAAGGTTTTTGGAGGCGGAGAGCTGATTGATATACCTGATGGCATTGTCAAAACTCTGTGCGATCTTTCCTATCTCATCATCATACTTATAGCTCACTTTGGTATTGAGATCCCCTTTTGCAAAGCGCTGTATCTCCTGATGCAGCGTCCGGAGCGGATAGAGTTTACGCAGGACCGCCACATAGAGCAGAAGCAGGAGTACGGTCAAAAAGACGCCCAGGGCTACGGCAATCTCAAAATAGTACTTCTCTTCCCTGGCGTCCTCAAGCATCAGGTTGTACGCCATATGCTGGATATAGATATATCTTTTCCCTTTGATATCAAAGACCCTTACCTTCCCGAGTGCAGAACCGCCGGTAAAGATGGTCTCCCCGCTGCTCTCTATACGTTTTTTCAAGACCGAAACACCCTCCTCTGACAGAGGCTTGAGCTGAAGCTCCTTGTAGAGTTCCTGCAGTTTCACCTCATCGGGATGCCTTTGCAGATTGGAGAGAAAGGTCACGGAGATCAGCTGATAGTGTTTGAACTCTTCGATCTTCTGGCGATCTTTGTCCCAGGAGAGAAAGAGTACAAAGGTCGTCACCAGAATGATGATTGCTATGGAAAAGAGGATATGGATAAAGGTCGTTACCGATAGGTTCCTCATAATTTGTCTCTTTTTACCGTTTATTTCGCAGGGGTTGGACGGTCTGTCAGCAGATACCCTACACCCCGGATCGGCCTGATATAGACATGATCCGGGTCGATCCTGGCGATCTTCTGACGGATACGTGAAATGATCACATCGATATTTTTGATCGAACTGTCATCATCGATATGTTCGCTTTCATAGAGCAGCTGTTCCCTGGATACAGAACCGTTCTTGTGCTGTATCAGCATATTGAGGATATCATACTCCGCAGCCGTAAGCTCCAGCAGTTCTCCTTTGAACGTGATCGTATGTGCCTTGCTGTCTGCATCAAAAAGTACAGTCTCTTTTGGAGGTGTCTCTGCACTGTGTGTGCGGCGCAGGATCGTCTTGATACGCGTGACAAGCTCTCGGGGATCATACGGTTTTGGCATATAGTCATCCGCACCGCGCTCCATCCCGATCACCTTGTCGGTGATATCATCCCGGGCTGAGGAGATAATGATAGGGATGTTGGTGATCTCCCTGATTTTGGGGATCACTTCGAGCCCATCCATCCCCGGCAGTGTAAGGTCAAGTATGATCAGGTCAAACTCATGCTGCGTCAATAGAGAAAGCCCCAGATAGGGATCTTCTGCACCGATCACTTCCATATCGTACTTCGTCAGATAGTTTGTCAGTATCAGTGCAAGTTCCGGATCATCTTCAATGATCAATATCTTAATCATCTTTCCCCTCCTGTCATGTTGATTTTTATCTCTTTGAGATTTTCTTCCTGATTATAATCGATATATACTTTAGTGATCGCGATCAAAAACGAGGTAATCGCCGGACCGAGGATCATCCCCCAGAAACCGTAGGTCGTGATACCTGCCAGGATCGAGAAGAAGATCACGATCTCATTGATCTCTATCGTACTTTTGAGCAGGTTCTCTTTGATCACTTTGATGATAAGCGGTTTGATAAAGGTATCTGCAATGATCGATATCACGATGACCGAATAGATGGCGATCACCAATGCCGTCTCTCCGTCGATATTGGTCCAGGCATAGAGGGAGACCGGTACCCATACGATCGCTCCACCGACAATCGGGATCAGCGAAGCGAAACCGTAGATCACGCCGAAGAGCAGTCCGTTGAATCCGTAGTAGCTTGCCATGGCGCCGAAAAGCACCCCTTCAAAGATGGCGGTCACAATGATCGAATAGAAGACGACCTCCATCGTAGAGGAGACCTCGTGGATCATTTTGGCACTCCGGATACGGCTGACCGGCATCAGTGCACGTATCAGTTCGAAAAAGCGCTCTCCGTAGAAGTTGATGATAAAATAGAAGACCAGTACCAGGAGCATATTTTTGACAAATCCGATCCCCACGCTCCCCGCTGTCGTCAGATAGGAGGTAGCCGTCTTGAGGTACCCGGCGATCTTCTCATCGCTCATCCAGTCTTTAAAATAGGGCAGTTCGTATTTTCTCAATGTGGAGGTGACATCATTGATCACGGAAATATCCATCTGCGAAAGATACCCTACCCCTATGGTCGCAAGATAGATAATAGGAGCAAAAATGATCAGCGCCAGAAACAGTGTGGCTATCGCAGCACTCAGCTTTCTTGAACGGGTTTGAACGATCAGCTTCTTTGTAAAATTGTAGGTTGCCATCGTCAGCAGAATGGCAACCACCAAAGAGAGCAGAAACGGCTGGTAGATACTGTACGCACCGACTAATGAGAGAATAAAAAGTACCGTGATTGTCAAACTTTTATTCGTTATCATTTAAACAGTCCTCTACTTTATTTCTCCTTGTATCCGAACAAAGTTCGGATACCATTTCTCTCACTGAAGCTTCGTTTTTCAACTCAGGGATGCGCTTTTTATTCAAAAAGCCCCTCCTTCATCCCGCC
>JAQUFB010000005.1:0-7846 GCA_028684885.1 Sulfurovum sp. | reverse complement strand
TAAACAGTCCTCTACTTTATTTCTCCTTGTATCCGAACAAAGTTCGGATACCATTTCTCTCACTGAAGCTTCGTTTTTCAACTCAGGGATGCGCTTTTTATTCAAAAAGCCCCTCCTTCATCCCGCCAAGCTTAAAATGCTCATAACTCTTCTGCGTAGCGATACGGCCTCTGGCAGTACGCTCAATATATCCGTTTGCGATCAGGTAGGGTTCCAGCACATCCTCGATCGTTCCTTCATCCTCGCTCAACGCGGCCGATATTGTACTCAGTCCCATCGGTTTGTTTTTCGCAGAGACAAGCAGCTCCAGCAGACGGATATCCTGCTCGTCAAACCCTATGTGGTTGACCCCGAGCTCATCGAGTGCATACCTTGCTCTCTCCAGTGTGATCTCATGCTCGTCTTCCACTTCGGCAAAGTCGCGTACCCGTTTTAAGAGACGCAGCGCGATACGGGGTGTTCCCCTACTGCGTCTTGCGATCTCGGTCGCTGCCTCTTTTTGGGATCGTTTCTCAAGCTTGTGGGATGCCTGCATGACGATACGCCCGAGCTCTTCAGGGGTATAGAACTGCATCCTGAAGTGCATACCGAAACGTTCGCGAAGCGGATTTGAGAGCATCCCGGCCCTTGTCGTGGCACCGATGAGGGTAAAACGCGGGAGATCGATCTTCACGGTCTGTGCCGCAGGACCCGAACCGATAATGATATCCAGCCTGAAATCCTCCATCGCCGGGTAGAGTATCTCCTCGATCGCCGGGCTCATACGGTGGATCTCATCGATAAAAAGGATATCCCCCTCTTCGATATTGGTAAGCAGGGCCGCAAGGTCTCCGGCTTTTTCGATCATCGGGGCTGCAGTGGTTTTGATATTGGCGCCCATCTGCGTAGAGATGATATTTGCCAGTGTCGTTTTGCCAAGCCCCGGAGGCCCGAAAAAGAGGATATGGTCCAGCGCCTCCCCCCTTTTTTTGCTTGCCTCAATAAAGACTTTGAGGTTTTTTTTGATCTTCTCCTGCCCGATATACTCATCCCAGCTGCTCGGCCGCAAGGTGAATTCGTAACTCCCTTCACCCTCAAAGCGTTCTATCTCTACCATTCTTTCCATCAAAACTCCTTTTGGATGGAAGTGAGGAATGAGGAATTAGGAATTAGGAGTGTCGGTTTGCATTGCTCTGCAATGCTTCTTCTATTATCTACTACCACTTCAAACCTTTCATTCTTTCAACAGAAGCTTTTTGAAAAAAAGCATACCTCAACTCCTCACTCCTCACTCCTAGCTCCTCACTTTCAATAACTGTATTCCTCACTGGGAAACGCCCTGCTTTTCACCTCGTCGCGGTACTGCTGCAGCCCCTCTTTGATCATCTGGGCACCCTTGCCGTACTTTTTGACAAATTTCGGGGTAAAGGCTTCAAAGAAATCGAACATGTCGCTCCATACCAGTACCTGGCCATCGGTCACATTCCCTGCCCCGATGCCGATCGTCGGGACGCTGACCGCTTCGGTGACCGCTCTGGCTGCCTCGGGTTTGACCCCCTCCACCAGCACCATGAATGCGCCGGCCTCTTCAAGCGCCTTCGCATCCTCTACCAGCCTCCGGATATCCTCTGCATCTTTACCTCGCACCTTATAACCCCCTTCGCTTCGTACGAACTGAGGCATCAGTCCTACATGCGCGACCACTGCGATACCGTTCTCCACCAATGCTTTAATAATAGGAGCGCGCTCTTTTCCCCCCTCGATCTTGATCGCCTGGGCATCTGTCTGCTGATAGACCTTTGTCGCGTTAGCCACTGCCATTTCAGGCGTGATATAGGTCCCATAGGGCATATCCAGAACCACCATCGATTTCTCTGCCCCGTTGCAGACGGCCTGGGTATGATAGATCATCTGATCCAGTGTGGCAGAGAGCGTATCGGGTTTTCCCAGGAAACTCATATTGAGACTGTCCCCTACCAGTATCATCTCTACTTCCCCGTCAAAGAGCTTAGCAAACAGTGCATCATACGCCGTGACCATCACGATAGGCTCTTTGCCTTTCATTGCCTGAAGTGCACTCAAAGTGACTTTTTTCTCTATTTTTGGAGTGTGAATACTCATTGTTTTCCTACTGCGTCGATATTTTTACTGATTTTAGCATATAATATCCAAAATAATTTATTGATCGTAATAAAAAAGGGTTTACCTTGAAAAAATTGGTTGCTTATCTTACTACAGGATACCCCTCACTTGAGTTTACCGTAGATGCCGCACTGGCGCTGAAAGAGGCCGGGGTTGACACACTTGAACTGGGCATGCCTTTCTCAGACCCCGTGGCAGATGGCCCGGTCATCGAAAAGGCCAACCTCCTGGCACTCCGGGCAGGCTTCAAGCTGGAGCACCTTTTTGATGCTTCTGCAAAGATCGCACCGCATATCGATACTCTGTGGATGGGATACTTCAACCCCTTCTACCACAAAGGCATAGAGTATTTTATCGCCAAGGCAAAAGAGAGCGGCGTCAACGGGTTCGTCATCCCCGACCTGCCTTTTGAGGAGGCCAGAGCCTATAAACCTCAGATCGAAGAGGCAGGCCTGAGCCTTATCGATTTTATCGCGCCTACAGACAGCAAAGCACGTATCGAACAGATCGTCAGCGGAGCCAGGAAGTTCATCTATCTTGTGGCCTATGCAGGGATCACCGGTGCGGGGAAGAGCGAAGATCTGCAAGAGATCATCACCGATATCAAAGCATTCACTGATACACCCGTCTATGTCGGTTTCGGGGTAGATGAGAACACGGCCAAAGAGAAGGCCAAAGGCGTGGACGGGGTGATCGTCGGCTCGGCATTTGTCAAAATACTCCTTGATGAGACGCTGAGCGATACACAGAAGATCGCAAAACTCGCTTCTGTCGCCAGAGAGATCAAGGCAAAGATCAACGAATAAGACGCCTCCGATCGACTGCTTGATTTTCCGGGATTTTTAAGTTAAAATCTAAAAAATCCCACATAAACCGGTGAAAAATGGAAGAGTCACTGATCGTCAACCTGCCCAATAAACTCCAGAAAGATATCGAAGCGTACGGACAGCCCTACCATTTTCATAAAAATGAGACGATTTTCTCTCCCGAAGCGCTTTTAAAGTATTTTTTTATCGTATTCAAAGGGCGTATCAAGGTTTCCCAGGTTGAACCCGAAAGCGGCAAAGAACAGACCCTGAAGATACTCACCACGGGCGATATGTACGATATCGTCTCCCTGCTTGACGGAGAGCTCCACAACAACCTGCTCACCTCGCTTGATGACCATACACAGGTGATGCGCTTTCCTATCCATATCGTCCGCTCATGGATCAATGAAAACAGCAGCTTTCGCCAGCTGATCCTCCCCTATATCGCAAAACAGATCAGGGAGACAGAAGGGCTTGCCCTGGATCTTTCGCTGCACAGTACTTCCCAGCGCCTTTTCAGGCTGATCGTCAAGAACATCGATCCCGAAACACCGGGCAAGCTCAAACTCATCCATGATCTTCCCCATGAAGAGATCGCCGCACTGATAGGCACCACAAGAAAAGTACTCAATCGGCAACTCCAAGAGCTCAAATCCGAAGGGGTTATCGATATAAAACGCAAGAACATCATCCCAAAAAATACCCAAGAGCTCCTTGACCATCCGGAAAAGTAAAGATTTTGCTACTTTAGTGGCAGACAAACTTTTTGATATAGATTATAATAAATGCCAACCGTATCAAAACGGGGAAGAAAATAAAAAAGGAGTCCAAATGTTCGTGACACGTTACAGACCATGGAACCAATTCAATGATTTCAGAAGAGGATTCGACAGGCTGAATACCTTACTGAACGAGATGGATACCTCTACGCAGGAGGTGGAAAGAAAATATGATTTCACACCTGCAGTCAATACACGTGAAGGCGAATATGCCTACCATGTGGAGGTCGATCTTCCGGGAGTCAAAAAAGAGGATATCAAAGTGGATATCGAAGAGAACAGGCTCGTGATCTCGGGAGAGAAGAAGCTAAAAGAGGAGCTGAAAGAGGAGGATTACTATAAGGTAGAGAGTTTCTATGGTACCTTCAAAAGAAGCTTTTCGCTTCCTGAAAATGTGGATGTGGAAAACATCAGTGCTTCATGCGAAGACGGGGTACTCGAAGTGGTGATCCCAAAACTGGAGAAACCGGAAGTCGAAAAAACCAAAAGAATCGCTGTAAAATAAGGAGAGTGTGATGGATATCATCAAAAGTGCCAAAAATATAGGTACGCAGATCGAAGAGGGTCTTGAGAGAGGGATAGAAAAAGCGGGTGAAGTATTGGACAATGTAGCCAGCCACCTTCCCTTCTCGAACCTGGCAAAAAAAAGCAATGGAGATTTCCATATCGAAATAGATATGCCTGGTATCAAAAAAGAGGATATCAAAGTAGATATAGAAAATAATGTTCTTTCTATCTCTGGAACGAGAAAAACAAAACATGAGGTAAAGGAGGAGGATTATTACCTTTGTGAAAGCGCCTTCGGAAAAATTGAGCGGAAATTTACCCTTCCTGAAGGGATAGACCCCGAAAAGATCTCGGCCACACTCGAGAACGGGCAGCTGATCATCGACCTGCAGAAAGAAGAGAAACTCAAGCCAAGATCCATAGAGATCAAATAAAAAAGCCCCCCTCCGGGGTATCCGGTCTTTCCTGAATTCCTGCATCCCTGCTTCTCTCCTTCCCACACCGACATAAAAATCTTCGATAAAATCATCAAAACCCAATCGATAACTAAACAACTTAAAGTATAATAACCCAACTTACTCATTAAGGCAGCAATATGGATTATTTTACTTGGAATGTCAGCCCGGTACTCTTGGAACTTGGCCCTCTTCAGCTTCGCTGGTACGGCGTACTTTTCGTAGGATCATTTTTTTTGGGCCTGCTGATATCCAAATGGATATTCCGGCGTGAGGGGCGTGATCCTGAACTGCTTGACACGCTTCTGATCTATGCCCTGGCAGGTACGGTGATCGGAGCGAGACTGATGCACTGCCTGGCGTATGAGCCTCACTACTACCTCTCCAATCCCCTTGAGATACTCATGGTATGGAAAGGGGGGCTTGCGAGCCATGGAGGGATGCTTGGTGTGATCATTGCCCTGTGGCTCTTTTGCAGACGATACAAGGAGTCCTTTTTCTGGCTGCTCTCGCGCATCACGATCCCGGGACTTGTGGTCGCTGCTGCCGTAAGGTTCGGGAACTTCTTCAACTCGGAGATACTCGGCAAGGAGACCGATCTGCCCTGGGCGATCATCTTTGAGCGGGTCGATATGCTTCCCCGCCATCCCGTACAGCTCTATGAGGCATTCTCCTACCTTGCCATCCTGGGGCTTTTTGTGATACTCTACAAAAAACTCACGCCTGAGTTCACGACAAGACTCCTTCCGGGACTCTTTCTTTTGATGATGTTCACCGTACGTTTTTTGCTCGAATACACCAAAACCAATCAGGCTGCCTATACATGGGATATCCCTTTCAGCACGGGACAGGTGCTGAGCCTCCCTTTCATCATCATCGGGTTAGGCTGGGTTATCTGGGCGGTCAAAGCAAACAGGGCAAAAAGTAAATAATTTTATATTATAATACATTATGACAAAACCAATCCAAACCAAAAACTATGCACTGGGTATCGATATCGGCTCTACGACTGTCAAATATGTCGTCTGCAACCAAAACTTTGATATCCTTGCCAAAGCCTATACACCGCACGAAACCAAACAGGCCGCTACGCTCCTGGGCCTGCTGGAAGAACTCTCCCATACCCGGCCCGATATCTACAACGGGGTAGAAAAAGTCTATATCACAGGCTCGGGCGCCTCGCGTATCGCGCCTGCACTGCATGCCCGTTTTGTCCAGGAGGTCAATGCCGTGGTCCTTGCTGTAGAGCATCACCATCCCGACGTGCGTGCCGTCATCGAACTGGGCGGGCAGGATGCCAAGATCATCCACTTCAAAGAGAGCGAGGACGGTCAAAAGTCCGTACTCACTTCCATGAATGACAAATGTGCTTCAGGGACCGGAGCGACGATAGAGAAGTGTACCATGAAGGTGGGAATGGAGAGCAGTGAGCTTCAGCGACTCACATTTCAGACCGACAAGCTGCATCATGTCGCTGCCAAATGCGGGGTCTTTGCAGAGACCGATATCGTCAACCTGGTCAAAACCTCTGTTCCGAGCGATGAGATCATGAACTCCCTTGCCGATGCGATCGTGATGCAGAACCTTACGGTACTGACCAGGGGCAATACCCTGATGCCGAAAGTCCTTCTGCTTGGCGGCCCCAATACCTATCTGCCGTTCCTGCAGGAGTGCTGGCGCCTTAGGATCAGCGAGCTCTGGGAAGAGAGAGGGATCGCCTATGAGAAGGAAAGGCTCGAAGAGCTGATCGCAGTACCGCAAAATGCACAATACTATGCGGCCCTGGGTGCAGTGATCTTCGGAGAGGGGGAAGAGAACCATGAACAGCACTTTGCCGGTCTTGACAAACTTCGGCTTCTTGTCAATCGTGCTGACAACCTGCTAAACGAGAACGATGATACTCCCCTGAGCACTTCATCGAAGGAGCTGGAGGCCTTCAAGGAACAGTATGCCATCAAAGCTTTCAGTGCACCGATTTTACAAGAAGCGACAACCTGCTATCTCGGTATTGACGGGGGCTCGACCAGTTCCAAAGCGGTCCTGGTCGATGAGGAGGGGAACCTGCTCTGCAAGGTCTACCAGCTCTCCAAGGGCAACCCGATACAGGACACGCTGGAGCTTTTAGGGCAGATCAAAGCGAATGACCCCCACGGTTATTATGAAGTAAAGGGTCTCGGGGTGACAGGGTATGCCGCCGATGTCCTTGAGGGGGCGCTGAAGGCTGATGCCAATATCATCGAGACCATCGCCCATATGAAGAGTGCCCAAAAGGTCTTCGGGCAGAGCGTGGATGTCATCTGTGATATCGGAGGGCAGGATATCAAAGTCCTTTTTATGGAGAACGGGATGATGAAAAACTTCCGCCTCTCCAACCAGTGCAGCGCAGGCAACGGTACCCTGCTTCAGAGTATGTCCAAACAGTTCGGTATCCCTGTCGAGGGATATGCAGACACTGCCTTCGCTGCGAAAAAAGCGCCGCGTTTCAACTACGGGTGTGCGGTCTTCCTCGATACGGACCGTGTCAACTTCCAGAAAGAGGGTTACAGCAAAGAGGAGCTCTTTGCCGGGATCGCCAAAGTACTTCCCAAAAATGTCTGGCAATATGTTGTACAGGCTCCCAACCTTGCAGCCTTCGGAAAACATTTCGTGCTTCAGGGCGGTACACAGTACAACCTCGCTGCACTCAAATCCCAGGTAGACTATATCAAGGCAAGGGTCCCCGATGCGACAGTCGATGTCCACCCCTATCCCGGGGAAGCGGGGGCATACGGTGCAGCGATAGAGGCCAGAGAGAGGATAAAAGAGCGGGGAGAGGCTACGTTTGTAGGAATGGAGGAAGCGCTGAGGATGACCTACACCTCCCGTACGGATGAATCGACACGCTGCCACTTCTGCTCGATCCACTGTTCGCGTACCTTTATCGATACCAAAACCCCCTCCTCCGAGCCTGTGCGTTATATCGCGGGGTTCTCCTGTGAAGAGGGCACCGTAGAGTCCCATGAGGCACTCCGGTCGCTCAAAGCGTCAAGACAGGCCCTGCAGAGCGCTGTTCCCAACCTTGTGAAAAAAGAGTCTCATGCGCTTTTTGCTCCCACTTATACACTGGATACCAGGCCTGCCCCCGACACACAGATCACCGAACAGCAGGTGAAACAAACCCTCGGAGGCTGGGGGC
>JAQUFB010000071.1 GCA_028684885.1 Sulfurovum sp. | reverse complement strand
ATGTGTTGATGGCAACTCCCAAAGAAGAAAGGAACAAATTTGCCGAGCTGTATCCGATCCTTTTTAGATTGTGTTAGAATGGAAAGTATAAAATCGTTCTGATGTATTTGAAGTGGGTTTTTCAGGGGTGACTAAGTATAAAATGTTAATGTGTAAAGGGTGTGTACACAGTATATATTTTGACAGAAGCTAAAATTTTTTATTTTTGTCCATATAGTGAAGTATTCTTCTGTAACTAAATATGGCTTTTTAAGTAAGAGAAGTGATAAATAGGATTTGGATTGCTTTTTTTTGATGTTTCTATGCTAAAGTAGCAAAAATAACCTATCCGAAACAGTTCTGTTTACTAGGAAATTAAGGGAAAGAGCGTGGCTTACTATATCACCAAACTCATTATTACCTCACTTCTGATCGTCGTGATCTCCGAAATAGGAAAGAGAAGCAGCCTGGCAGGTGCATTGCTTGCAGCTATTCCTTTGGTATCTATATTAGCCATGACATGGATGTATATAGATACGGACAGTAGCAGCAGTGTTGTTGAATTTTCTCGGAGGATCGTCTGGCTGATCGCACCATCGATGACACTCTTTTTGGTTTTCCCATTTTTGATCCATAAAGGCTTTGGATTTTATATCAGTATGGCTGTCTCTATAACAATGACAATTATTGCCTACTATAGTGTGATTTTTATTTTAGGTAAATTTGGGATCAAGCTTTAGCATTAACGTTCAGCTTAATAGGCACGTTATTTACATGGTTCCAGTGTAAATTTGTCAGACACTTTTGTGATAATGGCGTAAAAAGTATCTTTCTCCCAAAAAAATCAGTGCCAATCCTACGATAGATGTATAGATCACCAGTATATCTGTCTGCACTTTTATGATGATAAATGCCGTCAATACTACGATATCCATAATGATCGCTGTAATCAAAATGAAGGCACTGGCGTTTATTTCATTGCGGATGTAACGATAGATCCCCCAATGGACAGCTATATCCATAATGATATAAAAAATTGCCCCCAGAGAGGCAATCCTGCTGAGGTCAAAGAAGATTGTCAACATCATAGCGATGACGATAGTATACACCAGGGTATGTTGCTGGATATTCCCGGGCATACCAAAATGGCTATGGGGCACCAGTTTCATTTCTGTCAGCATAGCGAGCATACGTGATACTGCAAAGACACTGGCTATCACTCCTGAAACTGTAGCAATAATGGCGAAGAGTACGGTAAACCATACACCGTAATTTCCGAAAGCGGGACGGGCAGCCTCAGCAAGGGCATAATCTTTTACCTGGATGATCTCACTTATCGTAAGATTTCCGTTCACAGCGAGTGTAATTAAAAGATAGAGAACTGTACAAAGAGCGATAGCGATCATAATAGCACGTCCCACATTTTTGTGCGGGTTCACAATCTCGCTTCCACTGTTCGTGATGGTGGTAAAGCCTTTATACGCTAAAATTGCCAATGCCACACCACCTAAAAAGCCTCCTGAAGTGAATCCTGTCGGTACTGTTGTCATACTTCCAAACGAAACACCGGAAACCCATAGGCCTCCTAGTGCAAATAGCGTAACACCGCCTATTTTTATGAATGTCATGAAAAATGAGAAAGTTTGAATGAACCTGTTACTCAATATATTTATAAAAAAAGCAAATGTTAATAAACCTACACCGAGTGCAGGTACCAACCAGCTCTCCTTCCCACTATCAAAAGGCTGTAGTATATAGGTGCCAAAAGTCCTTGCTACCAGACTCTCGTTAATGACCATAGAAAAGTACATAAGCAGTGCACAAACAGCTGTCATAACAGATTTTCCGTAAGCTTTTTCAAGAAACATTGCGATACCTCCGGCAGAGGGATAAGCATTAGACATTTTGATGTAAGAATAGGCACTAAATGATGCTACAACGGCTGCAACTAAAAAAGCAAGAGGAAACCACTCCTTGGCCAGTTCAGCAACCTGTCCGGTCAGCGCAAAGATACCTGCACCGATCATCACTCCTGTTCCCATAGCAACAGCGCCAGTTAAACTTAAACTATTGGATTTATACTTGGAAGATCTGTCATTTATATGTTTCATATGTAGAACTCCTCTTTATGGTGGATTTATTCATTACAATTAACCACTCTATATGTGATGAGAGTAAATCTATAAAGGCTAAAACCAAAACGTTATACCAAAGACTGCATGCAGATCATTTATCGGATCAAATCTGTAGGTCTGGCCAAAGGTTTTTTCCCACTCTACTCCGATATAGGGAGCGAACTCACGGATAAATTCATAACGTATACGTACGCCTGCTTCCAAAGAAGAGAGACCGCTTCCAAGGTGCATTTTTGGATCATCTTTAGTATAGAAGTCCGCTTCGAGTGAAGGTGTTATGATAAGTTTTTGTGTGAGTAGAAGTTCATATTCCGCATCAAGACGTAATCCCCAGTTACCTTCGGCATTGAAAAGCACTACAGCCCTTGTTTCAAAATAGTAGGGTGCCAGACCCGATAATGCTACCTCCCCCCACTTTCTTGAAGCGTTGGTACTTTTGTCATAGGCTATGCCTGCCTGTATGTCCCAGTAGGGAAAGATCGCTCTTGTGTAGAGCAGTTCGTTCCGGCTGCTTTCCAAGCCATCAGAGGTATGCTCACCTTCGCTGTAAAGAGAGATCTTATTGAGGTCATAGCCGATCCAGATACTTCCATCCCACTTCTGTGTATTTTCTCTGTCATCGAGTATCTCAAGTCTATCCATCTTTACCATGCTTAGAAGAGGATCATCATTCATATCTGCATGCAGAGACAGCTGTACTATTGTTAAGAGGCCGAGGCTCCATATAAGTGGTTTTATGCCGCTTGTTTTCATAAAACTCTAACCTCCCGGAACATGCCGGCCATATGATAGAGCATATGGCAATGAAATGCCCATCTACCTCTGGCATCTACGATGACACGATAACTGATCTTCGCACCCGGTTGAACGTTGACAGTATGTTTACGTACCAGGCGGTTGTCATCTCCTGTTTCCAGGTTGCTCCACATCCCATGCAGGTGCATGGGATGGTTCATCATCGTATCATTGATAAAGGTGACGCGTATGCACTCTCCGTAGTGAAATATCAGGGGTTTGGCATCAGCATATTTGATACCGTTAATTGACCACATGAAACGTTCCATATTGCCTGTCAGATGAAGGATGATCTCCCTGTCCGGTTTTCGGAAGTTAGCAGTAGAGTATCTGTTTTTAAGGTCTGCATAGGTGAGGACCCTTCGGCCATTGTTTCTCAGACCCACACCGGGATCATCAAGGCGGTACTGTGGAGAGGGAGCGACCATATCGGTTTCCACGCCGCGTTTCATCGGAAGTTTAGTGATGGGGAAGTGGTGGGCTTCCATCTTGGCAAACTTCATTGATTTCATTTTATTTTTATTCGGCATCATCATACCTGAACTGCATTTCATCCCGCCACCTGATGACATATCCATTGACATCCCCATATCAACGTGGGTGAGTACCGGTCTTGGGTCCATTTGAGGTGCTTTGGCATCCATTGAGGTATGTGGAGTTAACGCACCCAAGGCATAGCCTGAACGGTCGATGCTTTGGGCAAAGATCGCATAGGCTTTTTGGCTGCGTGGCTGCACGATCACATCATAGGTCTCTGCCACACCGATACGAAACTCATCAACATTCACTGGCTTGACATGGTTCCCGTCTGCAGCGATCACTTTCATCTCGAGCCCTGGGATACGTATATCAAAGAAGGTCATGGCCGAAGCGTTTATGAAGCGTAAACGTATCCGTTCTCCCTTTTTAAATTGTGCTCTGAACTGATTTGAAGCAGGAGTTCCGTTCATCAGATAGGTATAGGTGTATCCTGTTACATCAGAGATATCCCTGTCACTCATACGCATTTCATTCCACATTTTTCTGTCAGAAAAAGCACTACCAAACCCTTTGGTTTTTACTTCATCAAAAAAATCACCCAAAGTTCTTCGGGAAACGTTGTAATAGTGGCTCTCCTGTTTGAGTTTTTTGAAGATGGTAGAGGGCTTTTCATCGCTCCAGTCTGAGAGGAGTATCGTATACTCCCTATCATAGCTGAACGGCTCTTTTTTTTTCGGCTTGATGACAATGGCACCGTAGAGTCCGGTTTGTTCCTGAAAATCTGAGTGGCTGTGGTACCAGTAGGTACCGTGCTGTTGTACCTTGAAGTGGTAGGTGAAGGTCTCTCCCGGGGCAATCCCCTCAAAACTGAGTCCCGGAACCCCATCCATATGGGTTGGCAGGATAATACCATGCCAGTGTATAGAAGTGCTCTTTTTTAGGTGGTTGGTCACATGTAGTGTGACTACTTCACCTTCTTGCCAGACAAGAGTGGGACCTGCCAATTGTCTGTTGACCGTAGTGGCTATCGAGGGCTCACCCGTGAGGTTCACAGGAGTGTAGCCGATCTCCAGAAAGAACTCATTGCCGGAAAGAACTTGTTGTGTTTTGTCAGTTTCAGGTACATTTTTAGCTGAGCTTGAGGTAGCGCTGAAAGTTATGAGAGAGGTTGCAGCAATACCTTTTATAAATGTCCGTCTATGCATAAAAGAGTCCCTTTTCTATTGTTTTTTTAGATTATCGGATCTTTCTTCATACTCTTTTTTATCTATTTCTCCTTTTGCATAGAGGGTATCGAGTATCTCCTGTGCTGAAGAGGTTTTGCTTTTTTGTTTCTCTTTAAGAAAATAAAAAAGTATGATCAATAAGATGATAAGTATTAACCACCACCATCCCATTCCCATACAATGACCATATCCTACCATTTGATATCCTTTAGAGTGATCTATCCTCCAAGTATAGATCTACTCTGTGTATTTGATGTGTAGTTATCGGTTCTCTCTCCGTAACAGCTTGCTTCAATGCAAATTTGCTATAATCGTTTCAAAAAAGAGATACCTCATGAAATTGTTTTTATTGCTCTTAACCCCTCTGTTTGTATGGGCCAAAGTACACTATGCCAAACTCGAACCCTATGAATCCGTTACATTGAAGTCTGCGGTCAGTGCGTTGGTCATGGATGTTGACCTGGATGCTGAAGGGAGTGTAGTGGATCAAAAACGTGTAATCTATCTGGATGACCGTTTGGATAAAATCAGCTTGAAAACATCCAAAGCAAATCTTCTTATTCTTGAGGAAACGTTAAAACGGAAAGAGTCCTATTTTCACCGTATCGATAAGTTGAAAACAGCATCTGCTGCCCAAAAAGATGAGGCCTTCTACAGCTTTGCTTCTGCCAAAACACAGTATATGGATATGGAGTATAAGATCGCCCAGCTTGAAGACAGTATCGAAAAAAAATCGATTGTACTTCACCGTAAGTATCTGTATGAGATTATGGTGCGTAAAGGTGATTATGTAACGCCAGGTTCATCTTTGGCAAAGGTAGTGGATGCGAGCAGGGCAAAGCTCGTACTCTATCTGGACGCTGAAGAGTTGGAGGGTATCGAAGAGAAATCTGTCTATCTTGACGGCAAAAAAAGTGAACTGAAAGTAGACAAGGTGTGGCGGGTTGCCGATGAGAAGTTTATCTCATCGTACCGTGCAGAGATCTATCTGGATGCACCCGAAGGTTCTTTCTCGAAGCTCATCAAAGTGGAGCTCAAATAATGGCTGAAAAGACAGCATGCGGTCTCGACTGCTATGATGCTTGTCGTATCCTTCATGAAGAGGGCAGGATCAGGGGGGATGCAGAGCATCCTGCGGGTAACGGGGCACTTTGTGCCGTACTGAACAGATATATGGACGAGACAGAACGCATCACCAAACCCAGAGTAGAAGGCAAAGAGGTGAGTATGGAGGAGGCACTGGCTGCAGTGGCAGAGGCTTTCAAAGCAGAAAAAAGCCTGCTCTGGAGAGGTTCGGGCAATGTAGGTGTGATGCAGGAGGTGACCGACCTCTTTATGGAACAGATCGGAGGTTGCCTGACCAAGGGAAGCCTCTGTGACGGTGCCGGGGCAGCAGGGATAGCAGAGGGAAGAGGAGTCAACAGGACACTTCCCCTCGAACAGATAGAGAAGTCCGAAGTGGTGGTGGTCTGGGGACGGAACCTCACAGTGACCAACTCCCACCTCATGCCTTATCTTGAAGGAAAAAAGCTTATCGTGATTGACCCTGTCCGCACGGAGATTGCAAAAAAAGCAGATGTTTTTTTACAGGTTGCCCCGCGTACGGACTACTATATAGCGATTATGCTGGCGCGCTTTATCTTTATGGAAGACAGTGAAGACAAGGAGTGGATGGAAGAGTTTGCTCCTGATTTCGAGGAGTTCTATGACTATACCAGAGAGCACCGTATCAAGGCGATCTTGAACTATATCGATCTTGACCTTGGGGATTTTGGGCGTGTTCTGAACTATCTTCGTGACAGAAAAGTGGTTTTTCTGGTCGGGACAGGTGTACAGAAGTACTCCACCGGTTCCTATACCCTGCATGCGATAGATTCTCTTGCGGCGGTACTGGGGCTATTTGGCCGCGAAGGGTGCGGGGTCAGTTACCTGGGGGAGAGCAGGCTGGGGTTTGTCAACCCTTTTGAAACGACATGTAAACGCGTGAGCAAGGTAGATACCGAGTTTGGCGATTTTGATACGGTCCTGGTACAGGGCGGAAACCCGGCAGCCTCGATGCCTGATAGCAACAGGGTAATCGAGTCGCTGGAGGGTGTGGAAAATCTCATCTATTTCGGTCTTCATGAGAATGAAACATCGAAGATGGCAAAGATCGTGATCCCTGCGAGGACATTCTTTGAAAAAGAGGATGTCAGGCTCAGCTACGGCCATCAGTATGTGACTCCGATGAAGAAGATCAAAGATTCAGCTATCGGTATCAGCGAGTATGATTTCACCCAGTATCTTTTTGGGGCTTTCGGTTTCAGCGGGCTGGAGAGTGAGGAGTACTATATCAATGCATGGCTTTCCCAGTGTGAAGAGCTCAACGGCGAACTGGTTAGCCCGGCGTATGAGGCACTGCCCTACAGTGAGGGGTTCGGAAAAGAAGGCGATGAGGAGTTTGCGTTCATCGAAGAGTTCAACGATGACTTCGTCAATACCAAACGTTTTACCAAGTACAGAAAAGAGAGCCAGAACAAACCCAAAGACGAAACACTCTGGCTGCTTTCACCTAAGTCGAAGAAGTCGATCAACACCCAGTTTGTCCGGGACAACAGAGTGGAGCTCAATCCCGTACTCGGATTTAAAGAGGGGGAGAAGGTAAAGGTAAGCTCAGAGCATGGGGAGTATATCTTTGAAGTGCAATGCTCTGAATACCTCAGAGGCGATACGGCGCTGATCACCAACAACACGATCGGCGTGAACTACCTCACCCCTTCGATCATCAGCGAGGAGGGTGAAAGTGCCTGCTATCAGGAGGTGAAGGTGAGGGTGGAACGGGTATAGCCAAAGAAACCTATCCCTCCTCTTCATCCTCTTGTCACCAGGTTCCGTAGGTCGGGGTGGGGACACCCCGACCTACGAAATCATTACAATTTGACATATCATTCAACATCCAACCCAAATTTTCTTATCATACTATCATGCAATATAGACGAATTTTTGTTTGTTTCCACGCGCAATGATAGAAGAAAACCCCGCCTATAAAGGTAGTAGGTTTGGCATTGCCAAACGTCTCTTGGGAGGATAATACACATATTTCTGATCTTATCATCGAACCTTACTAGGATATTTCTGACCAATAACCTCACATCTTATTTGTTCGTTTATTGGTGAAATGCAAGCTATTCTTTATATAATGTTTGTTGAATAAAGAGTTATGAGTCATATTGACTTTCTATATCGCTAAGCAGGAAAATCACATGAGAACAATTGAAGTGTTTGGAGTGTCGAATAGTAATATCGGTTCCTATATCCCAAGAGAAGATGTAGATACGCGGTTTCTAGAGGGGCTACAACGAAATAAGCATATAGTAGTTTTTGGATCATCTAAACAAGGAAAAACTGCCCTGACAAATAAACACCTTCAAGAAAAAGATTTTGTGAGAGTAAATTGTTCTCCGGAAACAACACCTATTGATATTTACAAGTCTATTCTCCGTCAGCTCAAAGTCGAATTTGAAGAAGAAAAAGTCTCAAAGTCATCAACTGAAGAGAGCGCTAAAGTTGGACTAAAAGCAAAAGTTAAAATTCCATTTTTTGCTGATGGAGAAGCCAGTGGAGAGGCTGCTGCAAAAGAAGCTAAAGATAAACAAACTAAATATAAAATGGTCGATTACAATTTAGCATTACCACAAGATATATCTGAAATTCTTAAAGCTAACAAATTTTCAAAACGTATAATTTTAGAAAATTTTCACTATCTTGAAGAATCTGCTCAAAGCGATATGGCATTTCACCTAAGAGTCTTTGAAGATTATAATATTTTGTTTATTGTTCTTGGTATTTGGCGTGAAAAAAATCGACTTGCACAATTTAATGGTGATTTACAAGATAGACTAATTGAAATTCCTGTAGAACCATGGACTAAAGAACATTTCCATAATGTGGTGCAAATTGGTGAGGAATTACTAAACGTCTCTTTTGAAAGTGTCATAGAAAACATGATAGATAATTCATTTGATAGTATTGGAGTTTTTCAAGAGTTATGTAAAGAATGTTGTCTTGCTGCTGGAATAGAGTCTAAACAAAAACAGCTTCAAAAGATACTTTCTGCAAATTTATCAGATGCAATTAAAAGAAAAGTCGAAGATTATTCAGGTAGACACATTCGTAGCTTGGAAACATTTGTTGAGCAGAAAGTGAAAAAAGCAGATGAAATACCATTGTATATTGCATACTACTTTATCAAGTATCTCTTCGGATTAGAATCCTTAGATATTGAGTTTGGACTTAAGCGTGCTGATATTCAAGACGGTATTAAAGCTATCCACCATAGAGCAGATGATGTAAGATCATCTGATATGAGCTATTTCCTACATAATATCACTGCCAGTCAAATTAAAAAGAATATTATTCCTCCATTATTTGATTATGATCGGAGTACTAGAAAGCTAAAAGTAATTGACTCAACACTTTACTTTTTTCTAAGAAATATAGATAAGGCTGAGCTTCTTGAAGAGCTTGATGCACCTACAGGTATTTAGACTCGTAACAAATCAGACGAGCCAACAAATTACCTTACAGGCTATTTATTGGTTCATTTCCTCCGTCCCCAAATTCCAGAGATCGTGAAAAAATTCACGGAAGTGGAAACTTTAGGCCCACAACTATTTTTACCATGAAAAAGTTGTTGTTTTTCAGAGTTATCAGTAATTTTAGAGATAAAAACTGGAAAATATATCACTTTTAGGTGGGGCTAAAGCCTCCACTTCCATATTAATACTAGTTCTTTCACAATCTCTCATGATGCGGTCTATAGAGGTCTGCTGATGACTCAAAATTATGTATAGGACTGAATGATTGTAGCTATGATAGGTTGTATCAAACGTTTGGCAGTGCCAAACCTACGAGTTGGTCTTAGAGAGGCAAGAGAGCAAATTTGAACTCACGAAATATGCCATTGATTATCCAAGCAGCAAATACAAATGTTATGACTTCTAACTTAAAATGATACACTTCACTGGATTAATCATACCGTTTATGGTATGATTAGGAGAAATAATCGTACCATAAAGGAACCACTTTATGAAAAAATGGATATGGCAGCAAGATGATTATCCGAACTTTACCTATGATTCCAGAAGATTGGAAGCCTTGATCCAGAAAATATCACTTGAGCAAGGCTATCTTATCGCTCTGACCGAAACAATGAATCAAGA
>JAQUFB010000070.1 GCA_028684885.1 Sulfurovum sp. | reverse complement strand
CTTGCTCCTGGTATGGGAGATCACCGCTGCTTTGAGATTGTCAGGAACGACCTGGTTGGTTACACCACCATAGAAAGTAAAGGCTTTGTTGTGGCATTCAATGAAATCTTCTGTGCTTTGGCTCATGACCGCATGGACAAAGGTGTAACCTGATGCCCCCAGTACCGAAACGAATATCTGTGCTTTTTTGACTTCACCGCTCGCTACATCCACTATAGGCACTGTCAAGCCGCTGAAGTCAACGAAGAGTTTATCTCCTGCATAGTGTATCTGCCTCATGGAAGGATTCAATCTCTTTTTGTAGCGGTTGTAGTACTCCTTGAACTGAGTATAGCCATACCCGTTTGGATACTCCTCTTTATACTCTTCCCACAGCAGCGATCTTGTCATCCCTTTTTTAGAGAGCTCTGTATGAATGTAGTTCCAGTCAGGATGGGGTTTATCGGTTTTACAGCGGTATTGTTTGAGTTCGGGAAACAGCTGTGCGAGCAGCTGCTGTTCCTTCATCGCCAGGGCCTCATTGATCTCAAGGCCACTCTTCTCGAAACGGGCAGTAAAATTAGAAACAGCTGACTTGGAGGCAATTCCGAGTGTTTCGATATTTCTATTGGATAGATCGCCAAGATATTTGAGTCTCAGCACCTCTTTTACGGTACTCATGGATAGTCTCCTCATAAAAGCCCTTTTTGGGCTGTAGTATAGTGAGAATATCCATCAACTTAAAAAAAACTTACGCGCCGGTTGACACCTTCAAGTGTCCACATAGACTCCGGCGGAGTGTCCATATGTATTCCGACACACTGTCCACATAAGCTCCGGCGCGCTGTCCAAATGGGACCGGCGCCAACACTTATAAAACTGTGCAATACATAAGCTACTTTTAAGCTAAAACACCAAAATTGTGCAATAAGATTTACAAAATAGATCTATTATGACAACTTTTTGGGTGGATAAAAATGTGAAGATTTTGGATAAATTTAAAAGGGTGTGTCGCACAGCCGAAGCAATTTATGTTAATTTTTTATTATAGTTGATTTTGTGAAAATTCCCATGAATAGGGGCTTAAGATGGTGCGGATAACTGGACTCGAACCAGCACGGATTGCTCCACAAGCCCCTCAAGCCTGCGTGTCTACCAATTTCACCATATCCGCATATTTAACAATTTTTGAAGGTTTTAAACGCCCCCTCAAGATAGCGTGTCTACCGTTCCACCACGATCGCGTTGTGTTTGTGTGGACGGGATTATACCCGCCACAAACTTAAAGCTTGCTTAAATTCTCTATTATAGGAATGGGTTAGCGTAAAGAGCGATAAGTGCAATAACAAGCGTATAGATAACTTGTGCTTCGATCATCGCAAGAGCAATGAACATTGTAGTCATTAGTTTACCACCAAGACCTGGGTTTCTAGCTGTACCAGCGATTGTTGCAGCAGCAGTGTGACCCATACCGATAGCACCACCAAGAGCAGCAAGACCAAGACCAACACCAGCAGCGATGACTGAGTAAGCTTGGATCATAGATTCACCTTCACCTGCAAATGCAGCTGCACCAAGTGCCATGAAAAGTACAAAAATCTTTTTCATTAGTATTCCTTCAAAATTTGGTTGATTTTAAGTCTCTGCGACTGTCCTCCAAAGTCCGTTCGGCTAGCGTAAACAGCCTAAAAAGCAACAAGTTGCTTGAGCCTTCTGCTGAAGAAGACGTAATTGACTGCCAACAGTCACATAAATGCAAACTGTTTCCCTACTTATCACTTCGTAATAACGGCGTAATTTTATCCAAAAGTAGATTATACTTTGCTTCACTATACCAGATATTCCGGTGTAGCCAACTCTACTTTTTTACCTTTTTGCTCGAGTACTACCACTTCGATCTCGTCACCCTCGTGATATCTCTCTGCCAGGTTATCTACTCTGCCCTTTGAGACTTTGGAGATATGAAGCAGTGCATCAAAACCATCAGGCATCTCAACGAACATTCCAAAGTCTACGATCTTTTTGATCTTGCCGGTGTATTGTTTGTTGATCTCATACTGCATCTGTTTCGGTACCGGTCTTGAGGCAATTGATTCAATATGTTCTTTGGCAGCTGCCACTTTGCTGTCATCTCCACCGCTGACTTTTACCCCGCCGACCTCTCTGTCAAGATCGATGCTGACATCGAACTTCTCAATGATCTCACGGATCGTCGCTCCGGCTTTACCGATGATATCAACAATACGGCTCGGGTCTATCGTAAAGTGTTCCACGGTAGGCAGCGCGCCACTCGGCTGCATCTCTTCATCTGCTCTTTCCATGATCTCCAGAATATGCAAACGCGCTTTTTTTGCCTGATCCAGTGCATCTTTCAGTATATGGAGTTCCAAACCTCCCAGTTTGATATCCATCTGCATCGCAGTGATCCCGTCGCATGTTCCCGTAATTTTGAAGTCCATATCGCCGTCATGGTCTTCAAGACCCATGATATCGGTCAGTACGGCGTATTTCTCATCTTCGGTGACCAGTCCCATGGCTACCCCCGCCACCAGTTTCTGTGTCTCTACTCCCGCTGCTCTGAGTGCCAATGCTCCGCCGCAGACTGTCGCCATCGAAGAGGAGCCGTTACTCTCCAGTATCTCCGAAACGATTCTCACTGTACCGTCTCTACGAATATCTATCGTAGGCTCCAATGCACGCTTTGCAAGATTGCCGTGCCCCAGCTCACGTCTGCCCGGTGCTGATACGGGCTTCGCTTCACCTACTGAGTAGCCAGGAAAGTTATAGTGGACCATAAAGCGCTCGGAGAGTGTATTTTTTTCCGTGATAAGCTCATACATCTGCGCATCTTTATCTGTCCCGAGTGTTGCAGTGACCAGTGCCTGGGTCTGTCCTCTTGTAAAAAGGCATGAACCGTGTACCGAAGGGAGAATATTGGTCTCGATCTCAATAGGGCGCACTTCATCAAGTGCACGGCCATCTGCCCTGATCCCTTTATCCAGGATCAATCCCCTTACAATCGTTCTCTTGTATGCTTCGAGCACATTACCCACCAGCTCTTTCTCCACGACCACGCCTTCGGAAGCTTTTGCCTCCATAATGGAGGCACGTACCTTCTTGAGTGCGGTACTTCTCTCGCTTTTTGCCATAGACTGCACAGCTTCTTCTACGGCCTCTTGATAGTTAGCAGCAATATAATCGTAAAGTTCGCTGTCCACTTTTTCATCGAAAAGCTCCAATACCAGAGGCTCTCTGCTCGCCGGGGCAAACTCGTTGCCGTACATCTCTGTAGCTTTCGAGATCGCTTTCTGTGCGATACCGATCGCTTCAAGCAGTGCCTCTTCATCCAGCTCGTTGCACTCGTGATGCTCCAGTATCAATGGGATCTCTGCCATCGTGGGAGCAACCACATCATCAATGATCTCCTGGGCCATCGTACGCATCTCTATCATCAGAATATCTTTGCCCGAACCTGCAACAAAGAGGTCCAGCTTACTCTCATCCTGCTGGGAAAGTGTCGGGTTCACGACGATCTCTCCGTCTATTTTTGCCAGGCGTACAGCTGCAACTGCCTGTGAGATCGGGGTATCAGAAACAAAGAGCGCTGCGGATGCGGCATGCAGCGCCGCAACCTGCATATCCACTTCGCTGTCACTGCTCAATACCGTAACGGTAATGACTACCGGATAACGAAACCCTTTGGGAAAAAGCGGACGGAGTGAACGGTCTATGATACGGGAAGTGAGCGTCTCAAAATCTCCCGGCTTTGTCTCTCTCTTGATAAACCCTCCCGGTATTTTTGCGGCAGCATAACTCTTTTCGATATATTGCACCGTCATAGGGAGGAAGTCCTCTTCCACCGGTCTCTCATCGATCGCAACAGTTGCCAGGAGGACAGCTTTCCCCTGTCTGTAGAACACTGCACCCGAAGCCTGTTTCGCTACTTTGTTAAATTCATATGTCTCTTCTAAATTGTTAATCTTAAGCTTTAGCACTGTTGCATCCATTAATTATTTTCCTTTACTCTCATCTGGTTGGATTTTCTTTTTTTCTCTTGACGTTCTACCATCCATACAATCTCATCAAAAGTCAGTTTCTCAAAGTTCTGAAAATAGTATTCTATCGAAATATAGTCTTGAATCTTATGAGGGCAGAAGACACCGTCACAAACTGCGATCATGTTTTCGTACACGGACTGGTCCAAAATAGGCGTGGCGACATAGATATTTTTTGCCTCTCTTGCAATCGCCGACTTCAATGCGACCATCATCGTAAGACCCGTTTCAATACACTCATCCACCAGGACAACATATTTGCCTTTCAGAGAGAGCAGATCCTTCCCTTTTCTATATTTATAGACATAGGAGAGCACCTCCTCTTCATAGATACGGCTCGCCGCCGCATAGACAAAATCCACCGAAATGTCAAACGCATCGATGAGTGCCCGGTGCATCACCACCTCTTCCGTCTCCGAGATCATAGCGATCGGCAGCTCAGGATTATTAGGTGCCCTGATCGCTTCTGTCAGAAGAATATCCATCGGAGCATCCAGTGCTGTCGCAACTCTGTCGGCAAAGTAGACTCCCCCTTCACTAATACCGACGACAACCGTTTCATCAGGGGGAAACAGCTCTGCAGGCAGGGTATCGATCAACTGTTCGGCTGCAGCCTGACGATCCCTGAAATAACAGCAATTAAGGTCTAAAACGTTGGACATAATCTACTCCCGGAAACTGTTTTTTGATCTCATCCTCATCGAAAGTATAACGAAAATCCTCTATATACTGCATCAACAGCTTGTAGGATTGGTTGATCTGCTCCATTTTCGATGCCTCTCCCCCTTTGTCAGGGTGATGTTTCTGCGCAAGAAAACGATACTGCCTTTTGATATCCGCCTTAGTGATCATCTTGGGCAGCTCCAGGATTTCCAAAGCGGTTTCTATCTTTTCAACGGGGTTTAACATCTCATTAGTTCCTTGTCCCTATCGTGGCAAACGGGTTAAAATTAAATTGTACATAGACACTGGTCTCCAATCTTGAGCCAGTAGGCAGGGGTCTGATATCCTGAAGCAGGCCAAGATCCATAGACCAGCAGTCAACCGCATAGCTGCCTCCTATACTCCACTGCTTGTCCGAACTCTCATCCAGGTTATAGTTCAGTGAGCCCTTGACCTTGATACGCGGGCTCACCTGGTAGTGAAAGTTGAAGTTGATGTCATTGGATGGGATAAAGGTGGTTTTGTCATCAGGCAGGAGCTCCTTATAGATATGTCCCAGTGTAAATCCATATGCTTTCTTGAGCAGCGATATTCGGACCAGAGACTCCCGTACCTTGTCAAATTCGTGCGAATAGACGATATCGTTATATAGCTGCCAGTGACTCCAGCGGTACTGCATCTCATTGCTCAAATCTCCCAATGTATAGGAGCGATTGAGATAACAGTGCTGGGAAAGACGCTGGAAAAATTTCAACTGCATTGCTTCGTCATAAAAATATTGACTCAGCGTCAACATATACTGCTCTTCGGGCAAACCCACTGCAAATAAGGCTTTTTGCTCATCATCCAAGTACTCAAAAGCTACAGGAGACTGCTGTTCATTGCCCGGTTTGATATACTCCAAAGCCGGCTGCAACACATGGATAAATCCATCATAGCGTTTTGTCAGATCTGTAAAGAGTTTTGCTTTATGGATATTGCTATAGTATTCAAACTGATTTACACTAGAATCACCGTTCTCAAAAAAGAACTTACTGTAGTAAATCTCCTCACCCAATGCAAAACTCAGATAATCATCAAAAAAAGAGACCGTATAATCGAGTGGGATCTTTGCTTCCGCCTGCTTCAGTCTCACCCCTTTTTGTCTGTAAAAATTATTCAGGTGGATATCTACGCTGTAGGTGAGGTTATTCCAGATGAAGTGATCCAGATACTTATGCAGCTGCACGGATGGCAGTACCTGTAGGGTATCATCATTCTCTTTTTGCCGCGTATCAATAAAATACTTTGCATTGACTCCGGTATAGAACTCCTCACCCGATACAAAATAGTTCAGCCTGGACTCTTGCAGCGGGTTGCGTCCGAAACTGCTCAGTCTGTTTTTCTGAAGGTTGATATAATCAATATCATTCAATAGTATCGTATTGATATAAAGGCCGTCATCCAGCCCTCCCCGCGTATCCTTAGAGAGGAACTTCGAAGCATCATAGTAAAACTCAAAACCATAATGTTCTCTATCTTCATTTTGCTCTCTTAACTGGTACTCTATGCTGTCCAGAAAATATCCTGTCCGCATCATTCCCGAAGAGTAGGGAGAGTCAACAAAACGAAAGGTGCTGTAGATCCCCCTGCTTCTCTCTGTCCTCACCTGCGGATTAAACTCCATATCCATGCTGGGTGAGATATTCCAGAAGATCGGCTGTTCGTAGATAAACCCCTCATCTTCCGAATAGCCAAAAAGCGGGAAGAGCAGCCCGGAACTGCGTTGTTTGTCAGTATTGAAGGAGAGATAAGGGGTATAGAGTATCGGCGTATCCCAGAAATAGACTTTGGCATCGTAGAGTTTCATCTCTTTTGTCACACTGTCATATATAGAACGCTCAAAACCTATTTTCCATAAGGGGTCATTGATATCACAGCTGGAGATCATACTGCTGCCGAGTGTATAGTTTCCCTCATTTTTGTGGGCATGTTCTGAGACAAGCCATACATCATTTTGATTGACCAGAAAAAGCTTCTCAAAGACCACTTCGTTGTTTTGCGTATTGATCTCGATACGGTCGCTTTTTTGCTTGCTCCCCTCATACCCTATCATCTCAATATTGCCATCAACCGTCAGCAGGCTGGTTTTCCTGTCATAGCTAACCTTGTCTGCCTTGATCACGGAGTCTTTGAAATAGACCAGCACACCGCCTGTGGCATATACAGTGGTTTGGGTACTCTCCATCTCTTTGGCCAGTACCTCGATCTTCTGCAACTCCTGGTCGGCATAGAGGATCTCTCCTCCCAGCCATCCGAGCACAAGAACCCACTGTAGATATTTACGCATCAACGACTACACAGTTTGAGAATTTATCATGAAAAGTCTGTCTCAGCGGGACAAAGAATGCCATGAGAAATCCAAGATAGAAAAACAGCTCACTGGGGATACGCAGAAGTGCCCGGTAGAACGCCGTCATGAATGAAGGTTTTTCATGATACTCCAGGGATACAACCCTGATCTTCATAATATACTTCCCCAGTGTCATACCATTTTGCCAGACCAGCACCGTATGATAGAGTACCTTGAGCGACAAAAGCCACAATAGGTTGGCTGAGACGAAGTGGTTCATTGCGTCAATCAGATATTGCGATTGGGATTGCTGATCTGCAGGTACCACCTGCATGAATCCTACGATCTGATCATAAAAAATGACCATAAAAAAAAGAGAAACGATAATATCATCGATCACAAATGAGACAACCCTCTTTTGTGGTGCAGCAATCATCAGAGAGTTTTGCCCATCCATCGTCTCTCCTAAAGTGCCTGGTATGCGATATCAGTACGGCACTGCTTGCCCGCAAAGTGCACCTGCCCTACAAGCATATAGGCTCTCTGCTGCGCTTCTTTGATGCTATCCCCTATACCGACGCATACGAGGACCCTGCCCCCGGTAGCATAGAGTTTCCCATCTTCGCCGCGGCTCACACCGGCAAAGGAGATATGGGCATTCTCGCTGATCTCCTCATGATAGATATCATCGATAATGATCTCAGCAGGTTCCGAGCTCTTGTAGGGGTAGTCCTTGCTGGCCATCACCACGCCTACCGCATACTTGTCATGGAACTCGATCTTCGCATTTGCCAGGTCACCTGTGGCAGCTTTGTAGAAGAGCTCGCTTGCGGGAGATTTGAGAAGCGGCATCAACTCCTCACACTCCGGATCACCGAAACGTACATTGTACTCCAGGATGATCGGGTCTCCATTGACTACCATCACCCCGATAAAGAGCACACCCGTAAACGGCATCCCCTCTTCCTGCATCCCCTTCAGCGTCGGTTTGATCACACGCTCGTCAAGCTTTGCATAGATATCATCGTTGACAAGCGGCGTAGGGGCATAGGCTCCCATCCCGCCGGTATTCGGCCCTTGGTCATTGTTGAGCAGGCGCTTGTGGTCCTGTGCTGCAGGAAGCACGACATAGTCCTTCCCGTCGCAGATGGCAAAGACCGAAAGCTCATACCCGTCAAGGAACTCTTCAACAACGATCGATGTGCCCGCTTCGCCAAAGGAGTTACCACTGAGCATCTCGCCCGCCGCCCTCTTCGCTTCATCATGACTCTGGGCGATGATCACCCCTTTACCGCCGCAAAGCCCGTCTGCCTTCACTACGATAGGAGCCTTCATCGTATTGATAAAGTCATAAGCCTCCTGCAGCGAGCTGGTCTCGATATATTTTGCTGTCGGAACACCATGTCGGGCCAGGAAGTTCTTCATGAATATCTTTGAACCCTCCAGCTGTGCCGCCTTTGCAGTAGGGCCGAAAATGGTAAGGTTGCGCGCCTTGAACACATCGACGATCCCCTCCACAAGCGGCGCTTCAGGCCCGACGATCGTAAGAGCGACGCCATGCTCCTCTACAAAATCGGCCAGTGCATCAAAATCGCTGATAGCAAGGTTCTCCCCCAGTTCATCCGTTGCCCCGTTGCCCGGCGCAAAGTAGATCTTCCCTACATTCTGATCTTTACGCAATGCCAGACCGATAGAGTACTCCCTACCGCCGCTCCCTATGATCAATACGTCCATATGTTTCTCCAAAATTAAAAGGTAAAAATTAAAAGGTAAAAATTAAAAGGTAAATTACGGTCAAGTTTAGCGGTTTATAATTTTTAATTTTTAATTTTTCATCTCATTGACAACAGTACATTGCAAATGAAAGCCCCGGATGGCCGTTCTGTGTGAGTCGGCCCTAAAAAGCCAACGGTGCAGGAGAGAGCAGCTCTTTAGGAGGCAATTTCTCGCAGGGCAAAACCATACTCAGATGAAAATACCTGCACACCAAACTGCTACATGTCCCACTAAGATTTAATGTTGGACCCCATATACAGTGGTCGAACCATCTAGGTTATAATAATTATAGCGCATTTAGAGTAAAAAGCTACTTTTGCCGCTATGCGATAGGGTCTTCCTGCAGACTCTTTGCTTTTTCAATGCATGATTTTATCAACGCTCTATCAGCTACGACATAGTCCATACCACGCTTTAAAGCTCCCTTTGTCGCATCACCGATCAGTACGGCGGTATAGCTCTCGTCCCACTCAAAATTTTTGAAAAAGCATTCCATCGTAGAGGGTGAGGTAAAGATGATGATCGCTCCCCTGGAAGGGGCTTCCTCCTGAGGATAAGTGATACAGGAGGTTTCATAGATCACCTGCTCCTGCACCGTCACCCCTGCGCTCTTTAGATACTCTTTTGTGTCAAAGGAGACCTTTTGCGGACGCAGATAGAGAAGTTTTTTCTCCTTGAAGTATCTTACGATATCCCGACTGAGGGTTTTGCCATAAAAGGAGGAAGGGTAGTAGATCACCCTGCCGCCAAGGGCCTCGATCTGCTTTTTGGTTGCAGGGCCTACGGCAACGGTAGGGTATTTTTTCCAGTTTGGATCGATCCTTTCAGCGCTTTTCACTGCCTGTTTGGAAGTGAACATCAATGTATCGCACCCCTCAAAGTCAAGTCTCTCCGAGACTATGGAAAATGAGATCATCGGCAGGGAGATCGTTCCCTCTGCCGGGGAAGGAGAGAGCAGATAGATATCTCGTTTTTTCATTCTAGATTTTTTCCTCTGCCGAAGGTATCTCCACCAATGGCGTGCCGTTCA
>JAQUFB010000004.1 GCA_028684885.1 Sulfurovum sp. | reverse complement strand
TGCAGCTCCTGCTTGCGTGCATAGGCCATCTTGCCCAATGTTTTGAGGTCTGCCTTTTCGATCAGTTCTACCGCTTCATCGATACTCATTCTCATACATGACTCCTCTGGAGTTTTTTAATTGATAATTTATAACTCATAATTAATAATTCAGGTTTGTGTTGCACTGCAACACTTTTATCAATAAAATTCAAACCATCACTCCTTATTTCTAAAAGCATTGCAAAGCAATGCCTACAATAATTATTCATTATTCACTATGAATTATTAATTTGCGATAAGAAAATGCTATTTTCCTACAGCGTCCAAAACTCCGTTGATAAACTTCGGTGATTTGTCATCTGCCAGCTCTTTGGCGAGTTCCACAGCCTCATTGATAATGATCGCTCTGTCGGTCTTTGCTACCAGTATCTCATAGGCGCCCAGTCGCAGGATCGCCTTTTCTACTTTGCCGATCCCATGGTAATCCCACTCTTTGAGATGCTTCTTGATCTCTTCATCGATCAGTTCGAGATTCTCTATTGTCCCGTGAAAAAGAGCGTTAGAGAACTCTCTTTGTTTGTTACGTATCTTGTCTTCTTCCAAAATCTCATCTGAGAATTTGGCGATATTTTCGTTGCCCAGATCATAGGCATAGAGCAGACCCACTACCGCTGCCCGTGCTTGGTGTCTTGTTGCCATGTTATTCCTTATTGACGCTTTTTAGACAAAGTCAAAAAAGCTGTGCTGACGCTGAGCCCGCTTCAGCAGCGTGCTCATGCAGCCAGCCGCATTTGATATTTCTATTTTTCCATCTCTGTATAAAGGTTCATCAGTTCGATCAGCCCGGCCATCGCCTCGCCGCCTTTGTTTCCGGCTTTTGTACCCGCTCTCTCGATCGCCTGCTCGATGCTGTCAACCGTCAGGACACCGAAGGTTGCCGGCTTGCCGTATTTGAGCGTCACGTTCGCCACGCCTTTTGTCGCTTCTGCCGAGACATAATCAAAGTGGGGTGTCGCACCGCGGATCACCGCACCCAGACAGCATACCGCATCATATTTGCCTGATGCCAATGCTTTATCCAGTGCAAACGGGATCTCAAATGCACCCGGTACCAGGATCAGGTCAAGATCCTCAGGGTTTCCGCCGTGTCTGGCATAGACATCTTTCGCCCCCTCTACCAGCCTGTCTGTGATAAAGTGGTTGAACCTTGCATTGATGATCGCTACTTTTTTACTTCTATCTACACTTAAATGACCTTCTACTACCGTCATACTTCTCTACCTTTCTCGCTTATATTTTCAATTACTCTTGTTCCTAAGCTCCAGCTTGGGAATGCATACTTCGGTCATTTCACACGAGTATATGCATTCCCAACGGGGACGTTGGGAACGAGTCAAACAGGGGATTATAACAAAAACTACCCTAACGCTATTTGATACCTACTCTACGATCGAGCGTATCGCATCGATCTGCTCCATCAATGCTTCCAGTTTCGTAAGCTCGATCATGTTCGGGCCGTCGCTGAGCGCGATACTCGGATCAAAATGTGTTTCAAAGAAAAATCCGTCCACACCTACCGCTGCCGCTGCACGGGCAAGGTACGGCACCATTGCGCTGTCACCGCCGCTGGTCACGCCGCCGCTTGCGGGAGACTGTACCGAATGGGTTGCGTCAAAGACCACAGGAGCGAACTCTCTCATCGTCACAAGCCCGCGCATATCCACGACCAGGTTGCCGTAGCCGAAGGTCGAACCTCTCTCGGTAAGCCAGACTTTATACTTTTCGGCATTTTCGTAACTCACTTCACCCTCGCACCCTCTGGTTTTGAGTACCTTTGCAACCGAGTGCTCCATCGCCTGAGGCGCAAGGAACTGCCCTTTTTTGATATTGACTACCGCATCGGTTTTTGCCGCTGCGACAAGCAGGTCGGTCTGACGGCACAAAAATGCGGGGATCTGAAGTACATCCGCCACCTCAGCGGCCGCAGCAGGCTGTGTATAGTCATGTACATCCGTGAGTATCTTGTAGCCAAACTGCGCTTTGACCTCAGCAAGAAGCTTCAGCCCCTCATCAAGTCCCGGTCCCCTGAAGCTGTCAAGGCTCGTACGGTTTGCTTTGTCAAAACTTGCTTTAAAGTAGAAATCCTTCGTGCAATCTTCGTGATATTTACTGAGTGATTCTGCGATCCTCATCACATTGTCACGGCTTTCAAGGACACACGGTCCGGCGATCATAATCATATTGTCTCCTAATTTATCTTCTTAATTTAAGGAATCTATCTTTCTTCCCTGCAGAGAAAAACTATTTTTTGGCCAGGGCCACGATAAGCCCTGAAGTGATGACCAACAGTATACCCAAAAAGGTCCAAATATCAGGTATCGGATCCCCCAAAAGAATTCCGATCATCAATGCGAATACGATATTGGAGTAACTGACCGTACCTACGATCCCTGCTTTGGTATGTTCATACGCTTTGGTCATCCATATCTGCGAAAAGGTCGCAGATAGCCCCATCATAAGGATATAAAACCAGAGTATCCCCTCAGGCATCACAAACGCAGCAAACATAAAATCGAGTTCCTGCGGCGGGTTCACGTAGGGGGTGGCCAGCATCAGCAGCAGCGGTGCGACTGTCCCCACCCCCATAAAACTCATGACGATCGCCCGAGTGTCATAGTACTGCCTCAGTTCGCGGATAGAGGTGTATGCCAGTGCGGCACCGAGCCCGGAGAAGATACCCAGCAGGTCATACTTGTCAAACACACCGCCTTGGGGCTGCGCGATCAGCAAGATACCGACAAACCCAAGCAGCACGGCGAATACCGCAGAGCCGGGAAGTTTTTCTCCCAAAAACAAAAAGGCGAAGATCGCTACAAAGATCGGAGAGGTTTTGTTGTAGGTGACCGCTTCACCCAGCGGGATATAGGCGATGATATAGAAGTATGCGAGCAGTGCCGCAAAGCCCATCACTCCTCTGAACAACAGCAGCAGAGGCTTGCCTCCTATCTGTTTGAGCGGTGATCGATAGATCGCATATCCGATCAGCACCACACCGAATACATTGCGAAAAAAAGTGACCTCTACTGCGGGGAGTATCTCGCTGACGACTTTGGCAAACCCTCCCATCACGGCAAAAGAGAGTGAGGCAATGAGCATATACAAAATACCCCGATCGATGCCCAGAAGATACTTTTTCACACTTGACCTTTTAAAATTTTTGGAAGTGTAACATATCTTTATAAGTTATCGCCGAACGAGGGATCAGGAGTTTCCGAAAAGGTCAGGCCTGGTATCTCTCATCATCTGCATCTCATCTTCCAGAGAGACAATGATACCCGGTTCATAGTCAAAACTGAGTGCTTTATTTCTATTCTCGTAATCGAAGTGGTTCAATATCAGCTTCATCGCCTCTATCCTCGCCTTGTGCTTGTCATTGGAACGGATGACATGCCATGGCGCATGTTTGTGATCCGTTTTCTGGAACATCTTGTATTTCATCTTGCTGAACTCGTCCCAGAGCTCCTGCGCCTGAAGATCTACCTCGCTCAGCTTCCACTGTCTGAGAGGATCGACCCTTCTCTGCTCAAAACGTTCTGACTGTACCGACTTCTTGACACTGAGATAGAGCTTGATCAGGATCACCCCCTGTCTGCTCACCGATCTCTCAAATCCCGTGACATCATTCATGAACCACTTATACTCTTCACTGCTGCAAAAGCCGAACACGGGTTCAACCATGGCACGGTTGTACCAGCTGCGGTCAAACAGGATGATCTCGCCCGCAGAAGGAAAATGCTCTACATATTTCTGGTAATACCACTGTGTCTTCTGCTCCGTCGTAGGCTTTCCCAGTGCCACGATACGGTAATGCTTCGGGTTCATATAGCGCGATACCGTTCCGATCAGACTTCCTTTTCCCGCAGCATCTCTGCCCTCAAAGACGATGATCAGCTTTTTACCGTGTTTTTCAATATGCTGCTGCAGCTTGATCATCTCAGCCTGATAAAACTCAAGCGCTTTGATCTGATCGACGATCTTGATCGCCTCTGCCGATTTCTCTTTTATTTCCCGGTTTTCCTGCTCTAAAATGCGAATGCGTTCGCGCAGTAGTTCCAGCTCATTTTCCTGCATGCTTTGCCCTTCTGCCAACTTGTTTAATCCGGGGGCGACCCCACCTCCAAGTCCAATCGATATAAAGTGGTATACCCACATTATAACATTGATTCAACCCCTGATACCGGAGCTCCTGAATTTCTGAAATCTTAGTTTAAATCTCCTTAATATCGAGCCTGAAAAATTTTATCTCTTTTTTAGCTATAAAATCCGATTTTCAGAGTATAATTTTTTATCGGTTATGGTTTATGTTGGTCGGTCATTTCGATACGTACCCGGAACATGAGGATATCAGTGGATATCTATACAATTTAGATGTTGATGTTGGAGGCATCACCCAAGTGAAAACGATCCACTCGTTCACCGTACGCTCTCAAACAACTTCTATGGAAATGAAGCTGTAAGAGGAAGATACGATGACTATAAAAGATATGGAATTTACCCTAAAGACACACGGCGTTGAGACAGAAGATATCGAGACGCTTATATCGCACTACAAAAAGACACATGCAAGTCTCTCTCAGCTCGACGAGATGCTTGAAGAGATGGGATATGCAAGGATCTTTACTGATGATATATTCGGTTGGCTGGATGAGGAAGATGATGAGTATGACGATTCATTTTCCTACAGTGAAAGGAACCATCACAAACCTCAGTGGGTAGATTGATCATGTTTACTTCAAAGCGCTAATTTTTTTAGCGCTTTACCTGCTACCTTTCAACTACTTTTTGCATAATAACACCTATGAATGAAACAGAATTTTACACCAGGCTTTTAGCGCTCCCCGATGGCACCACTGATCTCTTCTACAGGAACAGGCGCTACCTGCTACGCAAAGAGACTCTGCTCGAAGGAAAACTCATCAAGATCTATGCCGAGGAACTCGGAGGCAATGACATCGTCAGCGGGAACTACTATCCTACGATGAAAGGCGGAATGCTAAAGCCCTGCGAGATATCTGATGAAAAAGTGATTGACTTTATTTTATACGCTCTGCCGTAAGATCGCCAAACAGCACTAGGTCTTTCAGTACCGCCTTTTGCGTAATGCCGTCTTTGCCGATGGCGATCATCAGTTCGCCTTTGTTGCTGGAGAAGATCTTCTGATAGATGATCGCTGTAAGATAGCGGTATGCACCCTTCCCCAGAGTGTCAGTGTACTTTTTGACCTGCTCCGGTTTGGGCAGGCGTATCTCCACCTTTCCGTCCTGCTGCTCCGCGCCTATCGCACGGAATACATAGAGTCCCGGTTTGCTCTTTTCATCGAGCAGCGTCGGCAGATTGAAATAGAGCGTCAGAAGATCATCCGTACCGAAAAAGTCCAGCGTACTCTCTACATTGGAAGTCAGCTTCCCTTTTCTGTATTTTTTGCTGATTTTTGAAACGGTCTTTTTCCGATAATCCACGGTATAGATCTTTTCTCTTTTTTTCTCCCCATACTCCACCTCTATAGTATAACGCTGCGTATAGTATCTCCCGTTTCGGATAAATCCCTCGGAGAGATGCATCTCCTTCCTGTTTTTGCTGAGTGTTTTGGCAATACCCGTTGCTTTGGCATCGATAGAGATCTTATAACGGTTCCCATTTGTCTCCAAATGCGCCTGTGAAACCCCCAGCTCTCCCAGAATCCCGAACTTCACCTTATACTTCACATCCAGCACCCGGGCATCAAGCCATGAGATAGACAGGAACAAACCGACCAACAGATATTTTTTCACCACAAGACTCCCCTTCGCTGTACTTTCGTACGAATTTTACTATAATAACGTAAACCAACCAAGAAAGGAGCATGAATGTCTGCTGTAGAGACTACAGAAAACAATACCACCATCACACTGAACGTAATTGACGGGTTGGATATGGGGCTTCCCACCGAGGTACAGAAGCTGCTTGCACCGGTTTATGAAGCATTCCCCGCTTTATCCAACACCATCTGGGGTATCCCCTATGCCAATCTGATCGCGGCAACCCTGGTCTTTCTCTTCTTTCTTCTTTTGCGAAGATTTTTTACATTGGTGATCGTCGCAACCATGCAAAAATTTGCCCAAAGAACCTCAACCCATTACGACGAGAGGATCATCTCCGCGCTCAAAGGTCCTCTTGCTTTCATATTTATCCTTATCGGTATCCACCTCTTTTTCGTACTCATTTTCAAAGAGACGGATGTGATCAAGAAGATCCTGGAAACCCTGGTGGTCTATACCGTATTCTGGACGATACTCTCAATCATCGAGGCGATGAGGGAGCTCATTTACAATATTACGGGGAAATTCAACAGAGATCTCTCCAAAGAGGTGGGGAATTTTATCCTGGCACTGATCAAAATCCTGGTCGCAGGAATAGGCCTGGGGGCGATGCTTCAGGTATGGGGGATCAATGTCACCGCTCTGATCGCATCACTGGGGATCGGGGGCCTTGCCTTTGCGCTCGCGGCAAAAGACACCGTTGCCAACCTTTTTGGCTCCTTCTCGCTCCTGGCCGACCGTACGATCCGGATAGGAGAGTGGATCGTCGTCAACAATGTGGAAGGTGTGGTCGAGGATATCGGCATGCGTACGACCAAGATACGCTCCTTTGACAAATCGGTCATTACCGTACCCAACCATGTGATCGCCAACAGCCCGATAGAGAACTTTTCACGGCGCGGTGTCCGTCGCATCAGGATGCATATCAGACTGACCTATGCTACGACCACCGAACAGATCACCGCTATCGTCGATGAGATCAAAACGATGCTGCAGACCCATGAAGGCATCTCCCGCGAGGATACGCTGCTTGTCAATTTCGAATCATTCGGGGACTCATCACTCAATATTTTTATCTATGCCTTTACCAATACCGCAAACTGGGAGGAGTATCTGCGCATCAGAGAGGATGTCAATCTCAAAATCATAAAGATCGTTGCAAAGCATGGCTCGAGTTTTGCTTTCCCTTCCCACTCTATCTATCTGGAGAATATGCACAAAGATGAGATGCCAAAAAATAATATGGTATAATCACATAAATTAAATCTCATACTTCTCGCTCCCAACGTCCTCGTTGGGAATGCATTGTTGACTCTAATCTGATAGCAGGATCATGCTCTCCAATAGTACATATGCATTCCGCCTCTACCGGGCCGGAACGGGAATTTGCAAAAAGAAAGAATATTTATGCCAGATCTTAAAAAAGTAGCCATTATCGGACGCCCCAATGTGGGCAAAAGCTCACTCTTCAACCGCCTTGCCCGTCAGAGGGATGCGATCACCTCGGATATGTCAGGAACGACACGGGATGTGAAAAAACGTGTGGTCACGATCTCGGGAAACCGTGACTTTGAGATCCTTGATACGGGAGGGATCGACTACTCTTCCGAACTCTTCAGCAAAGTGGCAGAACATGCACTCAGAGCCGCCAAAGAGGCAGATGTCATCATCTATATGGTCAACGGGAAAATGCTTCCGGAAGAGGAGGACAGGGAGCTCTTCTATAAGCTTCAGGCGCTGAACAAACCGCTCGCACTTGTCGTCAACAAGATCGACAACGACAAGGAGGAGGAGCGTTACTGGGAATTCCTGGAATTCGGCGCGGAACGTACCTTTCCGCTCTCAGTCAGCCACAACCGCTATTTCAACGACTTCTACGCCTGGCTTGAAGCGTATATTCCTCCGCGTGAAGAAGAGGAAGGCGCACTGGAACCGGATGAAGAGGTTGATCCTTTTGCAGAGATGCTCGAAGAGATCCATTTTGACTCCGCAGAAGAGGAGGAGGACAGAGAGATCAGGGTTGCGCTTATCGGACGTGTCAACACGGGGAAAAGCTCCCTGCTCAATGCGCTGGTGGGCGAAGAGCGTACGATCGTCTCTGATGTGGCCGGTACGACGATAGACCCCGTCGATGAGTCTATCGAACACAATGAGTATAAAATCACCTTTGTCGATACTGCGGGGATCAGAAGACGCGGGAAGATCCTGGGTATAGAGAAATATGCGCTTGACCGTACCGAAGAGATGCTGAAACAAGCGGATATCGCACTGCTTTTGATCGATGCGACTGCGGGAGTAACCGAGCTGGATGAGAGAATTGCCGGCCTGATCGAAAAGTTTAAACTGGGCTCGCTGATCGTCATCAACAAATGGGATGTACGCGAAGAGAAGAGTTATGAAGAGGCGATCGACGATATCCGGGATGAACTCAAATTCCTCCATTATGCGCCGATCATTACCGTCTCAGCAAAAACAGGGCAGCGGGTACATAAGATACTTGAGCAGATTGTGGCGATCTATGAGCGCTACAAACAGCGTATCCCTACCTCCAAGCTCAATGATGTACTGCGTGAAGCGATCAGCCGTCACCATATCCCTTCGCATCACGGCGCAGTAGTGAAGATCAAGTTTGCAACCCAGTACGAGACCAAGCCGCCAAAGATCGCGCTGATTGTCAATCACCCGAATTTCCTGCATTTCAGCTACAAACGCTATCTGGCAAACTTTATCCGAAGCAAGTTTGACTTCGAAGGGGTCCCTCTCGATCTGGAGACACGTAAACGCGGCGAGCGAAAGATTGACGAGTAATACCCGCTGCGGGTAAAAGCCTAAAGCGCTCACCTGCTATAATCTCAAAAAAAATTTTAGGATATCGCAATGCGTGTACTTACAGGAATCCAGGCTTCAGGAAAACTTCACCTGGGAAACTACTTTGGGGCAATGAAACCGATGGTAGAGCTTCAGGAGAAACATGAGCTCTTTACCTTTATCGCCAACTACCATTCTTTGACCAGTTCCAAAGATGCCGATACGCTCAGACAATATACAATTGATGCGGCAGTCGATTACCTCTCTGTCGGTATCGATCCAAATAAGACAACCTTCTGGATCCAAAGCCATGTACCCGAAGTACTCGAACTCTACTGGGTACTCTCCAAATTTACACCGATGGGACTGCTTGAACGGGCACACTCCTACAAAGACAAGGTTGCAAAAGGGATCCCGGCCAGCCATGCGCTCTTCAGCTACCCCGTCCTGATGGCAGCCGATATTCTGCTACTTGACACCGAACAGGTGCCTGTAGGGAAAGATCAGATCCAGCATGTAGAGATGACACGTGATATCGCCATCAAGTTCAACAACGAGTACGGCGAACTCTTTGTTCTGCCTGAACACCTGGTACAGGAAGAGGTAGCCACCATCCCAGGCATTGACGGCCAGAAGATGAGCAAGAGTTACAACAATGCGATCGATCTCTTTATGGATGAAAAATCCCTTCAGAAACGATGCAACAAGATCGTCTCCTCCTCTACGCCACTGGGTGAACCGCTGGAGCATGAAGGGGACAATATCTATGCATTGGCTTCGCTCTTCCTGAACAATGAAGAGAAACTCGAACTGCAGACACGCTACAGAAGCGGGAAAGAGGGGTACGGCCACTTCAAAAAATATCTCAAAGAGCTGATCTGGGAAGAGCTTGGTGAAGCAAGAGAGAAGAGAGAGTACTATCTAAGCCATATCGATGAAGTACACGATATTCTCGCGCAGGGAGCCAAGAAAGCTTCTGCCATTGCTTCTGCCAAAATGGAAAAAGTCAAAGCAGCGATAGGGCTCTAAGCCCTTCTGCTACGCTGAAGCTTTGATGAATCCAACTCTATCCCGTTTTTCTATCACCTGATTTTTTACCTATACTTCTCTCCGGCAATCATCAAAGAGAATGCTATCTGCTCCGGGAAACAACTATTTTAATGGTTTAAAATCCTACTTAGGGTGGAGAGAGATCAGTCTTTCAGCCAGTGCTTGGCTATCGTGCGCAAACCCTCCACATTGTCCGAAGCATAGATGCTGAGTTTTGTCTCATTGACCTTTTCTTTGATACCATGTGTCTCTTCAAGATACTCAACAATCGCTTCACCCGAATGGATCAGGGTGGGCTTCTCATCAAAATAGCCCCTGATCGCATCTGAGATCAAAGGAAAATGTGTACATCCTAGAATGATCGCCTGGGGTGCCTCTATCTCCTTGAAGTAGTGCTCCATCGTTTCATAGAGCAAGGGCCCCTCAAAGATCCCCTCTTCCACCATGGAGACAAAAAGCCCTGTCTGTCTTGCCGTAAGGTTTTGGTAGCCAAGAAGTTTAAGTGCATCCTGATAGCGTTTTGATGCGATCGTCGCACGGGTCCCGATGATCAGTATCTGAGCATCTTTGTCCGTGAGGCTGTTTTCCAATGCCTTGATACCAGGTTCAATCACCCCTACCACCGGATAGGAGGCTTTCCCCTGCATTTCAGTGATGGCATAGGCACTGACGGTGTTGCATGCCGTAATGAGAAGATCGATATTAAAATTATTGAAAAACTCGAGTGCTTCGAGCGCATATCGGATCACCGTATTGGCATCTTTCGGGCCGTAGGGAACGCGCGCCGTGTCACCGTAGTAGATGATCTCTTCGAAGAGTTTATGGTCCAGCAGGGATTTCACGACGCTCAATCCGCCGGCTCCAGAGTCAAATACTCCTACTTTCAAAAGGTATCCTTTTTAAATAATGAAAAACGAGGAGTGCGCCCGAACGAAGTGACAAGTGCCCTTGGGGTAAGGAGTGGGGAGTTCAAGTATGCTTTACACTGTAAAACTTCTATTGCAATCTTTTCAATCAAAGCTTTTCGCAAGAAAAGCATACCAGCACTCTTCACTCTTCACTCCTCACTTTGTATGAGCCCAAGCTCATACAATTATGCGCCCTCATTCATCAGAGAAAGGAACTCTTCATTGGACTTAGTCTTGAGCATTTTAGAGAAGAGGAATTTCAATCCCTCCACCTCTTCCATGTTCTGCATCGCAGTTCTGAGCGCCCAGACTTTCTGTAGGGTCTCCGGAGTTACAAGAAGCTCTTCTTTACGTGTTCCGGACTTCGTCACATCGATCGCCGGGTAGATACGGCGTTCAGAGACATGACGGCTGAGTACCACTTCGGAGTTACCCGTACCTTTGAACTCTTCAAAGATCACCTCATCCATACGGCTTCCCGTCTCGATAAGTGCCGTAGCGATGATCGTCAGTGAACCACCCTCTTCGATATTTCTTGCCGCACCGAAGAAGCGCTTTGGTTTATGCAGTGCATTCGCATCTACCCCACCGGAGAGTACTTTTCCGGAGCTTGGGGTAACGGTGTTGTAGGCACGCGCAAGTCTGGTGATGGAGTCCAGCAGGATGATCACATCTTTACCCATCTCCACACGTCTTTTGGCTTTTTCGATCACCATCTCGGCTGTTCTTACATGGTTTTGTGCAGGCAGGTCAAAGGTCGAACTGTAGACTTCCCCTTTTACCGAACGCTGCATATCGGTTACCTCTTCGGGCCTCTCGTCGACCAGGAGCACCATCAGTGTCGCATCCGGACTGTTATAGGTAATACCGTGCGCAAGCTCTTTGAGAAGTTCTGTTTTACCCGTACGCGGAGGAGCGACGATCAACGCTCTCTGCCCTTTTCCGATAGGCGTAAAGAGATCAAGTACCCTGCCGGTCATCTTCATCGGGTTGTACTCAAGTTTCAGCTGTTCAGCAGCATAAAGCGGCGTAAGGTTGTCAAAAAGCGGTCTCTGTTTCGACTGCTCCGGGGCAAGGTAGTTGATCGCCTCGATCTTGAGCAGTGCGTTATACTTTTCCTGCTCTTTGGGAGCACGTACCTGTCCTGTCACGACATCTCCGTTTCTCAGTGCAAAACGCTTGATCTGCGTACTGCTGACATAGGTATCGTTACTGGAGTTGGCAAAGTTGCCGTCTTCGGAACGCAGGAAACCGTAACCGTCAGGCAGGATTTCAAGGATCCCTGTAAAGAGGATAAATCCTCCCTGGCTTACCTGTGACTTCAGGATCTCGAAGATCAGGTCTTTTCTCTGAAATTCGTTCGGATTTTCAACCTGTACCTCTTTGGCAATCTCTACAAGCTCCGATAAAGGCAGCTTCTGAAGATCCTCCACTTTGTGCCCTTTGACGGGTACATGGGTCCTGTTGGTACTTTTTTTGCTTTTGGGTGCCTTGGCATTGACCGTAGCTGAAGATTTTTGATTGTCGCTCATGTGTCCTCTTGAGTGTTTTGGAAATTATTCTTAGAAGATTATATGTATGTTATAGTTATCTAAAACTAAGTAGTAAACGTATTATAAACCTTTTAAACTAAAATTTAAGTTAAGGCATAAAGCAGCAAGGAGGGGTAGAGTACCGGCCCGAGTAAAAAATACCATGAGGGGATACGCCACATCAGCATCTGCGCAAACGCTTCGGAAACCATACGCTCTTTAAAAACTTTTTTGAGCAGCTCCAGTTTATAAAAAATATCAAAGACCTTCATCGCTACCAGAAATATCATGCTGAAATTGAGTATACCTGTTACCATGACGACAAAGAGTACAAAATAAAATCCCGGATGTACCGCGAAGAGAAGAAAAATCGACTTTTGCGCGTAGAGATTGAGCCGCTCCAGAATGCCAAGGAGCGTAGGTGCCCTTTGGATATATGCTTCAAGAAGTTCTGCCACAAAAAGCATAAAAGTAAGTAAAAGTGCTGTTTCCATGTGGGATTTTACTCTTATTTGGATAAAATTCATGTAAATTCAATGGAGGAGCTTGATTTGGCGGACTGTACCTGTACCCACTGTAATCTTGTCTTTGATGAGAGTGTAATGATCAAAGAGGAGCATAACGGACAGACGCTCTATTTTTGCTGCAAAGGGTGCCAGGGAGTCTACCACCTGCTTGAAGATGAAGGCCTTGGCAATTTCTATGAAAAACTTGGGGATACAACACTCCAGCCCCCTTCAGCTCTGGAAGGAGACCTGGAGAAGTTCGATCTTGAAGGCTTTGAAAAACGTTATGTCACTGTGCATGATGACGGGCTGCATGAGATCAACCTGGTCATCGAGGGGATACACTGTTCTGCCTGTGTCTGGCTGAACGAAAAAGTACTGCACAAACTCGAAGGGGTGATAGAAGCCACCATCAACTACACCAACAACAAAGCCAAGGTCATCTGGGATCCCGAAGAGGTGAAGCTCTCCAAGATCATCGCTACGATCCGTGCTATCGGCTACAATGCCTACCCCTATGACCCGAAGCTCCAGGAAGAGCATGCGGTCAAAACACGCAAAAGCTACTATATGCGTATCCTTGTCGCCGTATTCGGCTCAATGAACATCATGTGGCTGGCCGTCGCGCACTATGCGGGATACTTCGGAGGGATAGAGCAGTCCTTCAAAGATATTCTCAATGTCGCCGAGTTCATCTTGGCTACACCGGTACTTTTCTACTCCGGATGGATCTTTTTCAGGGGGGCCTACTACGGCTACAAAAACCGAACTGTCAATATGGATACACTGGTCGCCTCCGGCGCACTCTCGGCCTATATCTACTCCATCTATGCGATGGTCACGCAGCGCGGAGAGGTCTACTTTGACTCGGTCACGATGATCATTACCTTTGTTCTCGTAGGGAAGTATCTGGAGGTACTGAGCAAGAAACATGCAGTCGATACGCTCGATCATATCATAGGCAGCACCCCTACCGAAGTTACTACGGTCAAAGAGGGCGTCAAATCACTCGTCGGCGTTGACAATGTCATCATAGGAGACACCATAGAACTCAAACCGGGGGAGAAAGTAGTCATTGACGGCAGGGTGACACAGGGGGCAGCCTCTTTTGATGAGAGTTCGCTCACGGGTGAAAGCGAACCGGTCTATAAAGAAGAGGGGGATGAGATCCTCAGCGGCTCTATCTGCCTGGACTCTACACTCCGCTATGAAGCCACAAAGGATGCATCCAGCTCCCTCCTCACTTCTATCGTGAACCTCCTGGAAGAGTCCATCACCAAAAAACCGCGTATCGAACAGCTGGCCAACACTGTCTCCGGATATTTCTCCACGGTGATTCTTCTCATCGCCCTGCTTACATTTGCCGGTTGGTATTATCTAACGGGAAGTTTTGAAAATGCCCTGATCATCGGCATCTCAGTCATTGTCATCGCCTGCCCCTGTGCATTGGGGCTCGCTACACCGATGGCATCACTTGTAGGGATCTCCATGTCGGCAAAAAGGAACATCCTCTTCAAAGAGGCAACCTTCCTTGAAACAATGGCAAAAAGTGACCTGCTCGCACTTGATAAAACCGGTACCATCACCGAGGGAAGACCCTCGGTACAGACAGAAAAGATCCTCGAAACATTTGATTTCAGCCTCCTCTATTCGCTTGTCAACACCTCAAACCACCCTGTCTCAAAAGGCATACTTGCCTATCTCGAATCAGAGTATGAGAAGCTGGAAAATTATCAGCTGGAAGATATCAAAACAATCCAGGCAAAGGGGGTTGAGGCATCCTATCAGGGGGAAACACTGATCGGAGGTAATGCCTCCTTTATGCGCTCCAGGGGAGTCGAGGTGGAGGAGCAAAGTGACTATACTCTCTTCTATTTTGCGATCGACGATAAGCTGGTAGCCCGCTATGAACTCAGTGATACGATCAGGGAAGGCGCGGCAGAGGCGATTCACATGATCCGGGAAATGGGAATCAGGGTCGTCATGCTCACGGGAGACAACGAACAGAGCGCCAAAAGGGTAGCGGATGCCGTAGGGATCGGAGAATTCTATGCCGGGTTGCTGCCTGATGAAAAGGCAAAAATGATCGACCGGTTTCATGATGAAGGCGGGATAGTCGTCATGGCCGGGGACGGGATCAACGATACGATAGCCCTCGCCTCTTCCGATATCGCCATAGCGATGGGGAACGGAGCGGACGTGGCTATCTCGGTGAGCGATGTGGTCCTGCTTGATGAGAGCCCGATGAGCCTCTATGAATCCTACAGGCTCTCCAGACGCACCTTCCGGGCGGTCAAGGAGAACCTCGGCTTCTCTTTGATGTATAATCTCATCGCCGTACCGCTTGCAGTCGCGGGCTTTGTCAATCCTCTGGTTGCGGCACTCTCAATGAGTTTGAGCTCACTGGTCGTCGTAGGCAACTCAATGCGTATTAAAACATTAAAATTCAAAAAGGATAAGTAAGTGTCAGAAGGTATTGTGATATTGATGATCGGTGTCTCTACTCTGCTTGGAGCCCTTGGGCTCATTGGACTGCTGTGGGGGATCAAAACAGGACAGTTTGACGACCACTCCAAGTTTATCGACAGTGCACGCTTTGACGGCGAAGATGCACTCAGGGATGCGGTGATGATGGAAGAGAAAAAAAAGAAGCGTGATGAGAAGAAGAAAAAAAAAGACGAAAAAGCCTATGGACCGCCTGATTGATAGGAAGGACTAACCCGGGCTATGTTAAAATCTCAATCATTTTTAAAGGAGTCTTTATGTATTTCAAAAAAATTCTACTAGGCAGTTTTCTTCTAAGCGGTATGCTGAGTGCGCAAAATGCTGTCTCACTGAATATCAACGATGAAGATGTAGAGCTTCAAACTTCCCTGAATTTCAACGATATCATTGGATATGCGGACGGTACAAGCTATACCCTTGATGCAAATTATCTGCATAGTGACGGTGACAACCTTTTTGGTATCGGTCTCTCGGGAGAAAACCAGCTTCAAGGCATCTACGGATTGCGAGTCGGCCTCGGGATCAAAGCTGTTTTTGCAGATGAGTTTGCCGCAGTTCCGTTTCTGGCAAAAGCCGCCTATACCTTACCGCTGACAGATGCAATACCAACGACGACGCTGGAGATGAGTTTTGCCTATGCGCCGGAAGTACTAAGCTTCAATGAAGCAGAGAACTACACCGAATTCCGCACCCAACTGGGCATGGAAGTCGTCCCCAATATCCATCTCTTTACAGGATACAGAAATATCGATACAGACTACAAGGCAGCTGACTATACATTCAATGAGAGCTTCTATCTCGGAATGAAACTCAGTTTTTAGAAAAAATTACGGTTAAAAAGGGGAAGAATTTTATGGCGATTTTAGTCACCGGCGGTGCAGGATATATCGGGTCGCATACCTGCGTGGAGCTCTTGGAGAAAGGATATGAGATCGTTGTTTTCGACAACCTCTCCAATGCCTCACGAGAGAGCATCGCACGTGTAGAGAAGATCACAGGCAAAGAGGTCCCTTTTATCCGGGGTGACATACGTAACAGAAAGGACCTCCACGCTGCATTCAGAGCTTATCCGATTGATGCGGTGATCCATTTTGCCGGTCTGAAGGCGGTCGGAGAGTCTGTGGCACATCCGCTGAAGTACTACGACAACAACGTGTACGGTACCACCGTTCTGTGTGAAGTGATGGCATCATATGGATGCAGATCGATCGTCTTCAGTTCTTCTGCCACCGTCTATGGTGATCCCCATGCCACCCCGATCAGAGAAAATTTCCCGCTTCAGGCGACCAACCCTTACGGCAGGAGCAAACTCTTTATCGAAGAGATCTTGCGTGATCTCCACATCTCCGACAACCAATGGAAAGTGGTGCTGCTCAGGTATTTCAATCCGGTCGGTGCGCACGCATCGGGCTTGATCGGTGAGGATCCCAACGGCATCCCCAACAACCTGATGCCTTTTATCTCCCAGGTAGCCGTAGGAAAAAGAGAGCACCTCTCCGTATTCGGGGATGATTACGATACCCATGACGGTACGGGGGTAAGGGACTATATCCATGTGGTCGACCTGGCAAAGGGGCACCTCAAGGCCCTCGAAAAGATCGACACGATCGACGAAGTGCTGGCTGTGAACCTGGGGACAGGACAGGGATACTCGGTGCTTGATATGGTCAAAGCCTTTGAGAAGGCATCCGGTAAAAAAGTACCCTACCGTATCGCACCGAGAAGGAGCGGCGATATCGCCAAATGCTTTGCCGACCCGGGTTATGCCAAAGAGGTTTTAGGGTGGGAAGCAACCAGAGATATAGAAGCGATGTGCCAAGACACCTGGCGCTGGCAATCACAAAACCCCAACGGATATGAAGGTGAAGCATGATCAAAAAATCAATCTTTAGAGAGTATGATATCAGAGGTATCTTCGAAGCGGAGCTTAATGAACAGAGCGTGAAACTGATAGGCTACTATCTTGGACAACGGATTACTGGAGATAAAGTGGTGGCAATCGGGTATGATGCGCGTTCTCACTCCCCTCTTCTGCGCGACTACCTTGCTTCAGGGCTCAATGCGGCCGGATGCAAGGTCCTGGATATGGGAATGGTCGCCACACCGGTCAACTACTTTTGCAACTACAACGAGATCGATGGATACAGAACCAATGCTTCAGTGATGATCACAGGGTCTCACAATCCAAGCGAATACAACGGATTTAAGATCACGACCGGTCAGGCCCCCTTCTTCGGAGAGGATATCTATGCCCTGGGAGAGGAGATCATCACGCACCAGGATCAGAAGATCGAAGATAACACTAAACGTGTTGAGATCGATGCCAAAACCCCCTATATCGACTATATGGTCAAGGAGTTTGCCCGCCTCAAAGGGCTGGATAAAAAGATCGTGATCGATTGCGGAAACGGTGTTGCGGATACGGTGATCACCGATATTTTCGATGCACTTGAACTCGACTATACCGGCTTGTACTGTGACCCTGACGGCACCTTCCCCAACCACCACCCGGACCCTTCGGTAGAAAAAAACCTCAGTGACGTCAAAAAGGCGCTGGAGGAAGAAGGGGATATCGCCTTTGCCTATGACGGCGATGCCGACCGTATCGCCGTGCTGACACACAAGCACAATATCAAGGGAGACCAGATGGCACTGCTCTTTGCCATGCAGATGGAAAACCCGACGGTCATCGGGGAGGTCAAATGCTCCCAGGTAATGTATGACGAGCTCGAACGGCGCGGCGCCAAAGCGATCATGTACAAGACCGGCCATTCGAACCTCAAGGTAAAGATGAAAGAGACAGGTGCTGATCTGGCCTGCGAGGTGAGCGGACACATCTTCTTCAAACACCGTTACTTCGGATATGATGATGCCATCTATGCGACACTGAGAATGCTTGAGCTGATCGCTGATGGGATTGATCTGGACAAAGAGATCGATGCACTGCCCACAGTCTTTTCCACCGAGGAGATCAAGGTAGAGACCAGCGAAGAGGAGAAGTTCCTGATCATCGACAAGGTAAAAGAGCTTCTGATTAATCCTCCTGCTGACTTCCCCGTCATTCTCAATGTCATCGATGTTGACGGTGTACGGATCAATTTTGAACATGGATGGGGGTTGGTGAGGGCCAGCAACACGACCCCGGTACTGGTCACACGGTTTGAGTCCACAGATGAAGCCCTTGCAAAAATCTATGAAACCAAAGTGAACGCACTGATCCAAAAGGCAAAAGATTCATTATGAAAAACAGACTCTACTTCATATCCAACCATCCGAAAGCACAGGCCCATGCCCTCCAGGCAGTTCAAAAAGAACAGGGAAAGATAGGATATTACTCCCTGCCCGATCAGGATATCACACCGATTCTGAAGTATGCCGAAAAGATCCCTGAGCATATTGAGAGTATCGTTATCATCGGTATCGGAGGCAGTTCGCTCGGGGCCAAGGCGATCTACGAATTTGTCAAACCGGTCAACAACCTCAAACGCACCCTCTATCTTTTTGAAAGTACCGACCCGATCGATATCAACACCACACTCAAAGAGATCGACCTGGAGAAAACACACTTCATCGTGATCTCCAAATCCGGCACTACCGTAGAGACCTTTGCGATCTACAAATATGTCTACTCTCTACACCCCGATACCTCATCCTATACCTTCATTACTGATCCGGGTTCACCGCTGGACAGATATGCGCAGGAGGTTCATGCAGATGTGCTCTATGTTCCCCGGAACGTAGGCGGACGTTTTTCGGTCCTCTCCCCTGTGGGCCTGCTTCCTCTGGTCCTGTGCGGTGTCGATGTCGCCTCTCTGCTTTCAGGCGCCAGAAGGGTCAAGGAGAGCTTTTTTGAACAGGGGTATATGCAGGAGCCGCTGCTCAAAAAAGCGGTCTTCTATGCCAAAAACCATGCGCGCTACAACATCAACTGTATCTTCGCCTACTCCGAACTCCTCAAATATTTTTGCGAATGGTATGTACAGCTGTGGGGGGAGAGTCTGGGAAAACACCAGAGACACTCCGCCTTTCACGTGGGGCTTACGCCTATCGGCTTGATAGGCCCCAAAGACCAGCACTCCTTTTTGCAGCTCTTGACAGACGGGACCCGTGACAAGTCCATCACCTTTATCAAGATCGAAAACTTTGAAGAGAGGATGATGATACCGGACCTCTCCCTGCCGCACCTTGAATCTCTGGACATCCTCAATTCGATCTCTTTCGACAGGCTGATCAATATGCAGTGTGATTCGGTCATAGAGTCTCTGGAGCAGGAGGGGGATATCCCGATTGACAGCATTACCCTTCCCAGGGTGGATGCCTACACGATCGGTTCCCTGATCTACTACTATGAACTTCTCACCTCGCTGGTTGCAGAGCTCATGGATGTCAATGCCTATGACCAACCCGGCGTTGAAAACGGGAAAGTGATCCTCAAAAAGAAACTGGAAGAAATCAAGCGCTAATAATGCTTCGGCTATAATTTTAGCCATTATTTACAAAGGAAGAGCCAACGATGATCAAAAAATGTCTATTTCCCGCGGCAGGCTACGGAACGCGTTTCCTGCCTGCGACGAAAGCTACCCCAAAAGAGATGCTTCCCGTCCTTACCAAACCGCTGATACAGTACGGTGTCGAAGAGGCAGTGGAAGCAGGTATCCATACGATGGCGATCGTTACGGGGAGAGGCAAACGCGCGATAGAGGACCATTTTGATATCTCCTATGAACTCGAACACCAGATCAAGGGAGGCTCAAAAGAGCATCTGCTCGATGATATCCGTGCGCTGATCGAACAATGTACCTTCTCCTATACACGACAGGTCGAGATGAAGGGCCTGGGGCATGCGATCCTCACCGGAGAGACACTGATAGGCAATGAGCCTTTTGCCGTGGTGCTCGCCGATGATCTTTGTACCCATACGGACAAAGGAGTACTCAGCCAGATGATCGAGGTCTATGAGAAGTACCAATGCTCCATCGTTGCGATCGAAGAGGTACCGATGGACCAGACCGACAAATACGGCGTCATCGCAGGGCATCTTGTCGACGGAAGCGATGACACCTACCGTGTCACCGATATGGTCGAAAAACCTGATCCCAAGGATGCACCGACCAACATGGCGATCATCGGAAGATATATCCTCTCTCCGGACATCTTTGATATCCTCAGAGAGACCAAACCCGGCAAAGGCGGAGAGATACAGATCACCGATGCACTTCTTGAGCAGGCGAAAAAGGGAAAAGTTATTGCATACAAGTTCAGGGGCAGACGTTTTGACTGCGGTTCCGTGGATGGGTTTGTAGAAGCTACGAATTATTTTTATAAGAACATGGAGTAAATTTTTTAGGGAGTTGGGATAAGCAGCCTTATTATAGTTTTTTCAATCACTTAAGTCTCAACATGCCATCTGGCTTAAAGCGAGGCTTGAGAAATATCTGAAACCGCATACACCAATTTAGACACGCTCTCTTATCTTCTATAGGTAGATCATTTCACGGCAATATTTTGGTTAAAAGCTTGATGAGATTTTCTCCAACTATCATCAAATCTATTATGTGTAAAAATACCTTCACCTACACCAATTTGAAAATTTTGATCTCTCCACCATTTAGTATTTAGAGGTTTTTCCAAATCTTGAAATCCATTGGCTGTTCTTGAAGAAGGATTTTTATCTGCATATTCCAGTAGTTCCCCATAAAATCTACGTTTCAAGAGTACACTTTGATTTGTCCATGGCATGATATAGGAACTTACAGCAAACAGCTCATCCTCTATTTTTTTTATATATTTAGGGAAAATTTTGTCAGGATATTTTTCAAAATAAACCGAATAACCGGCTAATCTATCTGCCTTATCCGGTCTAAAAAATCTTTTTATAGGTTTGATGAAACTCTCAAGTGAATGCTCCATTATCTCATCATGGCAATATTTTTCATGGAGGTTTTGTACATCAAAATATTTTAAATATTTTCCCAAACTAAAACTTTCGCCAAACTTCCATCGATGCCTTAATCTCATAAGATCGATAGTTCCATTTTCCATAAGTTCAACTGCTTGAAGCAGTCTGTGAAAGGAGGTAGAGCTCTCTTCTATAACAGGATTATCATTTTCCAAAACAAGCACATAATCAGTTGTAATATTCTCATAAATCAATTTATGTCCATGTTGTATTCCCAAATTCTCTTTTGTACCTACATAGTCATAGCCATATTTTTCGGCAAGTAGTTTATCATCCAAAGAAAACTCTTGAAAAATAATTTTAGCTTGATCAAAAAAATCTTTAAAACCAATCTTCTCATAACTCTGTAAGCTTTTTTCCAAAGTCTCATGAGATTTCCAACTCAATATTCCTACGCCTACTGTGCATTTTGCTATAGATGAAAGCTTTTGCTTCTTATTCATCCTAATATCATCCTTATAAAAAATATTTGAGTTTTAGATTTTAGACTTTTTACAATTTTAAGGTTGTAAATAACCAAACAGATTTTCTTAATACCAATAGTTTTCAATCCATTTCGTCGGCTTGCAAACTTTATATAGCCTTTTCCATCCTTGCCCCTTTTTTATAGGCCAAATACCCTTAATCGCTTCATCTGGATCTGGAACTCCATGAAAAACAATAACTTTCAATCCCGGCTTATCTTTAGGCATTTGAGGGACTAAAAAATGTCTTAAAAGCCAAAATCTTGGTATACAATGTAGTTTAAACGAACAGAACCAATTCTCTGGCCAAAAATTTAAACTACCATATTTTTCTATTACCTTACTAGATAAGTATTCTTGAGCAGATGTTCCAAAATGATCGAGAACCTCTTTCGGATGTTTTTCATAATATTCTTGTACATGTCCCAAAGTTCCCACAACCCAGGAGTAGCAACTCGCTTGTCCTACATGATCACCTTTTGTATTCCAATCGTTGATGATATAAAATTTATTATCTTTTGGATATTCGAAAAACTCATCTAAATCTGAAACAATGACTACATCTAAATCAAAGAAAAAAACCCGTTCTCCTTTTAAGCCTCCCAAATTATCATCACTCAATCCTGCTTCTTTTCGATAATAGTATTTATACTTTTCAGATGTATCAACATCATTTATAGGTTTCACTATAATATCTTTATTGAGATCTTGAGAATTTTCAGTAAAACAATAAAATTTGATATCATATGATGTATTTCTTTTGATCATACTGTACAATTTATTCACATATTCAGCTGAATATCTTGTGCCCCATTTTATACATATGACATTTACTGTTTTTTTCATTTTAATCCTTTACATTCCTCTGAACAATTTTATCAGTTTATCACTTTTGCTGAAATTTTATGCTTGCTTTTCTTAAGATACCTGAGCTAATACTTTCAATTGTTTCGTCTGTATAGCTTTCCATTGAAAATTCATTGAAACATAATTAAAAGTTTTTTCTACTAATGATTGATAAAGTGTCTCATCAGACAAGATTTTAATCATTTTATCAACTACTTCCATATGATCTTTCGGATTATTTATCAGCAATTCATTGCATCCGATCGCTTCGGGTATACCACCCAAATTTGTTCCAATACTAAGTGTTTTACACGCCAAAGCCTCCACAAAAGTCATACCAAATGCTTCCGTATGAACAGGTAAAGAGATAAATAGATCAAACAGATTATAGTATTTATATAATTGATCATTATGTACATAGCCCAAGTATGTAATTTTCCCATTTTGACGATTTATTTTCTCAATTTTTTTTAATACTAACCGTTGGTATTTATTTTCAACTCCACCTGACTTGCCGGAACCTATAAGATAAAATTCTAAATTCGGAATTTTATCCAACAGTGCACTATAGATATCTAGTAGATTCAATATATTTTTATTCTTATCAAATCTCCCTATATATCCTATCACTGGATTAGCCTTGGGTATTCCTTCCTTTTGTGGAAAGAATTTCTTTGGATCATACCCATTATAAACAACTTCTATAGGCTTGTTAAATTCTGGATGCATAGCTAAAAATTCATTTTTTAGTGCTTTACTTGGAAAAATCAATAAATTGATTTGAGAATTGAGAGTATGAATAAATTCTTTGCTGAGTTTATTTAGATAATTGTTATGCATATGCAAAATGATTTTTCCTGAAAAGTTCAGTTTTCTTATTTTTGCAATATATTCAATTGAATTGTGTACTTCCAATATCTCGCTAGAACGTATATCCTTTCTATAAATTTTTAAATAAATCGAGGAGATAAATGGCTTAAAGATAGTTCGAATAATTGGCAATCCGGTGAGAACATTAAGCAAATTATTATATTTTGAAACAATAGTAAGAGAATCGGTATTTCGAAAATCATACTCATCATTCAAAGTTCGACCTAAAATATCAAATTGATAATCATGTTTTCCACCCTTGTATACATGAGAGATCCATCTTGCTATTGCCCCACCCCTATAGCTGTTTAAGTACTCTTGTACCGGTATTAAAATACTAACTTTTTTCAATTATGCTCTTCCTCTATCATCATAATCTGAACCCATTACCTTTTCATAAACTTTTATTGTTTGATTTACCATATTTTCAACTGTAAATTCATGAACTGCCTTTTGAAAGATCGGTATAAAATCCCGTTCAACCTCAGCATAATTGTTTTTTACATCTTGCAGTTTTTTTGCTAATGTATGATAATCCCCGAAAGGAATAGTATATTCCGGGCCAATAAACTTTTCAATATCTGAAACTGGTGTAGAAATAAATGGTGTATGACAAAACATCGTCTCTACGAAAGTATAAGGAAAACCTTCATTATCAGAAGTCATTACAAAGGCATCAGAATTGGCAATGATTTGTTTTACTGCTTTATTTTCCATTGCTCCGGTCAATTCCACACGTTCTTTTATGCCTAAGGAATCTACAAGTTCTTTTAAATTAGTTTCTTCTTCTCCACCGCCTACCAAAATCAAATTAATATTTTCAGTTTTCGCCAATCCTTTCAATAATACATCCAGCCGCTTAGCCTTTGTTAAACGTGCAATAGTACAAATCACAAATGATTCTGCCTTGAAACCATATGTCTTACGAAGATCAATAATATCACTCATTTTCTCATAGCTAATGCCATTATATATTGTTTGCTTGTTCCTATTTTGAAGTTTTTCGCCTATCTTGTCCGATACAGTAATAACAAAATCACTTTTTTCAAAAGAACTTAAATTCCTTTTTATATTATGCAGCGTAGAAATCATTTTAAAATTTAAAAAAGGTTTTATTTTTACTACTATATCCGTAGCTTTATTCGCTTGGGTATGTACAATATCAAAAGATCCATTTTTTAAAACTTTATATAAACGGTATAAAAGCAATGGGTTTAATCTGCTTTTTCCCAAGTCTATTGGTATAAAATTTATTCCCTCAAAATCTTGAGCAAAACCCGGATGTGCTATGACTGTTACGTCGATATTCTGTTGTTTTAATCTTTTTGATAGTTCTATGGTATGTTTTTCAAGTCCTCCATTTCCTACTCCAGCCAGAACCTGACATACTTTCACTGCTTTTCCTTTCGTTCTTTCTAAAAATACTCTGGCATAAACTTTATGCTGTACATCCACTATTTCACTACTAACTCTATCGGCTACAATCATATCTGATTTGGATTTAATCTCCTCTTCATCCATCGCTGATGCATAAATAATAATGTCAACCCTCTTAGAGCTTAAAATTAATTAGTTTGACAATTTTTTGTGTATCTTCCAAACTCTGTACTCCACTGATAGGCAAACTCAATACTTCATTATGTATCCGGTCACTTATTGGATAAACATCATTCTGCCACTCTTTATAGGCATTTTGTTTATGCGGGGGGATGGGATAGTGGATAAGTGTTTGAATGCCGTTTTCTAAAAGATATTTTTGTAATTCATCTCTTTTGGCTGTTCTTATCACAAACAAGTGCCACACATGCGAGTTGGTTGATAACGGTCGGCCGATTGTTGGCAATAGGATAGCCGGATTTTTGATATTTTCTAAATAATAGTCTGCTATTGCTCTTCGTTTTTCTATTTCATCATCAAGGTATCTTAACTTGACTTTTAAAAGTGCGGCTTGCATCTCATCAAGTCTGCTATTTACACCTTTATAAAAATTTTCATATTTTTTATGGCTCCCATAGTTTCCCAGTGCTTTAATAGCTCCGGCCAACGCTTCATCATTTGTGGTGACTGCTCCACCATCACCAAGCGCTCCAAGATTTTTTCCAGGATAAAAGCTAAATCCGCTTGCATCGCCTAAGTTACCAGCTCTTTTATCTGCAAAGTATGCACCATGAGCTTGTGCTGAATCTTCTATCACTTTTAAGTTATACTTTTTTGCAATCTCACTTATCTTGTCCATTTCACATGTTTGACCATACAAGTGCACAGGCATAACAGCTTTTGTTTTTGAAGTGATTTTTTCTTCTATTTTAGATGTGTCAATGAGATATGTATTTATATCGGGTTCCACCAAAACAGGAACAAGATTGTTTTGTGAAATTGCTAAAATAGAGGCAATATAGGTATTGGATGGCACTATTACTTCATCACCATCATTCATCATTCCCAACTCTTTATAAGCTCTTAGAATTAAAATCAGTGCATCCAAACCATTTGCTACACCGATAGCATATTTTGTCCCACAATACTCTGCAAATTCTTTTTCAAATTCTTTACATTCATTGCCTTGGATATACCAGCCACTATCTATTATCCTTGTACAGGCTTCTATCAATTCATTTCTATACTGAGCATTAATACTTTTTAAATCTAAAAATGGAATCATTTACAGATACCTCTTATATTTTTCTTTTATTTTCACATAATCACTTTTTTCAAAATTAAAAAAATAATCTAATTCATTTTCATGTATAATCTTTGCACCAAATCTTTGATGAAATGCTATTACCTTGTTGTTTCCTTTTCGTACATCAAAATGAGACTTTTTAAATCCTAAGTTATAAAATCCAAATTCATATATTTGTAATGCTGATTCGATCGCTGTAGTTTTTGGAGCATCTTCTTTTATCAGCCAACTTCCCCAGCAGAAAGAATCATCTTGAAAATCATACACTCTTACAAGTCCAAGTTTTTCTTCACTTTTAGACTCGATCACAAAGTAAAACTCTTTTTGCTCTTTTTCTTTTTCTTTGTAGTTTTTTATCCACTCTTTTTGAGACTCAACTGTACCTGTGACTTTTGAAAGGTATTTAGTTTTATTTTGATTTTGTCTCATAAGATAAATAAACTCTGCATCTTCCAGTGTAACCGTTCTCATATTTATATTTTTACCCGTTAATTGCATTTTCAACTTCCTCTAGAAACCTCTCATAATCTCGTATGTAGTCACTTTCATCATAATGTTCACTGGCTAACACTACTAAAACACAATCTTGACTAAAATCTTTCATCTCTCTCCAAATCAATCCTTCTATAAAAAGTCCTCGATTTGGGTTATCAAGTTTTATCTCTTCTCTTTGTTTTCCATCATCAAGCACAAAAGTACAGCTGCCTTTTACCGCTATAGCGATTTGCTTAAGATTAATATGGGCGTGAAAACCTCTTTCAACACCCTCTTTTGTATCAAAGATATAATAAACTCTTTTTATGGCAAAAGGTGTATTATACCCCTCTTCAATGGCTATAAGAGAACCTCTTTCATCACCAAGTGTTTTAAAATTTACTAGTTTAACGTTATTCATATTTTTTACCATTGTGATAACGCAAATCCATCCATTCATACTCCATTGAATACTTCTCACCAAATATGGTTTCTAAAAAATATTTGGTTACTTTTTTTGCATTTGAAATTTTATAAGCTTTATCATTTCCTTGTAGTGCTATTTTTTCATATCTATCATTTTCAAGATAAAACAATATCTTCTCGAAACAATCTGTTGCTCCATCAAAATAGACCACATCCTCATTATCTGTATAAAGCGTATCAAGCCCTCTGATCTTAGGGCTAAAAGTACAAGTACCCGTTCCCATAAAATGGTTCATTCTATCTGATGACCCCATGAATTTATCTTTATTTTCACCTTCAATTTTATCATTTCTATTAAAATTTACAGCTATTTTTGCTTTAGCAATTTCATCATAATAATTCTGTCCGAACACTGTAGTATTCCCCAAAGAACCATAAATTTTTAAATTAAGATGATTGTTTTTACAAAACTCATTAAGCATTACAGCAAATTTATATCTTTCATCCTCTTTATGATCTCTTGCTATATATATCACATCATAGATTTTTTCACTCACAATTTTGTGTTCAAATGCATTATCGGTAATATTTGGCATATATGAACATACCAAATTTTTAAAGTTCAAAGATAATTCCTGAAGTTCAGCCGCCGAAGTTTGAAAAAAACAATCTGTGTAATGAAACTGTTTTAAAAATACTTCATCAGATTCTCTCGCAAAATGATCAACAAACCATTGTGCTATTTTTATAGCAGGGATAAGCTCTTTGATTTTTTTTAATGTATCAGCATAAATAAACTCTGCCTTTCCCAACAAAAGAAGGTCCGGCTGAATATTCAGACACGTATCAATCAAATTTTGGTTCATTCTATCAATACTTTTTTTCTTAAACCCTAAAACTCTTTGGCATTTAGCCAGATCTCTATAACTAAAATCATAAACAAAATGTCCATGATTCATTAATCCATAACTAATTTTTCTTTCATGAGCATTAAAAGCTGCACCATTACTAAAATAACTAAAATTGCCACAATGAACTATCTTTAAATGTTCTTTCATTTATATTTCTCCAAATACCATTCTACAGTCTTCATGATTCCTGTATCAAATGTTTCATCAGCTTTCCAACCAAGTTCATTTTCTAGTTTGGTAGCATCTATTGCATATCTTCTATCATGCCCGGCGCGGTCAGCAACAAATGTGATCAACTCTTTATAGCTAGATCCGGAACCAAGTTCAGAATGACATGAAGAACGTGGAACTTTCTCGTCTAAAATTTCACAAATACGGTTCACTATCTGAAGGTTTGTTTTCTCATTTCTTCCACCGATATTGTAGGTTTCACCTGTTTTACCGGTATGATAGACTAAATCAATTCCTTTACAATGATCAAGCACATAGAGCCAATCTCTGATATTTTTCCCATCCCCATAGATAGGAATAGGATTACCCTGCAAAGCATTTCTTATAATGGTTGGGATTAGTTTTTCATCATGTTGTTTGGGTCCATAGTTGTTTGAGCAGTTGGTAACAACACAGTTCATCCCATAGGTTTCGACATAACTTCTTACCACCATATCACTTGATGCTTTTGAAGCTGAATATGGTGAGTTTGGAGAGTAAGGTGTCTTTTCGGTAAACAGATCATTTGAATCTTCACTAAGAGTTCCATACACTTCATCTGTCGAAATATGATGAAAACGGGGAAGCGACGCTTCAGTAGATAGCGGATCGTTGTTAGCTGCCAGATATCGATCTCTGTATTTGAATGGTTTTTCCATCCAGTATCTATAAGCGATATCCAAAAGTGTAAAAGTTCCATTTACATTGGTCTCTATAAATACACCAGGATTTTTGATAGAATTATCTACATGCGATTCTGCTGCAAAGTGAATCACACCTTGGATATCGTATCCATTAAAGATAAACTCTACAAGCTCACGATTGCAAATATTGCCCTTGATAAATTTATATCGTGGGTGGTTTTCTACCTCTTTGAGATTCTCTAAATCTCCCGCGTATGTCAGTACATCCAGATTTACTAGATTATAATTTTCATATTTTTTTAAAAAATATGGGACAAAGTTACTCCCTATAAATCCTGCACATCCTGTAAGAAGTATTGTCTTATTGTTATTATTGAACATTCTCTTCCTTCACAAGATCATAAAGATATTGTCCATATCCATTTTTAGCAAGCGGTTTGGCTATCTCCAGGATCTTCTCTTTACCAATCCAGCCATTGTTGTAGGCTATCTCTTCAAGACATGCTATCTTATACCCTTGTCTATGTTCTATCGTTTGTACAAATTGTCCTGCATCTATGAGACTATCATGTGTTCCGGTATCAAGCCAAGCAAATCCTCTACCTAAAAGTTCAACTTTTAATTTTCCTTTTTTGAGGTACTCTTGATTAACAGAGGTGATTTCAAGTTCACCACGACCGGATGGTTTTACATTTTTTGCTATTTCGATAACATCATTATCATAAAAGTAAAGACCTGTTACTGCAAAGTTTGATTTTGGTTTCAATGGTTTTTCTTCTATATTGATGGCGATTTTGTTTTTATCGAACTCAACTACACCAAATCTCTCCGGATCTTTGACTTGATATCCAAATACAACTGCTCCTTCGTCTAAAGAAGCTGCCTTTTGAAGTAAGGGGGTAAAACCTTGTCCATAAAAGATATTATCCCCTAGTATCAAACAGACACTCTCATCGCCTATAAACTTTTCGCCCAGGATAAACGCTTGAGCCAAACCATCAGGCGATGGCTGTTCCTTATACTCAAGAAGAATCCCCCAGTCACTTCCATCACCCAAAAGTTCTTCAAATTTCCCTAGATCTTCAGGTGTTGATATGATAAGAATCTCTCGGATACCTGCGAGCATCAAAACTGACAAGGGATAATAGATCATAGGCTTATCATAAACCGGAAGTAATTGCTTACTGATACTTCGCGTAATTGGATAAAGTCTGGTTCCACTTCCACCAGCTAAAATAATTCCCTTCATTTAATACCTCTCCTGTAGTTTTTTATAGACCGTAACTGTTTTATCAACCATCTGTTCTAATGAAAAATTTTCTCTGATATACTGTGCCATCCCGTCTTTATCAAAATTATTCTTGTCTATTTTAAGGATAAGTCTTGCTAGCGTTTCAGCATCATTTGGTTCAAACAGATATCCGTTTTTCCCCTCAATCACATAATCTGCTGTTGCGCCGATATTTGTAGCGATCAGTGGCGTACCCATAAAGAGACTCTCAACATTGGCTCGGCCAAAGGTTTCAGGCTTATTAGAGGCAGAGATGCTCACGTCTGACAAAGAAAATATCTCTTTGATATGTTGTTGATTCCCGGTAAAAATAATATCATTGCCGTAGGGGCTATCATCAATATTTTTTTTCAATTCTTCATAGTAGTGAGACCGACTCTTATCAACACTGCCGACAAGTAGCAACTTCGCATTTCCAAGAGATTTTTTTACTTCTAAAAATGCTTTAATGGTTGTTTTTTGGTCTTTCCAGTGCGTGATCCTGGCTACCTGTGTAATAACAAAGCTATCCTTCAAATGATACTTCTCTTTGAAGCTTTGGATAAACTCTTCATTGAGTTTTGCATCAAAAGAATCGACATCAACACCCCTTGGTACTAAAACAATTTTTTCGGGAGCAGTCTGGTAGTTTTTTATAATATGATCTATCATAAATTTACTTCCGCAAATCACTTTGTCTCCATAGGTCATGATCTTGCTATAAGCATTTACACTGTTAAATCCGTGGACAGTCGTTACAAACGGAATATGCAATGTTCTATTTGCCAGATAGGCAAGCCAAGCCGGAACACGGCTGCGCGCATGCAAGATATCCGGCTGCAACACTGTAAACAAGTGATGCAGTTTAAAGATACGCAATGGGGCTGTCAAAATATTTTTAGAACAAACATCAAATAAAATATGCTTGCCGCCATCTTTTTCTATCTGATTCTGCAATTTTCCGCCGGCACTGATAACGATGCTTTCATGCCCTAACTTCACTAATTCTCGGTTAAGATCAACCACACCGCGTTCTACCCCACCCTCATTAAGTTCGGGTAAAATCTGTACAATTTTCATAACACTTCCTTTGGAATATATCGTAAAAAATCTATCTTTCTATTGCATGGTTTGAAGGTACCGTCACATATATGCAGATACCCCTCTTTTTCCAAAAAGGCGGTAAACCGTGTAAATTTGTTTTCGCCCTGATATTCCAAAGGCAAAATTTCCACATTCGCATTTCCCCATGAGACTGCTTCTGAGATCATCGAGGTACTGTCGGCTGTGATAAACACATCACTGCACTGTTCGAGAAAATCGGCAATGGGATTAACAGGATTCTCGGAAAAGATCACCGCATAGTCAAACCCATAGCTTTTCACAAGTCTCTCTATCTCTTTGGGGGTCCGGGGAGAGGTGGTCACGGCAATCTCATATCCCTGATAATGCCGTATGATCAGATCCAGCTGTGCTTTGAGTTTTTGTGGCGTAAGCGTAAAATATCTGTTGCTGCCCCCGATCACAATGCCAATGGAGGGGTTTGCTGTCTTGTAAATCCCTTTGGGTTCGATATATGCAAAATTTGCAGGGATTTGGACAATATTCTCTTTAAGAGGCGGCGCATCATGACGCTGTGCAAAAATCAGATCAAAATCATACCGGTATCCTCTCGGAAGCATCATGGTGATAGATCTGGCATGCAGTTTTTTGGAGAGAAACTTATTGAGGTAGTAGGTATCCGAACCGGCAGAAACCACCCCGTCATAGGTAACATCCGGGGGAGGAGAGGAGATATGGAGCAGATCCGTATAAAAGTGGACCCTATCAAAAACAAAAGATACGCCTTTTGCCCATTTTGATCTGAATTTAACGGGGACAATATCATACGTAACATTCAAATATTTAGCAAAAGCAATAGACTGATTGAGATGCCCTGGCCTGCCGTCGCTGAGTATCAGAAGCTTTTTCATCAAAGTGCTATTCTCCAGCGGTTGTGCATCCAGAACCATTGCGAAGGGTACTCTCTGATCACAGATTCCATGACCTTGTTATATTCGGCAGTCATTTTTTCTACCTTCTTTGCTTCATCGGATTCTTCTTCAGCACGATACTCTACAGGATCACGCATAATGATCTTATATTTTCCCTCCCCTACCCTGGCCGCAAAAAAGGGAATGATCCGGGGATCAAGTTTTTGTTTGAGCATCGCAAGCGAGGTGATGGTTTGAGCAGGTTTTCCCATAAAATCTACCTCAACAGCATTGGGGCCTCCTGCTTTCTGATCGATCAAAATCCCCACATTACCGCCGCTTTTCAAGCGCTTCACCATAGAGAGTATGGCCTTTTTCTTCGTGGTTGTATCATTGCCGTACTTTTTACGAAACGGCTGGGTGATCCTCTTTTCGATCAGTTTATTGTTCCCCTCACGTCCTACCACCAGCATAGGCAAACCGTGCTTTGCCAAAAAATGCGCCAGCAGCTCCCAGTTGGAAAAATGCGCTGTCATCGCCACGATACCACGGGGAGCGTTTTGTATTGCAGTTTGGAGTTTTGTAATGATCTCTTCTCTGTTCACTACCGCTTCATCGATATCAAAACGATCCACAACCATCAATAATATTTCCGAAATTGTTTTCGAAAGTTCTCTATAGACCTCTTTTGAGAGATCTCCTATCTCTCTGTCGCTCTTCTCCGGAAATGCCGTTTTAAGATTTTCAATCGTGATATATCGTCTCTTTTTATCCAGATGATATACCATCAGCGTTAACCAACAGATACATTGATATATCAATACCTTTGGAGCTATCTTTGACACTCCCAAAAAGAATTGGATCATGGCGTATTCTATTTTCTCTCTCATCAGTACCTCAATTTTATAATGTTATTTTATCCAAATAGACTAAATGCTGCACACAGGTATCTCCTTTCAATAAAATTCGCTATAATCACGATATATTAACTCCTCTAACTATTCTTAAGGATACAATCGTGATAGGAATCGTCGATTACAATATGGGCAACCTCGCCTCGGTCATCAATGCGTTTAAAAGTGTAGGTGCCGAGATCGAAGTACAGAGTGATCCCTCTAAACTGGATCAGTATGAGAAGCTTATCCTTCCGGGTGTCGGTGCTTTCGGTGATGCGATGGAGCACCTCAGTCGCAATGGTATGGATGAAGCGGTCAAGGCCTATGCGGCTTCAGGCAAACCGCTGATGGGGATCTGTCTGGGGATGCAGCTGCTTTTTGAAAGCTCCGAAGAGTTCGGTCCCAATGAAGGGCTCGGACTGATCCCGGGCAAGGTCGTGGCTTTCGATGAAGCAGCCTTTGACCATCCGCACAAGGTACCGCATATGGGCTGGAATGAGCTCTTCGTACAAAAAGAGACACCGATATTTGCAGGGCTTCCAAAAGAGTTCTACCTCTACTTCGTGCACTCCTACCATGCAGTCTGCGATGACGCGTATGCGATCGGAAAGACGCACTACGGATACCCGTTCGTCTCAGCAGTACAGAACGGCAATATCTTCGGCATCCAGCCCCATCCCGAAAAGAGCCATGAAAACGGCCTCAAGATCATAGAAAATTTTGTAAAGCTATAAGGAAATACCATGAACGATTCACTATTCGCTATTCACTATTCACTGGAGCGAAGCGACTTGCACTCCTCACTCCTCACTCCTCACTCCTCACTTCATTTGACACGAGGTGTCAAATGACCATACTCCCGGCGATCGACCTCAAAGACGGCAAAGCAGTAAGACTCAGCAAAGGGCTGATGGACTCGGCAAAGATCTACTCCGACGAGCCATGGCAGGTTGCAAAACGCTTTGAAGAGCTGGGCAGCGAGTGGGTCCATCTTGTGGACCTCAACGGTGCCTTTGCGGGAAAACCGGAGAACCTCGAACAGATCAAAAAGATCCGTGAGCACTGCAATCTCAAGCTCGAGCTTGGCGGCGGTATCCGTGACGAAGAGACGATCAAAATGTATCTGGATCTCGGGATCGACAGGCTGATCCTCGGATCAATAGCAGTGAAGGATCCGGCGTTTGTCAAGGAGATGGCGGCAAAATACCCTATCGTCGTAGGTATCGATGCGATCGACGGCATGGTCGCCGTCGAAGGATGGGGGGAGGTCAGCGATATGAAAGCGACCGACCTTGCGCGTGAATTTGCCGATGCGGGAGTCGAGGCGATCATCTGTACCGATGTCGGGCGCGACGGGATGATGACAGGGGTCAATATCGATTTCACCCTGGCGATCAAAGAGGCTTCAGGAGTGGAGACGATCGCAAGCGGCGGGTTGAAAGATATGGATGACATCAAAGCGCTTATCGAAGCGGGGATCGACGGCACCATCGTAGGAAAAGCGTTCTATGAAGGCACGCTTGACCTGGAAGAGGCATTTAAAGCAGTAAAGGACGCAAATTGAAAAAAACCTATCATGAGCTGACGATCACGCTCGAGGATGATTATGTAGAGCTGATCGCGGATGTGATCGCCAACCTGATCGATGACGCCGTAGAGCTGGGAACGGGAACTGTCATCGTACGTTCCGAGAATGATTTAACTTCGGTTAAAGATGCTTTGGCAGCATTCGAAGGCATCGCGATGACCTTTAAGCTGGAAGAGAAAGAGAACAAGGACTGGATCAAAGCCTACCAGGATTCGATAGAGCCGATCGAGGCCGGGAAGTTCTATATCTTTCCTAGCTGGTATGAACCCAAAGAGGGGCTGATCAATATCAAGATCGATCCGGCACTTGCTTTCGGTTCGGGGCACCATGCGACGACATTCTCCTGCCTTCAGGCGATCTCTGGATACGTCAAAGCCGGAGACAGCGTCATCGATGTGGGGTGCGGGTCAGGGATATTGGGCCTTGCGGCAAAAAAACTCGGCGCAACGGTAGCGCTGTGTGATACCGACCCGATCTCTGTCAAAAGTACCCAGGAGAACTTTGCCTTAAATAATGAGAGATATGATAAACTCTGGGAAGGTTCTGTCAACCAAGCTGAGGGCAGCTATGATGTGGTCATTGCAAATATCATTGCAGATGTCCTCAAGTTTATCGCCAGAGACCTCAAAAAAGCGACCAAAGAGAACGGATATCTGATACTGTCAGGTATTTTGGACAAAAAAGAGAAAAATCTTCTTGGTGCATTCCAGGAACTTACATTAATCGAACGAATAGAAAAAGATGAGTGGGTAACCCTAGTCTATAAGAAGGAAACGAATGGCTAATCCAAATCAAAATAACGATAACAACAACAAGAACAACAATTTTTTTAACAACAACCCCCTTCTGGCATTTGCGATCTTCTCCATCGTGGTGATCATGATCTTCAAGGTCATGGTAGGCGACGGCGGAGGCGAAGGGCTGGGGAATGTTCTTGGAGATCAACAAGTCACACAGAACAAGCGCGTCACCTACTCCGAGATCAAAAAGCAGATCAAAGAAGGCAATGTGGAGAGTGTCAAGATCGCCTCAAGCACGATCGAAGCGATCATCACTACGCCAAATGGTGCAAAAACACGCTACAGTGCGAGCAATGTACCGGCACTGGACAGGGATCTCATTCCCCTTCTTGAAGAGAAAGGGATCAGATACGAGGGTGTGATCGGGAACGGTTTCTTTGCCGAGATGTTCAGCATGCTGCTGCCGATCATCATCTTCTTTGCCATCTGGATATTCCTGGCGAGAAGAATGTCCAAAGGGATGGGCGGAGGCATCCTGGGTGCCGGCAAAGCGGACAAGCTGATCAACTCTGAAAAGCCAAATACCAAATTTGACGATGTTCAGGGGGTTGAAGAGGCAAAAGATGAAGTCAAAGAGATCGTTGACTTTCTTAAGTACCCTGAACGCTATATGGAGCTGGGAGCGAAGATCCCCAAAGGGGTGCTTCTGGTGGGACCTCCGGGTACAGGTAAAACGCTTCTGGCAAAAGCGGTTGCGGGTGAAGCAGAAGTACCGTTCTTCTCTGTCAGCGGATCGGCATTTATCGAAATGTTCGTCGGTGTGGGGGCAAGCCGTGTACGCGACCTCTTCGCACAGGCAAAAAAGGAAGCGCCGTCCATTATCTTCATCGATGAGATCGATGCGATCGGTAAATCCCGTGCAAGCGGCGGACAGATGGGCGGAAATGATGAACGGGAACAGACCCTCAACCAGCTGCTTGCAGAGATGGACGGATTCGGTACGGATACTCCGGTCATTGTACTGGCTGCCACCAACAGGCCCGAGACACTCGATGCGGCGCTGCTGCGTGCAGGACGTTTTGACAGACAGGTACTGGTAGACAAACCGGATTATGAGGGGCGTCTGGCGATCCTGAAAGTGCATTCAAAAGATGTAAAACTCTCCAGCAAAGTCGATATGGAAGTGATCGCCAAGCAGACAGCGGGATTGGCGGGTGCAGATCTGGCAAACATCATCAATGAAGCAGCCCTCCTTGCAGGACGTAACAACAAAAAGCAGATCGACCAATCTGACCTGCTTGAAGCGATCGAGAGAAGCTTCGTCGGACTGGAGAAGAAAAACCGTAAAGTTTCGGACATGGAGAAGAGGATCGTTGCCTACCACGAGAGCGGCCATGCCCTTATGGCAGAACTCACAAAAGGTGCGACACGTGTCACCAAGGTATCGATCATTCCGAGAGGACTTGGTGCGCTCGGATATACGCTTCATCTTCCAAGCGAAGAGGACAGGTTCCTCAAGCAAAAGCATGAACTGCTTGCCGAGATCGATGTGCTCCTGGGCGGTCGTGCGGCCGAGGAGGTATTCATCGGAGAGATCAGTACAGGTGCGGGCAATGACCTTGACCGTGCAACAGCGATCATCAAAGATATGATCACGGTGTATGGTATGAGTGATGTTGCGGGGCTTATGGTACTCAAGAGAAGCCAACACAGTTTTCTCGGCGGAGCGGGTGCGGTCACCGAGTACAGCGAGAAGATGTCCGAGGCGATCGATACACATATCAAAGCCACACTTGAAGAGCATTACCAATATGTCAAACAGACCCTTCGTGACTATCATGGCGCGATAGAGAAAATGACTGCCGAACTGCTGGACGTGGAGGTGATCGAAGGAACGACTGTCCAGAAGATCATTGATGAGTATGAGAAAGAGCACAATCTGCCAAGCCGTCTTGCACATAAACCAAAAAGCGAAGAAGAACCCCAAAAGAGTGCATCAGAGCAAAGTAACGAAGGTACGGAAAAGCAAGGATAAAAAATATCCTTGACTTTTCGCTTCAAAATCATTATAATTTTTAAAAATTAAAGGAGAGTATGATGAAAACGATCATCAATCAAAACAAAATTATCAAACATGATAGTACTCTCCTGCTGCTCTCACTCTAATATTTTCCATAAACACATTACAATTTTGCGTTTCTAATTAACCGTTAATTCGGTAGAATTAGACAGTTTTACTTTCAGTCATCCTGAGCTTAATTTTAGAGCCTCATTGATTGGTCATCCAAAGAGATTCCGGATCAGGTCCGGAATGACAAAGATGAAAGTGCTTAAGTATCCCAAGGTAATAAAAATGAATAAAGAAATAATAAAAATATTTGACACCACTTTAAGAGACGGCGAGCAGAGTCCCGGCGCATCGATGAACACAGAAGAGAAGATCCAGATTGCTGCACAGTTGGAGCGATTGGGGGTAGATATCATAGAGGCGGGATTTGCAGCGGCGAGTCCTGGAGACTTCGATGCTGTCAGCAAGATCGCACAGCGTGTACAGAACTCCACGATCTGTTCGTTGGCGCGTGCCATTGATGCCGACATCAAAGCGGCCGGTGAAGCAGTAGCCGCGGCGAAGATGAAACGTATCCATACCTTTATCGCAACCAGCCCGATCCATATGGAGTACAAACTTAAGATGAAACCCGATGAAGTGATCAGGCGTGCCGTCAGAGCGGTGGAGTATGCCAGAGAGTTCGTAGAGGATGTAGAGTTCAGCTGTGAGGATGCGGGACGTTCTGATATCGAATTTATGAAAGAGATCACCGATGCAGTGATAGAAGCCGGAGCAAGCACGATCAACTTGCCCGACACCGTAGGCTTCAGGCTTCCTAGCGAGATCGGTGCCATGGTCAGAGAGATGAGCGCATATACCAAAGGGCGTGCGATCATCTCTGTACATAACCACAATGACTTGGGCTTGGCGGTCGCTAACTCGCTTGAAGCGGTGATGAACGGGGCAAGACAGGTAGAATGTACCATCAACGGTTTGGGTGAGAGAGCGGGAAATGCTGCGCTTGAGGAGATCGTCATGGCGATCAAGACACGCCAGGACATTTTCCAGGGCTTTGATACCAACATCAATACCAAAGAGATCTATCCTACCAGCCGATTGATCGCCAATATCACCGGTATCGAACCGCAGCCCAACAAGGCGATCGTCGGTAAAAATGCCTTTGCGCACGAGAGCGGCATCCACCAGGACGGTGTGTTGAAACACAAAGAGACCTATGAGATCATCCGTCCCGAAGATATCGGTTTGGATACGGAGGATACCTTGGTATTGGGGAAACACTCAGGCCGTGCGGCCTTCAAGGACAAGTTAGCAAAACTTGGCTTTACCTTGAACGACGAAGAGCTTAACAGTGCCTTTGAGGGTTTCAAAGAGTTGGCGGATAAAAAGAAAGATATCTATGATGACGATATCCGCGCTTTGGTCACCTCTGAGATGACCACGATCGAAAAAGCCTACGAGTTGGTTGCGATGCAGCTTATGGACTCTACGGGCGGTGTGCCGAGTGCAGCAGTGACGATCAGACACAACGGCGAGGATACTACCGATGCAGGGATCGGCGACGGCACCATCGATGCGGTATTTAAAACGATTGACCGCATCACCGGCTACCAGGGGCAACTAATCGACTATAAAGTGAAGTCTGTCTCCGAGGGGAAAGATGCCTTGGCCAATGTCACGGTAAAAGTCACCTTCAACGCCAATGAACCGGCGATCATCGGACATGGTTTGAGCCTGGATACCATGCTTGCAAGTGCCAGAGCCTATATCGGTGCGCTAAACAGCTATTTGAGTATGGAAGGGAAGTTGAAGTTACGCCACACAGACAGCACTGAGACGATCTGATCCGGCTGCGGTTGCCCTACGCTTTTTTTGTGCGGCGAAAGTCGCACCCCTACAAAAAAGTAAAAAGTAAAAAGTAAAAAGTAAAAAGTAAAAAGTAAAAAGTAAAAATCCTACTTCCCCGTTAAGGAAGATTACATATACCTCTGCAGTACAGCTGGTATCGTGATACTTCCATCCTCATTCTGGTA
>JAQUFB010000069.1 GCA_028684885.1 Sulfurovum sp. | reverse complement strand
CGATCGTGACGATCCTTGAGCCTTTTGATATCCTTTCCCTCGGGTTTAACTGCGGTACGGGACCGGACCAGGTCAAAAAGCACCTCAAAACGCTCAGCGAACTCTGCAGTTTTCCTATATCGGTGCACTCCAATGCGGGACTGCCGCAAAACAGGGGAGGGTATACCTACTATCCGATGGGGCCTGATGAGTTCACCCAGAAGCAGCTTGAGTTTACCGAGTTTGACGGGGTAAGCTTCCTGGGCGGATGCTGCGGTACGACACCGCAGCATATTCAGGCACTGAAAAGAGGGGTAGAGGGGCTGAAGCCCAAGGCATCCAGCGGGGCTATCAAACCTTCTATCGCATCGCTCTTCAATACCACGGAGCTCTTTCAGGAGCCTGCGCCGCTACTGATCGGAGAACGCAGCAATGCCACGGGATCGAAAGCCTTCAGGGAACTGATCATTGCGGGCGATTATGAAGGTACGCTGACGGTAGGTCAGGCACAAGTGCGTGACGGGGCACACTGTCTCGATGTCAATGTTGAGTTTGCAGGGCGTGACGGTACGGCAGATATGGCGGAAGTGATGAAGCTCTATAACCAAAAGATAGCGATCCCGCTGATGCTTGATGCGACGAAAGTAAAAACAATGGAAGCGGGACTCAAGTGTATCGGGGGCAAGCCGATCATCAACTCGGTCAACCTGGAAGACGGTGAAAGAAAACTTGATATGATCTGCCGCCTGGCAAAGAAATACGGTGCGGCACTGGTTTGTCTGACGATCGATGAGAAAGGGATGGCAAAGACAACGGAGGATAAGCTGCGTATTGCCGAAAGGTTGTATGACCTTTGTGTGAATCGCCACGGTATCAATCCAAGCAATCTGATCTTTGATATGCTGACCTTTACGGTAGGGTCGGGTGACATTGAGTACCGTGATGCGGCGATTCAGACACTTGAGGCGATCCGTGAACTGCACAAAAGACACCCAGAAGTGGGATCTACGCTGGGGCTTTCGAACATTTCATTCGGTCTGAATGCCAATGCGCGTGTCTTCCTCAACTCGGTCTTTCTGCACCACTGTATACAGGCGGGGATGACTTCCGTGATCATCAATGTCAAGCATATCGTACCGCTGGCAAAGATGAGCGAAGAGGACAGGGAGGTGTGCGAAGAACTTCTCTTCCGCCCGGATGACAACTCTCTCTTCAAGTTTATTGAGCATTTTTCGGACAAGAGTGTCGAGGATAGCGGAAATGATGAAGCCTACGAGGCGATGAGCTCCGAGGAGAAGATCGCACATCTGCTGATGGAGGGTGACAAGGAGCGTATGATCCCGCTGGTCGAAGAGGCACGCCATGAGATACATCCCGACAGGATCGTCAATGAGATCCTGATCGATGCGATGAAGGTCGTAGGTGAGCTCTTTGGTAGTGGGCAGATGCAGCTGCCGTTCGTACTTCAATCTGCGGAGACGATGAAAACAACCGTGGATTATCTCAACCCCTACCTGACCAAACAGGAGAAAGAGACCGATACCACACTGGTGATCGGTACGGTCAAGGGCGACGTGCATGATGTCGGCAAGAACCTGGTGGATATTATTTTGTCGAACAACGGTTTCAAAGTGATCAATGTCGGTATCAAAACGGAGCTTCAGGAGTACCTTGACGTGATGAAGGAGCACAAGGTTCAGGCGATCGGTATGAGCGGGCTGCTGGTGAAGTCAACGGGTGTGATGAAGGAGAATCTTGAAATCATGGCTGAACAGGGGATCGAGATCCCGGTATTGCTGGGGGGCGCTGCATTGACACGCGGGTTTGTGGATGACTTCTGCCGCCCTGTTTATAAGGGGCCGATCTTCTACTGCCGTGATGCCTTTGACGGCGTGGTGGCAATGAGCCGTATCGAAAAGTATAATGAAGATCCAAGTGTCGGGCTTGATACAAGGCTTGCCGGAGACATGGTCAAGCGTGAAGAGAAGGTCAAAAAGAAGGTGGTGATCCCTCCGTTCGAAGAGATCAAGATGCCTGAGCGTGTAGCGATACCGACACCGCCGTTCTGGGGAAGACGTGTACTGACCAAAGAGAATCTGGATATCGATATGATCTACGAGTGGGTCAATACCCGTTCTGTTTTCAAGATGCACTGGGGATATAAATCCAAGGGAATGACCAAAGAGGCATACCAGAAGCTGCTGGATGAGACGGTCATCCCGGCTTACGAGCGCCTGAAGCGTGAGTTTAAAGAGAAAGATCTGTTTGATCCGACGATCATCTACGGCTACTACCCGTGCAGAAGCAATGACCAGGAGCTGCTGATCTTTGATGAGAGCGAAGGGTGGAATGTCGACGCTAACGCAAATAGAGAACCGCTGTATGAAGTGGTAGGCAGAGCCGTAACGCAGTTCAGTTTCCCAAGACAGGGGAGAAAACCGCACCGTGCATTGAGCGACTTCTTCGCGCATGAGAGACACGATGTGATCGCCCTGAGCTGTGTGAGCGCCGGAGCGAAGTTCAGTGCCTATGAAAAAGAGCTTTATGATGCAGGGAAGTACCTGGAGTACAACCTGGTACACGGACTCTCTGTGGAACTTGCCGAAGCGCTGGCTGAGGTCGTACACAAGCAGATACGTATGGACCTCGATATCCTCAGGGAAGATGAGGGAGCGACACTGAGGGATGTACGTATGAACCGTTACCAGGGGGCACGCTATTCATTCGGGTACCCGGCCTGTCCTGACCTTGAACAGAGCCGTCAGCTCTTTGACCTGCTCAAGCCTGAAGAGTACGGAATAGAGCTGAGCGAGACCTTCCAAATCGTACCTGAACAGAGTACGACGGCACTGATCGTGCACCATAAAGAAGCGACCTACTATTCAATTTAATTAAAAAAGTGGGGAAGAGATATTCCCTCGTTACACCTTTCCCAAGGTGTAATGAACTCACGGAAGTGGAGACTTTAGTCCCACAATTATTCTTTTTACACGAAAAAATTGTTTTTTTCAGGGGTTTTAGTAATCTTTGAGTTAAAAACTGAAAAATATTGCATTTTTCGGTGGGGCTAAAGCCTCCACTTCCAAATTATTACAGGTTCTTTCACAATTTCTCCCAAGGTGTAATGAACTTCAATATTAGCCTCATTCCCGACTTTTTAATGAGAATGAAGGGAAGTTTCCTGTTCATTTTTTTCTTTGTTGATGTGACAAAGAAAAAGAACGAACCAAAAAAAGAAAACACAAATAGCTGTCGCTATCATTCACTCCCATTAAATGCGTAACTTTTAATTGATCAAAATATTGTGATTTACTTTATGAGGATAGAGTTCGCCATAAAACGTAATTCACTCCATTAAAGAAACTCCATTATAATTCCTGACAATCATTTTCATAACAGCAAGGAATATAAATTCATGGTACAAACGATACAAAGCGATATTATCGATACACTGAAGTCAGAGCTCAATGAACACCCGGTCTATAAAGCGGTGGAAACGATAGAAGATCTGAGATGTTTTATGGAACATCATGTCTTTTCTGTATGGGACTTTATGTCACTGGTGAAGTACCTGCAGGCAGTGATCGCTCCTAGCCGCTCCCCGTGGGTACCGCCCAGCGAGCCTGACCTGTGCCGTTTTATCAATGAGCTGGTGTTGGAAGAGGAGGCTGACGAGATGCCGGACGGCAAAAGCTTTTTGAGCCATTTTGAGATCTACCTGCTTGCGATGGAGGAGATCGGTGCAGATACCACCAGGATCAGAAGATTTGTGGATACCGTAAAGAACAGTGGAATCGAAGAGGCATTGCGTCTGCCGGATATCCCTGAAGCCAGCAGAACGTTCACGACGACGACTTTCAGTTTTATCAATGAAAATGAGCCCCACAAGGCTGCTGCTGCTTTGGCCTTGGGTAGAGAGCACATCATCCCTGTGATGTTCAAAGGGATACTCAAAAACATGCGCATCAACAAAAAACAGGCACCGATGTTTCACTACTATCTGGAGAGACACATCCATCTGGATGAAGGATTCCACGGTCCCCTTTCTCTGAGACTTTTGAACAAGCTGTGCGAAGAAAATGCACAGAAGGTAGAAGAGGCAGCGGATGCGGCGAAACTGGCTGTCACTGCACGGATCGCATTTTGGGACGGTGTATTAAGAGAGATCGCTTAGTATAGGCATAAAGGTATACTTTCAATAAAAAAGTATCATTCCAAAAAGGAGCATAGATGACACTTAAAAAAGGCAGATACAGACACTACAAAGGCAATGAGTATGAGGTCCTGGATATCGCACGGCACTCTGAGACAGAGGAGTGGATGGTCGTCTACCGTACCTGCTACGGCGATAGAAGTCTGTGGGTACGGCCCTATGGGATGTTCGTGGAGAAGGTGGAGATTGATGGGAATATGGTGGAGCGTTTTGCCTACATCGGGGACTAGATCCCTTCCACTCTTCTCGCTTCGAAACTGACCAGTTCCCCCTCTTCAAAACGGAAAAAGATCTCGATGGGACGGCAGCATACTTCGCAATCCTCGATATAGTCACTCACCTCTTCGCTGGGATCAAGTACCATGGAGATCTGCTGCCAGCAGTAGGGACAGGTAAAAAAGTGTTCCATTACTTTTCCTTTTTTCTAAAGAGTTTCGTCAGCCAATCAGGCAGCATGCAGAAGTTGTCACAGTTACCTTGTCTTTCACAGTGTGTGATACGGATGTTTCTGATGAGGAGTATCATAAAGCCTAGGGCAATGAGAAGTTGGACAGTGCCTGCAAGCCACTGGTGGGAGAGAAGGCTCTGGATCGCCAAGACCAGCATCACCAGGGTAATAATAAGACACATTTTTTCTTCTTTTTTTGTGTGATTGTACCGTTTTGCTGTGCAAAATGTGAAGAGTTTAGAGTGAATAGTGAATTGTTTTGGTATGCTTTTTGAAAAAGCTTTTATGAAATTAATACTTATGGTACCGTATACTTCCGTAATTTGTAAAAAAGGATGGATTCATGTCAGCAATTATCAGACACTTTAAAACACTTACACAGATTCCGCACTGCAGCAGGGAAGCAGATAAACTGATGGAATTTCTAGTGGATTTTGGGAAACAAAGAGGGTATGATGTAGAGGTTGATACTGCAAAAAACATTCTGATCCGTAAAGGCACCCCGAAGCTCTGCCTGCAGGCACACTATGACATGGTCTGTATGGGGAAAGCACCCAAGATCGAAACCTATGAAGAAAACGGTGTGATGAAAGCAAAAGATTCCTCGCTTGGTGCAGATAATGGAATGGCGATTGCGATGATGATGGTGTTGATGGATGAAGGTGAGGAACTGGAGTTTCTGATCACTGCTGATGAGGAGGTTGGTTTGATCGGAGCCAATGCATTAGCTTTTGATCTGAAAAGCAACGTCATGCTTAATGTTGATACGGAAGAAGAAGCGGAAGTCTATATCGGGTGTGCAGGCGGCGTGGACATCACTGCATCAAAACAGGATACGTATATCGATGGCGCGGGAGAGTGCTATGAGGTAGCTGTCAAAGGTTTGGCGGGAGGACATTCAGGTGTGGATATCGACAAGGGGATCCCTTCAGCGATCAAGGTTTTGGGTGAGTATCTGCATCAAGAGGGAATCACTCAGTTAGTCAGTCTGTATGCAGGCGAACGCCGCAACTCCATCCCTGCCAATGCCGTAGCGATCGTCTACTCTGAAAAAACGCTTGAAGCAAAAGAGGATGTCAAAACCAGAGTGTTGAAAGAAAAGCCGAAAGTGCTCAAAGAGGGTGCAAAAGCCCTCGAATTGATACACGCTTTCAAGCACGGGGTACACAGACAAAACAAAGAGCTCGGTATCCCCGATACCAGTATCAACCTGGCGATCATTACTACGGATGAAAAAGGCGGAATGCTTATAGAAACCAGTGCCCGTGCAATGAGCGCTCAGGGGCTCAAAGAGATATCCGTTGAGACTGTGGACTTTTTGAAATCATACGATTTTGAAGTGAAGCTTGTGGACAAATATCCATCATGGAAACCTGATGTCAATGAATTTACCCATTTGGTAAGCAAAGAGATGAAAAAGGTTTTTGGCAAAAGTGAAATGGTCGCGATCCATGCAGGGCTTGAGTGCGGGGTGATCGCCGAGAAGTACCCGCAGATGAAATTTGCCTCTATCGGCCCAACGATCCGCTACCCGCACTCCACCAGAGAAGAGGTGGATCTGAAATCTGTTGAGAGGACGTTTGAAGTACTCTTGGGGATAGTAGATACGTTGAAATAGAATAGAGAGAGTAGGCTTATACCTTGAAGCCCTCTTTGCTTTTACAGTACTCTTCAAGAAAACACCCTTCACACTCAGGTTTCAGAGCTTTGCACCTGTACCTTCCGAAGAGTACCATTGCCTGATGGAGCAGATGGAGGTCGGTTTTGAACTTCTTTGTGAGATCCTCTTCCGTTTTGACCGCAGTGTTGGCATCGCTGAGACCCAGACGGTGTGCGACTCGGAATACATGGGTATCGACAGCCATAAGGTTGGCACCGGTATATTCGATCATCACGACATTGGCGGTCTTCTGCCCGACACCGGCAAGTTTGACCAGCTCTTTTTGCTCCAGTGGTACTTCCCCCTCATAGTTCTCGACGACCGACTGCGCCATCTTGATGAGGTTCTTGGCTTTGTTGTTGAAAAACGAGCAGGTGTTGATATAGGACTTTACCTCTTCTAGATCCGCTTTGGCAAGACTCGCCGGATCGGGATAGGCTTTAAAAAGCGCAGGGGTGATGAGATTGACACGTTTATCGGTACATTGTGCAGAGAGCATAACGGCAACGAGAAGCTCATAAAGGTTGCGGTATTCCAGCTCTGTAACGGAATCGGGATAGTGTTCCAGGAAGAGCGCCTTGATCGCTTCGATCTCTTTTCGGGTTGCTTTTTTGACTTTGGCCACGTGAATTAAACCTCTTTCTAACAATATTTCAATAAAATAGTATCTAAATTCGATTGAGAAGCATCCATGCATTAATGTATGATTTACCGATAGGGAGTATACTGCCTCTCATATTTAAAACAGAAGGAAGAATCATAATGTTCAAACTCGCTAAAACATCACTTTTGGTTGCCGCTGCAACCCTTTCACTCTCTGCATCTGACCTGCTTTTGACTGTCAACGGGAAAAACATCACAACAGATGATGCTCAGGTTTTGGTATCAGCCGCTGCTCCCAATGCAAACTATGCTGATCTTAAACCGCAGGAACAGAAGATGATTAAGGAGAGACTGATCGAGAAGGTCCTTTTCGGTGAGCTGGCCAAAAAAGAGGGGATTGAAAATGACCCCGAGTATCAAAAGAGCCTGGAGATGATCAAAAGCGAGCTGGCGATCAATATCTGGATGAAAAAACAGCTGGACAATGTCATTGTAAGTGACAGTGAGGCGAAAGAGTTTTATGAAAAAAACAGCGATAAGTTTGTGCAGGAGGCTACACTTCAGGCAAGACATATCCTGGTAGAATCGGAAAAGGATGCACAAAAGATCATCGATACCCTGAAGTCTCTGCAGGGTAAAGCGCTTCAGGAGAAGTTCATCGCACTGGCAAAAGAAAAATCGACAGGCCCATCTGCGCCTAACGGCGGAGACCTGGGTACTTTCAAAAAAGGGCAGATGGTCCCTTCTTTTTCCGAAGCTGTCTGGGCGCTTGAAGAGGGCAAGATCACCACAAAACCGGTGAAAACACGTTTTGGTTATCATGTGATCTATCTGGAGAAGAAAAATCCGGCATCCAAGGTTGCCTACAATGATGTAAAACCTCAGATCATCGCTACACTGAAACAGAAACAGTTCACTGCCAAGATCCAGGAGATGGCCAAAGAGCTGAAGAAAAAGGCGACGATCGTTGATCCGGGAAAAAAAGAAGAGACTAAATAATCAATCAAAGGAAGAAGAATGAAAAAAAACCTAGTGGGTGCGGGTGTCGCAATACTTATTTCACTATCAGGCCTATCAGCTGATACTCTGAAGAATTCATTGATGTCGGCAGATAAAGACGATACACCGATGGTGAACCTGGATAATCTGAAACTGGACAAAAAAGAGAAGCAGAGCAGATCCGACAGTGCCGTAGTGGCTACAATCAACGGTCAGAATATTACCAAAGAGCAGGCAGACAAGTATCTGGCACTGCGAACACAGGGGCGGGCAACCGATTTTGACAAGTTGTCTAGCGATCAACAGAGACTGGCGCTGATCAATGAGATGGCTGTTCCTAACCTTGCAGCGGTTAAAGCGAATGAAGAGTTGAATGCCGAGGAGAAAAAGGCAGCGATTTCAAGATTTTGGATGCAAAAAAAGCTCTCTACGACAAAAGTGACGGAAGAAGAAGCAAAAAAAGCCTATGACGATTTGATCAAAGCGGTTAAAGAGGCTGCTAAAAAACAGTCAAAAGAAGCACCTAAACTACCGACATTTGAAGAAGCAAAAAGAGAAATTATGCTGCAGCTGGCGCAAGAGAAAATTACCAAAGAGCTCTTGAAAAACGGAAAGGTAAAACTGAAATAACCTAAACACTTTATTTGCAAAAATCGGGTAGAATACGGCGATTAAACTTGATGAAGGAATGAAATGTCTAGAAGAGTAATGGATGAGATCCCTGCAGGTGTCGTGACAGGGGATGATCTCACAAAGCTTTTTCAAATTGCCAAAGAGGAGGGGTTTGCTATCCCCGCAGTCAATGTTGTCAGTACGATGTCTGTCAATGCTGTCATCGAAGCAGCGAAGAAAGTGAACTCGCCGGTGATTATCCAGTTTTCAAACGGCGGGGCAGCCTACTATGCAGGAAAAGGACTTCCGTCAGATGAGGCTGCTATCCTGGGAGCGATCTCGGGCGCGCAGCATGTGCATACCGTTGCAAAAGCTTACGGTGTTCCCGTAGTTCTTCATACGGACCATGCAGCAAGAAAACTCCTTCCATGGATCGACGCACTGCTTGATGCCAGCGAAGCGCATTTTGAAAAACACGGTGTACCGCTTTACTCTTCACATATGCTAGACCTCTCCGAAGAACCGCTTGAAGAAAATATCGCTACGTGCAAAACCTACCTTCAGCGTATGTCCAAGATGGATATGACGCTTGAGATAGAACTGGGTGTAACCGGGGGTGAAGAGGACGGTGTGGACAATTCGCATATCGACAATGCCCTTCTCTACACACAGCCTGAAGAGGTGGCTTATGCCTACGAGGAGCTCGGGAAGATTTCTGAGAAGTTCACGATCGCTGCATCGTTCGGTAATGTACACGGTGTGTATAAACCGGGAAATGTCGTATTGACGCCGAAGATCCTCGATAACTCCCAAAAATATATCCAGGAGAAGTTCGGTACGGCTGAGAAACCGGCAAACTTTGTATTCCATGGCGGATCAGGTTCTGAGCTGGAAGATATCCGCGAAGCGATCGGTTACGGTGTGATCAAGATGAACATCGATACAGATACACAATGGGCTTTCTGGGACGGTGTTAGAAACTATGAATCAGAGTACCATGACTATCTTCAGGGACAGATCGGCAACCCTGAGGGAGAAGAGAAGCCGAACAAAAACTACTATGACCCCCGCAAATGGCTGAGAAGAGGCGAGGAGTATATGGTGGCAAGACTTGAAAGAGCATTTGACGATCTCAATTGTATCAACAGAAACTAAGCAGGGTATTCGTGCTAAATATACCATTTCCCGTCATTCTCGGGCTATAACCCTAGGATGACAAAGAATGACACATCTGAACCTTCCTTCCCCTGTCCAATCACTGATTTTTGAAGATCGGCATTGTTATCTCAAAAGAGATGACCTCCTTCACCCTGATTTCTCCGGAAACAAAGCGCGCAAATTCCATTATTTTTTAACCCATGATTTTCCCGCTGTCAAGAAGATAGTCTCTTATGGTTCATCGCAATCCAATGCGATGTATTCCCTTTCGGTTCTTGCCAGGATGAAAGGATGGGAGTTTGAGTACTATGTCGACCATATCGCCGACTTTTTAAAAGATAATCCCCACGGTAACTATCAAGCAGCATTAAATAATGGAATGTTTTTACAGGTAGGTCGGGGTGTCCCTATCCCGACAATAGATAAAGAAGTACTCTTTATTG
>JAQUFB010000068.1:8608-10190 GCA_028684885.1 Sulfurovum sp. | reverse complement strand
CTGATCACATAGATCACCGTCCCCCACATTACCCTCTTATGCATCAAGATCCCTGAATTTATATCCAACCCCGCGGATGTTGATGATATGTTCGGGGAAAAGTTTTTTCAGCTGTGTGACATAGACACGTATCGAACCGTCGCTTGGCATCTGGTTCGCTGTCCAGAGCTGCTCTTTGATAAAGGTATTGGTGACGACATCCCCTTTGGACTGCACGAAAAGCATCAGCAGCTCTATCACCTTGATCGTCAATTCGACCTCTTCTCCCTGATGTAAGAGTATCTTGTTCTTCACATCAAGGGTATATTCACCGATCCTGACACAATGGGTTCGCGTCTGTCTGCGGAGTAGCGCATCGATACGCAGCTGCAGTTCGTCAAAATCGATGGGCTTCTTCATATAGTCATCCGCCCCCAGACCAAACCCTTCAGCAAGCGACTCTTTGTCCTCCCGGGAGGTCAGAAATATCGTCGGCGTCATATCCCCCGCACTTCGCAGTTTACCCAGCAGGTCAAATCCGCTTTCATACGGCAAATTCACATCAAAGAGATAGACATCGTACCTATTCTCATAGGTAAGGTCCAGTGCCGAGTAGGGATCCATCACTGCATCCAGCAGATAGCCCTCTTCTTCAAGAAAATCCTGCAGTGTTTCGTTAAAAAGCTTATCATCTTCCAGTATAAGAACCCGAACCGCCATCACTCTCCTTTCATTCCATAAACATCGTAACATTATAACCAACTTGTTTCTTAACTGAAAAGGTGTTCATACCCGTTGCTTATAAAAATAATAAATTTTTCCGTACATACTGGCTATATGGCTATAATATCTCTAACGCATTGAAAGGTATTTTTCGAAATGGAAAAAGTCAATTTTTTGAAACATTTTGAGGGAAAGATCCTGGCATTCGGACTTTTCCTGCTTGCCATATTTTTGATCCTCTTGGCGATCAGTGCTTACTATTGGCCGGACAGGCTCAATGTATTGCTGAGCATGACGGCATCCAATATCGTTTTTGGAAGAATGGCCGGACTTTCCATTGGTATCTCTTCACAGATGGACAGTGCGGTGCTCATCGCGTTTAACCTTTTCATTGAATCGATCATGGTATTGATACTCTATCCGCTTTTTGTGCTCAGCTGGAGAAGCCTTCACGTGGTTTCCTATAAACCCTTAAACGACTTTTTCAAGCGCTCCCAAAAGAGTGCAGAGAAGCATCAGCCAATGATTCGAAAGTATGGCATCATAGGTCTGGTATTTTTTGTACTCACACCCTTTGCGATGACAGGACCTGTTGTAGGCAGCTTCGTAGGCTATCTTATGGGGCTTCCCCATCTTACCACGCTTGCAGCTGTTCTCTTCAGTACCTTCATAGCGATTATCCTGTGGACTTACTTTATCAAAAACTTTGAAGCGACACTTATTGTCTACAGTGATGCACTCATTATGGTACTGTCAATTGCTGCGGTGATTGTCCTGATCTGGTATTTTGTGAGAGGAAAGAGAGATTGATTTTCGACCCTACAAATGACACGCAGGTGTCATTTGCTTAACGGGTCCTTCTGCCTTCGCGGGTCGCTTT
>JAQUFB010000068.1:0-8508 GCA_028684885.1 Sulfurovum sp. | reverse complement strand
TCAATTGCTGCGGTGATTGTCCTGATCTGGTATTTTGTGAGAGGAAAGAGAGATTGATTTTCGACCCTACAAATGACACGCAGGTGTCATTTGCTTAACGGGTCCTTCTGCCTTCGCGGGTCGCTTTACTCCACTTCGCCTTCAGCGGTGCACAAGTGCACATCCCTTGCGGTTCCGAAGCTAGAAATAACAAGCAGTTGTTGTTTGCTTGACGCTTCTCATGGTTTCGACCCTACAAATGACACGCAAGTGTCATTTGCTTAACGGGTCCTTCTGCCTTCGCGGGTCGCTTTGCTCCACTTCGCCTTCAGCGGTGCACAAGTGCACATCCCTTGCGGTTCCGAAGCTAGAAACAACAAGCAGTTGTTGTTTGCTTGACGCTTCTCATGGTTTCGACCCTACAAATGACACGCAGGTGTCATTTGCTTAACGGGTCCTTCTGCCTTCGCGGGTCGCTTTGCTCCACCGCTTCGGTTTCGACCCTACAAATGACACGCAGGTGTCATTTGCTTAACGGGTCCTTCTGCCTTCGCGGGTCGCTTTGCTCCACCGCTTCGGTTTCGACCCTACAAATGACACGCAGGTGTCATTTGCTTAACGGGTCTCACATATACATTCCGCCGTTTACTTTTAGGGTCTCTCCAGTGATATAGGAGGAGTGGTCAGAGAGCAGGAATGCAACCGCATCAGCAACCTCTTTAGCCTCACCGAATCTTCCCATCGGGATCTTGGCGGTAAAAGCCTCCTTGATCTCCTCTTTGAGCACATCTGTCATCTCTGTAGCGATGAACCCCGGAGTGATCGTGTTGTATCGGATACCTCTCGATGCTGCTTCCTGGGCGAAAGATTTGGTCATCGCGATCGTCCCGCCTTTGCTTGCCGAGTAGTTGGTCTGGCCTGCATTTCCTGTTTCGCCTACGATCGATGCGATATTGACTACCGATCCGAAACGTTTTTTGCCCATCACCTTCAGCGCTTCCCTGCACCCGATGAATGTCGACTTCAGGTTCGCATTGATCACATCCATGAACTGTTCTGTTTTCATTCTCATCGCCAGGCCGTCTTTTGTGATCCCTGCGTTATTGACAAGGTAGCTCAGCTCTCCGTCTGCTTCTACAATATATTTGATCGCATCCACAAAAGCCTCTTCATCGCTCACGTCAAATCCGATCACCTCAGCCCTGCCGCCTTCCGCTTCGATCGCCGCTTTCACTGCGTTCGCTTCCGCTTCTCCACTTCGGTAGTTGATCCATACTTTCAGTCCCATCTCAGCCAGTGTTTTCGCTATCTGGGCACCGATCCCTCTGCTTGCTCCGGTGACGAGTACATTATTCCCGCTAAATTTCATGATACTTCCTTGCAAATCTTTGCGATATTGTAGCATGAAGCGCTTAATGAGACTCAAATAACTCATTTTTGAGTTTCTCAAAAAACTCATAATCCTCCGGTGTGATCTTGTCCGAGTAGATGATGCGGTTCAGCTGCTCCATCAGATGGTATTTGGAGATCCTGTCTTCGCAGAGTGCCTGTTTGATGATCCGGATATGATGGTCAAGATCATACTCCTTATCCATCAGCTCTTTGAGAAGTATTTTTCCCTCGGCCTCGCTGCACTCAAACTCCTCACCGAGTATACTGCAAAAGAGCGGTGCCTCTTTCTCTATATCCCTGTTATCGAGCTTAATAATGTGTGCTAATAGTGTGGCGACTGACTCTTTGATCTTTTTTTGCATGCGTACCACCTTTCTTATTTGGTTTTTGAATATTGTAGCATAATTCAAAAAGATGCGGATGCGGGAATATCGAAAAAAGATGATCTTGCAGCAGATCCTGCGGCAGGCGATACCGTCTGCTCCATTGCAAATGCATCGCTTAGAGGCATTGAACGGAGAGTTGGGAGAAGACGCTAAAAGAGCGCTTCATCCATCTCTTCGGGTATCTCCAGGCCCATCACCTTAAGCACAGTCGGTGCAACATTGTTAAGTCCGCCTCCCTCTTTGAGCTTCTCTACCCCGTCAGCCAACACCCAGCACCATACCTCTCCTACGGTGTGATTGGTCAGGATATGTCCCTCCTGATCCAACATCTCTTCACAGTTCCCGTGGTCAGAGGTAAGCACGATTGCATAGTTTTGCTCTTTTGCCTTTTCAATGATCTGCCCGAGTTCGGTATCCACGGCATTGACCGCTTTGCATGCTGCCTCATAGTTACCCGTATGCCCCACCATATCGCCGTTTGCAAAATTCACCACCACAAGGTCATACGCCTCATCCATCGCCGTACGTACTGCTTCACCTACCTCGGGGGCCGACATCTCCGGTTTCATATCATAGGTCTTCACATCAGGGCTCGGGATCAGCACACGGCTCTCTCCCTCCATCGGCTCCTCTACTCCCCCGTTGAGGAAAAAGGTCACATGGGCATACTTCTCTGTCTCTGCGGTATGAAGCTGACGAAGCCCTGCCCTGCTTACCACTTCGGCCAGTGTGTTTTTCGGCGCCTCTTTCGGGAAGAGCACCGGATAGGGGAATGTCGCATCATACTGTGTCATCGTCGCAATATGAAGCGGTTTGAAAGTTCTGTCGAATGCACTGAAGTGCGCATCACCCAGTACCGTAGTGATCTGGCGTACCCTGTCCGAACGGAAGTTGGTGACGATCACCGTATCCCCCTCAGCCATCCCCTTATACCCCTCAAAGGCCACAGGCACGATAAACTCATCGGTCTCTTTTTTCGCATAGCTAGCATCCACATACTCCAACGGGGAGAGCGTTGTCGTAGGGGTTGCTTCTACGATGGCTCTGTAGCCTTTCTCTACCCTCTCCCAGCGGTTATCTCTGTCCATCGCATAAAAACGCCCGCCAAGTGTTGCGATAGAGACATCTTCATCTGTGATCGCTTCGATCTGCCCGATGTAGCTTTTTGAAGAGGTAGGACTGACATCTCTCCCATCGGTGATCAGGTGCAGGAAGACTCTCTTTCCTCTTGCTTTTGCCAGTTTCGCCAGTCCGATCGTATGCTCGATATGCGAGTGTACCCCGCCGTCACTCAGCAATCCGACAAGATGTACCCTCTCGCTTTTACCCAGTATCTCATTGAGCGCCGCATTTTCTTCAATGCTTCCATCTTCAAGTGCCAAAGAGATCTTTACAAGGTCTTGATAGAGTACACGGCCGCTGCCGATCGTCATATGCCCCACTTCGGAGTTTCCCATCTGACCCTCAGGCAGCCCGACGCTGAGCCCGTGTGTGGAGATCAGTACCTTGGATGTCTCCTTAAAAAGCCTTTCATAGGTTGGCTTCTCGGCATCCTGGAATGCGTTGCATTTGCTCTCAGGTTTATACCCGATACCATCAGTGATAATTAAAACGGTTTTTTGAATATCCATAAAGTACCCTATTCCTGTCAACATCTTATATTTTATTGAAATAATAGTAAAATAACCTTTTTTAATCCTAAAACCGAAAAAGAGACCTATGCTATACGAACTCTCGCACCTTTTAGATATCAACCTTTTTGGATACATTACCGTCCGGTCAGGTTTTGCATTCTTTATCGCATTCTTTTTGACGCTCGTGATCATGCCAAAATACCTGGCATGGGCGATCTCCAAAAAAGCCAATCAGCCCATCAACAAGTATGTTCCCGCGCACGAGGGAAAACGCCATACACCGACCATGGGTGGTGCAGTATTCCTCTCCGCTACGGTCATTGCCGTGTTTTTAAGTGCCGATCTGGGCAATCTGTTTGTCCTGGCCGGGCTTGTTACCCTGATCGGTTTCGGGCTGGTAGGGTTTAAGGACGATATCGGGAAGATACTCTCGGGGAACAACCTTGAAGGACTTTCGGCAAGGGGGAAGATAGCAGGACAGGTGATCGTGGCACTCTCTGCAATAGGCGTTCTTTTCTATGCCGATTTTCCGACAACATTCTATATCCCTTTTTTCAAAAACGAACTCTTTGACATGGGCTATTTTGCCGCTATCTTCTGGGTGCTGGTATTTCTGGCCACCACCAATGCGGTAAACCTGACCGACGGGCTCGACGGGCTTGCAACCGTACCTTCTGTCATTGCACTGGTGACACTGGGAACGATCATCTATGTCACCGGACATGCCATTTTCTCAGGCTACCTGCTTGTCCCCAATATCAAAGGGGTGGGAGAAGTGACGATCATGGCCTCCGCTCTTGCAGGGGGGCTTTTGGGATTTCTCTGGTACAACTGCTACCCTGCAGAGATCTTTATGGGAGATACGGGAAGTTTGGCGATCGGTGGCTTTCTCGCCTATCTTGCGATCCTTGGAAAAAGTGAAGTACTCCTTATCCTGATCGGGCTGATCTTTGTGATAGAGACGGTTTCGGTGATCCTTCAGGTAGGAAGCTTTAAATTGCGCGGGAAAAAAGTCTTTCTGATGGCACCGATACACCATCACTTCGAGATGAAGAAATGGGCAGAGAACAAGATCATCGTACGTTTCTGGATGATCTCTCTTATCGCCAATATTCTGGCACTCATCTCCTTTAAGTTCAGATAATCGTTGAAGCAACGCTTCAACGTAAAAAATTAAGAGTGAAGTGTGAAGAGTTGTGGTAAGCTTTTTTTGTAAAAAAGCCTCTACGATACATTTAAATGGAATAAAGAAAATCATGATGAAAAAGATACCTACACTTTTCGGATACGGACTGACCACAAAAGCGATTGCAAAAAGCCTTGGCGGAGGCTGTACGATTTTTGACGATAATGTCAAAGAAACCTCTGTCGATGAAGCGGGCAACCAGATCCTCCCCTCCCATCTTTTTGACCCCGAAGCAAGCGAACTGGAGGTCACCACCCCCAGTCTCAAGCCGGACCACCCGCTGATCAAAAGTGCCAGAAACCTGCTCAGCGAGTATGACTATATATTAGGGAGCAGTGAGCACAGAGCACAGAGCAAATTTATGGAAGCGTTGCAAAGCGTTGCAAACCAACAACACTCCTCACTTGAAAGGCAAAAGCCTTTCACCATCTGGATCTCCGGAACCAACGGCAAAACCACCACTACACAGATGCTGACACACCTGCTTGAGAAGCGCGGCGCGGTATCCGGCGGCAATATCGGTACGCCGCTGGCAGAGCTTGACGCCGAGGCGCCGATCTGGGTGCTTGAGACCAGCTCTTTTACTCTTCACCATACCAGGATCGCCTCACCGAACATCTACCTGCTGCTCCCGATCACACCGGATCATCTTGATTGGCACGGCACGCCTGAAGAGTATGAAGCAGACAAACTTGCACCGCTCAGGACGATGAGAGAAGGCGAACTCGCACTGATCCCCAAAGGGCTGAACGTACCTTCCACCCCTGCCTATGTGGTGGAGTATGACTCCAATGCGTTTTTGGAGGAGTACTTTGATCTTGATGCTACTCAGGTTGCATTCAGGGGTGCTTTTTTGCAGGATGCCCTGCTCGCTCTGGCGATCACCAAAGTACTCTTTGATGAAGCCGACTACGGTCTCATCAACGCTTTCAAGCTCGATGGACACAGACAGGAGAAGATAGAAGATGCTCAAGGAAGGGTATGGATCAACGACTCCAAAGCAACCAACCTTGATGCCGCGATCCAGGCGATCAAAGGGTTTAAGGGGCAAAAGATACATCTGATCCTCGGCGGAGAAGATAAAGGGGTGGACCTTGCTCCGCTCTTTGAGGTCATGCAGAGATGCGATATCAGGATCTATACGATCGGCGCGAACAACGACAGACTTCTGGATCTGGCAAGAACCTACGGGATTGAAGCCCATGAAGCGAAAACGATCGACAAGGCAGTAGCCGCGATCGACCGGGAACATACCCGGGATTCCGTCGCGCTGCTCTCCCCTGCCGCGGCAAGTTTCGACCAATTCAAGTCCTACAAAGACAGGGGAGAAACCTTTATCAGGCTGGTAAAGGCTTTGTAGTGCCACAACGAAACATAATCAATTTTTGATTATAATGGGAAAAATAGCCAAAACTAAAAAGGATGCTTTCTGTATGCGGATTTTATTGCTCAATACAAACCCTGTTGTCTCCAGACTCATCACTCTGTGTTTAAAAGACAGGCATGCAGAGCTCTATGAATTCTCATCCCTGGAAACCGTAGAAGACAATGCATACGATCTTGCATTTATCGATGATGCCAGTTACGGCCATATCGCGTCTGATATGCTTCAGAGACTCCATATTGCCAAACTGGTACTTCTCACCGCTCATCCGGAAAAGAGGAGCGACTTTATTGATACGGTGATCAAAAAACCCTTTCTCCCTTCCAAGATCATCGAGGTGATAGAGTCTCTCTCTTTTAGAGAACCTTCTGAACCCTCTCCCCATGAACCGCCTCACATCTTTCCCCTCTCTGCGGCAGAAGAGACACTTGAAGATCTACACGAAGATAAAGAGGAAGCGGCAAGCGCTACTCCGATTTTGAATATCAATGAGATCGAGAGAATCAAGTCTCTCCTGGAGATGGAGGAGGGGGTAACCGATGAGGAGCTCTGGGAAAAAGATGAAGAGGCACTGGAAACCCTGAAAAGAGAGGTCATTAAACAAAATCTTATCGATGAAGGGCTGGAGATCGTAGAGGAGGAAGATGTTGTCAATGCGCTCGAAAAAGATGTCACACTTCACATCACACATGATGTCAGGAAATCAGAGGAACAGAGAGAAGCGTTTGAAACAAAACTGCTGGACGCAATAGAAAAAATGAAAATCAAAAAATTAAAAAAACTTCTCAGCGGTACAGAAGTAACCATCAATATCAAGTTTAAAGACAGCGAAGAATGAGTAAAAAAATATCCAAAAGCGGTGCAATCCTAGTATTGTCCGGTCCAAGCGGTGCAGGGAAAAGCACCATTATCAATGCAGCATCCGGTGAGATCGGGGAGTACTATTTTTCGATCTCTACGACAACCCGTTCGCCACGGGCAGGAGAAGTACACGGCAAAGACTACCTCTTTGTAGACAAAGAGGAGTTTGAAGAGGATATCAAAGCGGGGAACTTCCTTGAATACGCCGAAGTGCACGGAAACTACTACGGAACCTCGCTTAAACCTGTCAGGGAAGCGCTTCAGGAAGGAAAACTGGTCATTTTTGATATCGATGTCCAGGGGCATCGTCTGGTACGGGCGAAGATGAATGATATCACCACATCCGCCTTTATCACACCACCTACCCTCAGTGAGCTGGAAAACAGGCTGCGTACCAGATCTACTGATGAAGAGAGCGTGATCAGCAAACGGATCGAAAATGCCAAAAAAGAGATACTGGCTGTAGGAGAGTATGACTTTACGATACTCAATGACACGGTAGCGGATGCGACAAAAGAGTTTGTTATTATTGCAAAAGCTGCCAGGTTGAAACAAAATGAAGAAAATCGAACCGAATTTATAACACGCTGGTTGAACCACTAAGAAAAATTAAATATTTTCATGTATAATTATCACAAATTAATGCTCAATGTAGCGAAATTAAAGGACGAATATGGGTATGCCAAGTATGCCGGAACTACTGATCATCTTAGCGATCGTTGTACTGCTTTTCGGAGCGAAAAAGATTCCTGATCTTGCCAAAGGGATAGGGAAAGGGATCAAAGACTTCAAGCAGGCAGTAAAAGAGGACGACGAAAAAGAAGAGAAAAAAGAGATCGCTTCCAAAGAGGAAACTCCTGCCGAGACGAAGATCGAAGAAAAGAAGCCCGAAGAGAAAAAGAACGATATCGTTTGAAACCGCTTCTCCGGTGTCCTGCACCGGGGACTTCTCCTTTGACTAACTTCTCCGCCAACGAATTTTTGCTACAATTCCATCACGTAACTATTTTGATCATATGGGAACCTTATGAAACTGAAATCACAACTCAACAGACTTATCAAAGAGGCATTTATAAAAGCCGGGATCGATGCAGAACCCATCAGCGTCTCTGAGGCGACACAACCGCAGTTTGGCGACTACCAATTCAACGGAGCCATGGCATTGGCAAAAAAAATGGGCAAAAATCCCAGAGAGATCGCCACAGAGATCCTCAATGCACTCGACACCTCTACCCTCATCCGGAAAGCTGAAATTGCAGGGCCGGGTTTTATCAATCTTTGGTTAAATCCGGAGTGGATCGCTTCGGCATGCCAGGATGCACGCTGCGATGAAAGAGTGGGCATCAGCAGACACGGAACACCGTCAAAGGTAGTCGTAGACTACTCCGGGCCTAACATGGCAAAACAGATGCACGTGGGGCATCTTCGTTCGACGATTATCGGCGATACCCTCTCCAACCTGCTGGAGTTTCTTGGGGACGAGGTGATCAGACAGAACCATATCGGAGACTGGGGGACACAGTTTGGGATGCTGATTGCCTATCTTGAAGAGACCGGCAATGAAGGCGTTGCACAGCTGTGCGATCTTGAACAATTTTACAAAGAGGCGAAAACGCGCTTTGATGCGGACAAGGGATTTGCAGACAAAGCAAGAGAGTATGTCGTCAAGATCCAAAGCGGTGACCA
>JAQUFB010000067.1 GCA_028684885.1 Sulfurovum sp. | reverse complement strand
CAACCGAGTTGTCAACCCCCAGCCGTTTGGTGACACTTCTGAGTGTCACGGGGATCGTCGCATTGGAGCTGGAGGTCGAAAAGGCAAAGACCTGTACATCACGCATCTTCTGCAAAAAGATCAAAGGATTCAGCTTTGTAAAGAACCTGAAAAGCAGCATCAGCGTCCCAAGGAGATGCAGGAGGAGCGCAGCGACCACCACGATCACATAGACCGCCAGCTGTGCAAGGAGCTCAAGTCCCAGTTCGCTGACCGCTTTTGCCAGAAGTGCAAATACCGCCACCGGTGCCGTTGCCATAATGATCGTCACCATCTTCATCATCGCTTCATTGAGCACCTCGACACCCTCGGCGATACTCTCTGCCTTCTTCCCGACCATCAGAAGAGAGATACCCAGCAGAATAGAGAAAAAGATGATCTGAAGCATATTGCCTGTTGCAAACGCTTCGATGATATTGCCCGGGATGATATTGATCAGCACATCACTCAGCGGCGGCGCCTCTTTGGCGGTAAATACTGCGGCAGCCGCAGTCGGTGCAGAGAAGAGAGGGATCACCAGCGAAGCGATACCGATCGCAACGGCGATCGCAACCGCGGTAGTCATCATGTAGAGCGCAAACGATTTGACCCCTACTTTACCCAGTTTGCCGATATCCCCGATACCGAACACACCCGAGATCAGGGAGAAGAAGACCAGAGGGACCACAAGCATCTTGAACGCGGTGATGAACATCTTGCCGATCACATAAAAAAGCCCGCCAACGATATAGTCGTTGACAAAACTTCCCTCTGCGTTGAATCCCCCAAGGTTAATCAGAAGTCCGGCGATGATCCCCAGCCCCATCGCCCACAGTACTTTTTCCGTCAAACCCATACTTTCTCTCCACATCAAATGATCTCTATACTCTAGCCATAACTTTACCCGAAGTTTCTAAAATCGACAAATGAAAGATCACAGAAGGATCATTCTGCTCCCCATATTGGCCATACCGCAGAAGTAGACCGCACTGGTCACGATGCCGTCTACCCCGGTTTTGGCATAGCTTTCCGCATTCATCTTGTTGACACCTCCCGCAGCCAGGATCTTGATATGAGGATACTGTGTGTCGCGATACGCTGAGAGCTTGTGGAGCGTCTCTACATCCACCTTGTCCATCTGTACCACATCGGCACCTCTCTGCATCAATCTTTCTGCCTCATCAAAGGTCTCCGCCTCGATGACGATCTTCTTTTCGGGTGCTTTTTTCTTGAAGGCTGCGATCTCTTCATAAAAAGCTTCATCCGACGGATAGAGGATTCTGTGATTCGGGAAGAAGAGCACCGTTTCGCTCAGGCCCAGGCGGTGGGGCATCCCTCCTCCGTTGATGATGGAGCGGATACAGAAATGTTTTGCAAAAGGAAAGTTCTTGCGCGTTGTGAGCAGTTCGCAATGCGGGTTCACACGCACGATCGCCTCTTTCATCTCATGGGTATAGGTAGCGATCTTGCAGCTGTACTCCAGAAGATTCTGGACACTTCGCCACACCTGATGAACCGTCTCGTAATCCCCCCTCAGCGAAAGGATCGTTTCCCCTTTGCGTGCTTTCTGCTTCGAGGGGATGGCGTGTTCGATCTCGCACCCCAGAAGCTCTGCAACTCTTTTCGCCTCTTCCGAGCAGGAGACGATCACCTCCTCCCTTGTAAAGATCTCCAGCTTAGCTTTTTTGCCGGATTCCCCCTGCAGTGCAGTGGTCAGGTCAAAATAGGGAACATCCTCTTTGAGGTATTCCATAAGCGCATGATCATCGATTCTTAACATCCTGTCTATCCTTTATCCTAAAGTTTTTTTCTTTTCCAAAAAATGCAGCATCACAAAAAAGAGCAATGAGATCACGACCAGAATACCGCTGAGTACCATCGCCAGATCATACTCGCCGTCAAAGACCGCGTTATAGATCGCCAAAGAGACGGTATCGGTTTTCCCGATAATGTTCCCTCCCAGCATCAGCGTGATCCCTACCTCTCCCAGAGCCCTTGCCGATGCGAGCAGCAGCGCTGCGAAAAGCGAGGCTTTGATATTGGGCAGAACGACACGGAAAAATGTCTGAAGGTCACTCTTCCCGCTCATATAGGCAGCCTCCTTTATCTCTTCGGGGAAAAGCCTGATCGCCGCTTCCAGCGGCTTGACCATCAATGGCAGCCCTGCAATAACTCCCGCAACCACCAATCCGTAGAAATCGAAAATGAACCGGATGTCAAACCGGGCAAAAAAACCTCCTATCCATCCGTTCTCACCCAGGAGCAGCAAGAGCAAAAAGCCCACGGCGATCGGCGGAAAGACCAGCGGAAGTGTGACCAGCGTATCCAGCAGCCATCGGAACCGCAATCTTTTTTTTGAAAGCAAAAAGGCCAGAGGAACACCGATAAGCAGCAACAAGGCACTGCTGACCCCCATCGTTTTGAAGCTCAGTATCAAGGGGGCAGTGACCTGTTCCAATTCTATCATCTACAGTCCGTATTTTCTGAAAATCTCTTGTGCTTTCGGCGTAGCCATAAATTTCAGAAATGCCTCACAGCTCTCATTTTGGCAGTTCTCCAGCTTCGCAGCAGTGATCTCGATAGGCGCATAGCTCTCCTCGTCCACCAGAATATACCCGCCCAGTTTCTCCTTGTTGGAAAGTGCGGCGGTAAGATTGATGATCCCCGCATCCACTTCGCCTGTCACAAGATAGGCGACCACCTGCGGAACCTTGGCAACGATATAGAGTTTCGCCTCTATCTTCTCATAGAGGTGCGTATGGCAAAGGAAAGCCTCCCCTGCCGTACCGTAGATCGCTTTACCGGGCTGGGGGATCGCCACTTTCCTGATCTCCTCTTTGGTCAGATCTTCCGCTCTCTCCAATCGGCGCTCTTTTGCATAAGCCAGTACAACCTTCCCTTTCCCGATAGCCTGATAGCTGCGGATAGGAAGTCTGCTTTTATCCAGATAGGTTTTATCGCCGATCACGATGTCGATCTTACCATTTTTTGCCTGAGTGATCACCTGCTGCATATTGCCAAAGAGCGCTTCCATCTTCTCTCCACTCTCTTCAAAAGCTGCGATGACCTCCATCACGGGCTTCTTGTAGCCCGCGGCAGTAGCAATCTTCACCTCACCGGCGTTCAGAAACACCCCCAGTACGCCCAACAACAACAGTTTTTTCATCATCATACTCTCCTTCTAGAATTTGTAGGCTGCCTGCGCAAAGAGTCCAAAGGCATTATCTGAGGTAATATAACGAGTTATCTGCCCCTCTCTTTCAGAGGCGTAGCATACCTCAAAACACCTTATATTTTTAATTATACAACGTTATTTAGAGAGATCACGCTATCTGTTGCTTAAAATCGGGGCAAATGCCTTGGTGCTCAGTGTCACTCTCTCTCCTATATGAAGAGAAGCGGCTTCTTCAGGGCTGATGACCACCTCAACGAGCTGTTGGCCGATCGAGACAATCGCGACCATGATGATATCAACCTGCACAATATCAAGAAGCTCCCCTTCAAAGGAAAATTTCTGGCTTCCGCTGGTTTTCAGCAGCACTTTTTTGGGGGTGTCATCCTGGATGATCCTACCATGGTCAAGCATCACCACCCTGCCTGCGAGACGATAGATCTCACTGGGGTCATGGCTGACCATGATCGTCGTGGTACCGAAGTTTTTGTGCAGTGTCAGGATCTCCTGCTGCAGCTTGGTACGCATCGCAGGATCCAGCGCGGAGAGCGGCTCATCCATCAGCAGGATCCCGGGACGGTTCATCATCGCACGGCAGAGGCTGACCCGCTGTTTTTGGCCCCCGCTGAGCGTAGCGGGAAGGCGGTCTCTGAGCTCATCAAGTCCCGTCATCTCCAGCAGCTGTGCGGCAAGCGCATGGTCTTTCTGGACAAAGAGAAGGTTTTGAAGCACTGTCATGTTGGGGAAAAGCGCATAATCCTGAAAGACAAATCCTATCTTCCGCTTCTGCGGTGGCAGGGCATGCTTTGCATCCATCCATATCTCATCGCCTACCTTTAAGGTTCCCCGGGCTTTCTCCAGCCCTGCGATGATCCTCAGCAACGTCGTCTTCCCGCTCCCGCTCTCTCCCGCCAGCGCGATAAACTCCCCCTCGTTGATCTGAAGATCAACATTCAGCTCCATCTCCCCCATGCTTCCATAGAGTGTTTTGCATATATCGATAGCTATCATTGGAATCCACCCAGTTTTTTATTGTGTTTACGGTTGAAGATATAGACGCCCAGAAGCACCAGGAAGCTCAGTATGAGCATCATACCACTGTAGATATGCGCCGATCTGTAGTCCATGATCTCCACCATCTCATAGATCGCCACCGATGCGACCTTGGTTTCCCCGGGGATACTCCCCCCTACCATCAAGACAACACCGAACTCACCCACGGTATGCGCGAAGGTCACGATGATTGCTGTCATCAGCGCCGGTTTGATATTGGGCAGTGCCACCTTGAGCAGGGTCATCCATCTGCTCCTGCCGCAGACATAGGAGGCATCAAGCATATTTTGATTCAAACTTTCAAAACCGCTCTGCATCGGCTGCACCATAAAGGGGAGACTGTAAAAACAGCTTGCGATCACCAGTCCTGTAAAATTGAAAACCAGCTTGATCCCGAAGGTCTCTTCAAAGAATGCACCCACAGGCGAGTTGTACGAGAGCGCCCAGAGGATATAAAACCCCAATACCGACGGGGGCAGTACGATCGGAAGCGCCGTAACCGCTTCAAGGAAGGGTTTGAGCTTTGACCGGGTCTGCGACAGGTACCATGCCAGCGGCAAAGCAGTCACAAACAGGATCAAAGTGGTCACTCCGGCAAGTTTGAACGAGAGCAGAAAGGGCTCAAGTTCAATCCCGGCAAAAAGTTCACTCATGCCAGCACCCTTGAGACGGAAATCTCAGTCGCCTTGACCAATGCCTTGACCTCATCTCCTGCCTTCAGCCCAAGCCTCTTGCATGAAGCAACCGTGATCAGCGACTCCAGATGCTTCCCCGAAATATCCAAAACGATACGTGCCAGCAGTTCGCCGCTCTCTATCGCCGTGACTCTGGCTGAAAGCTGGTTGGAGTAGCTCAGCATTCCACTGCAGTTTTTACCTATGGCGACACTTGATGCATTGACATTGAGCAAACACTCTGAACCTACACGTATGACTTCATCCAGCTCAAGGCTGACCATAGAAAGGCTCTCTTCACCCACAGCAAATGTAACGATATTCAACCCATCATTGCTCTGGATTGATGCTACCGTAGCCGACAGGATGCTCATGGTACCAGGTATCCGTAATTCAACAAAATCTCCTTTGCCTTCGCGCTAAGCATAAATGTATAGAATGCCGCCACTTCACTATTCTTTTCTCCATTTTTCAGCACAACGATCCCCTGATTGATCGGTGTATAGAGTTTTGGATCCACATCCGCCCAGTTCACTCCCTCTTTAAAGTGTGCCATTTTCGGGCTGTAGAGTGACGACTTTGCGATAAAACCGATATCCGCTGCGGTGACTGCATAGGAGACCGTTTGCGAGATAGATTCCGCATAGACGAACTTCTTCTCTGTTTCCTCCAGCACACCGCCGTTCTTCATCGCTTCTATCGCTGCCTTCCCGTAAGGTGCTGTTTTAGGATTTGCCACAGCAATTTTGTGAATTGTAGCATCTTTTATCAGTGCGATCCCTTTTGTGAAGTCCTGCTGCTTGTTGCTTAGATATGCCAAAGACCCCTGTGCATAGACAAGCGGTCTTGTAACAGCAATCCCGTCTTTATAAAGTGCCTCGGGATATTTCATATTTGCCGCCATAAAAAGCTGGTAAGGCGCACCGTTTTTGATCTGTGCAGTCAATTTTCCGCTGCTCCCGAGTGTCACCTGTACCTTTGTCTCCGGGTAGAGTGCATGAAATGCTTTCTTAAGCTCATCCATCGCATAACTGACATTGGCCGCTACAGCAATTTTGATCTCACCTGCATTCAGGCTTACCAGCGATAAACATAAAACTAAGAGTATTTTTTTCATTTTTTTTCCTTCTTTATTATATCAAAACAGATAATTGATCTCAAATCTAAATTCATTGTAAGATGAATCTTTTTTTAGGGACCCATCGCCTGCTACCGTATCATCCTCGCCATCCACATATGCCAGACGTGTCTTCACATAGAGTCCGGGCAAAGCATCAAACGCTTTAAGTATATCGAGTGTCAGGACATTGCTGTCTGATTGTACTCCCGGTTTATAGTCATCAAAATCCTGTACTGCATAACGCATAAACGCTTTCAGTCCCGATACAACACCTGCTTTGTCAAAGTCATAGTCTGCCCGCACCATATAGGTTTTGGTATTGGCATACCAGTTGTACTGTGCCATCGCTCTGGAAAAACCGCCTGTGGGAAATCCTCTCCATGGCGCGATCAGGTCACCATCATCAGCGATCTTGGTATAACCGAAACGAAGTTTCCATGCATCTTGGGCCAGATCTACTTTGGCACCGAACAGTGCGCCATCAAGACTGTCCGGATCATCATATCCAAAAGTCTTTGTATTGAGGTTCGCGCCCCCTATCTCTCCTGCTCCGTCATCAAACTGTTTCATATAGCGCAGTGCCGGCTTGATCGTCATTCCATCCATAGTGAAGGTATAGTCTGCCTGTATCATTGCTGAGGATACCAGATCGGGTACTCCCGTATAGTTAAAGCTCAGCAGAAGGTTATCAATACTGCTGTTCTTTGCTTCCACCGTAATCAGTCGGTCATCGATCCCATCTGCTTTGAGCTTCGAGAGTGTAAGCCCTTTATGCATCGCCGAATCATCATTTTCCGTATATTTTGCATACGGATCACCCGGGGCATCCCCATACGCCAGAAGGTGATGGAACTTCGTATGGTCTCTGAGTTTTTGTTTCGTAAAGTATGCCGCCTGCAGTTTGGTATCAGGCAGTGCATTGCTGTAGAGTGCAGCCCCTTCAAAGGTATTGGGGATCATCTTGGTATCATTGCTTTTGGTCAGGAAACTTTCATAGATCACTCTCCCCGCCTGCATATCCAGATTTGCATGTTTATACTCCAGATAGGCTTGAGCCAATGAACTCATGCCATATTTCCCCTGTGTCAGGACATCATATCTACTCAAAACATCTTTCCCCGCTTTGTAGATCGCTGCATCCTCATCATCCATATGCCAGGGGTTCTGTGTCGTATAGAGTCCGGCTGTAAAGCCAAAGCCATTCAGGTAGCCACTCTTGTAGACCAGACTTCCTCCTGCTCCTGTCACATAGTGCGACTCTCCCTTGTCACTCCAGAAATGGTTAAACCTCAACCGTCCATAGAACTCACCCCGGGTCAACATATCCCCTAGGTTATCTACTGGTGGAGGTGTCTGCTGATAGACCACCTGCATATTGGGCTTCAGTGTATGTGTCATCTCTGGCGGAGTGGCATACAGAGCCATCGTAGCCAATGCTCCTGCGAAGATAGGTTTCATATAAGTTCCCCTTTATTTCTTTTTATACAACATGCGTCATAAATACGTCCGAATTTCATCGCGAGAAGTCTAACGTTATATAACTTAAACTATAACGTATTGAACTAAAATTCTCTCCGTTGATCAGATCTCTACAGAACGCACAAAACTGAAATGCAATATTTGTTCTTGTCTCAATAAAAGCCAAACAAATGTGACGACGCTCTAAAGTTTTTCATCCCCCCCTCATACTAATATTTGATTACTCACAGCTGCTTCCTGCCCTCTTGACAAAGTAACCAAAAAGTGATATTATCGCGCCATATGGGGATGACTTGGTTTCGACTGGAGTAGTCGGGGCTATGTGCATGTCGGACTAGGCAATTCCGTTACGCGGCCCAACGCGAATAAACGCAAACAATACAGATTACCGTCCAGCTTACGCAGTAGCGTAAGTATTTAACCCCGCTAACGCGGAGGACTGCCTCGCTAGTGAGTGTCATCTTAGCTAGAGTTTGAGGTATCATATCTGATGACTATACCCGAAGGCTGCCTAACCTTTGGATGAATCTTCAGGCTGGTCTTGCATAGTTTTGGGTGTGGTACGAAGCAAGATGAGACCAAACAACACCGCCTAAGCATGTAGAGTCATAGTTCTAGCTATTTTAGGACAGGGGTTCAATTCCCCTCATCTCCACCAATCTCCAATTTAATCCAACCTAACACAAGCTAAACACCTTCCTTTATTTACGAGGTCTCTGTAAACGTTTTGAGACTTCAACATTTTTTTGTATTTTGAAATGGAAAATAATGAAGTGGTGGTTATTATGATCCAGTGTATCATTGACGAAATACAATCTTATAAAACTTGTAAAATTCTAAAAACATTTGCGTTTAAACCAATAATTTCATTGAATTCCATTTAAAAACTCAAAATAAATCACCCACAAATACCCTATTTATCGATATTTAAGCATAATGTATGTTATTATAACTCAAATTTTAAAAATTGAGTTATATGAAATGCAAAAAGAAACTATTGAAAGAGCACCATTTAAATTTAATCATGAGTTGTATGATATAAATGAAAATTTTTATTACATTCAAAAGTATAAAGCAGAAGATAATAAAGGAAGGTATTTGTATTGGGATCAATTCCGATGGAGAGTTGACAAAGGTGATGATCCATTAAAAGCTTGGTGGGCTGTCAAATGGTCAAGACTAACTCAATATAAAATCATTCCATATGCAGATAAATACGGTAAATCTTTTGTATTCTGTACTCCAGATACCTTACAAGCAAAGTTGCATAAAATCACACAATTTTCAGCTGAAGGATTAGCTCCAGTTAATTCAGTCAAGCGCCATTATCTTATTTCGTCACTTATTATGGAAGAGGCTATCAGTAGTTCACAACTGGAGGGAGCTTCCACAACACGTAGAGTAGCGAAAGACATGCTAGTCTCAGAAAGAACTCCAAAAACAGAAGATGAAAGAATGATTCTAAATAACTATTTGCTTATGCAAGAAGTTAAAAGAAAAAGAAATGAAGAATTAACTATTGATATGATCTTGGAATTTCATAGAATTGCTACAAAAGGAACTACACAAAATGGAGTAGTTCCTGGAGAACTTAGAACAGATAATGAAATAGTTATTACTGATGGGATGGATGGGAATATTATTCATCAACCACCTTGCTACACTGAGCTAGGAGAACGTTTGCGTTTAGTATGTGATTTTGCAAATACAAGCCATTCAGGTGAAGATGGGGAAATATTTATTCACCCTATTGCCAAAGGGATTATATTACATTTTATGATTGGTTATGAGCACCCATTTGCTGATGGGAACGGAAGAACTGCAAGAGCAATATTTTATTGGTTCATGTTAAAAAACAAATATGATTATTTTGAGTATATCTCTATAAGTAAATTACTAAAAAATGCTCCAGTACAATATGGAAAGTCTTATCTGTACAGCGAAATGGATGATAATGATCTAACTTATTTTATTTATTATCAAGTAGATATTATCTTAAGGGCCATTGATGACCTATTGGCTTATCTTACGAAAAAGAGTAGAGAGTTTGAGGAAATGACAACATTTTTACAAGACTCAACTATCGGCTATAAGTTGAACTTCATCCAAAAAGATATTATCAAGAAAGCTATCAAAAATCCGGGAAGGGTTTTTACTGCACTTGAAGCTGCAGCAGATTATGACATTTCACCTAACACTGCAAGAAAATATCTAAATGAATTAGTAAAATTAAAACTTTTGGCTAACTATAAAGATGGAAGAACAATTTCCTACATTGCACCAGCAGACTTATATCAAATCCTAAAAGGTTAAACTTTATGCAATTAAAAACATAATTGTAAATAATTTTAGGGGCTTATTTAGGGGCTAAATTAAATTATATCCTCAATAGGCACCTAAAATAAGGGATATTCAATCCCCCTCATCTCCACCAATCTCCAAAACAGATCTCAACTCACCCAATAAACCCTTCTTTATGATCATTTCTTTTTAACAAAAAGTTTGCTCATTGCAGCAGCCACGATAAACGATAATGCGATCATTCCAAAACCGCCGGCAAACATTCCAAATGATGATTCGATGGCACCATTGAACATGAAGGCTATACCTATACAAAAGATAGACAAAGAGGCTGTTCCAAACAGAAAAGCCAGATACCTTATTTCATTTCTTTTGATATGCGCCGGTATATACACCGATTGAGGAGGTGGCAGCACCAGCTCCGGAAAAGAGCGGATTCTATGTGGGTGCCGGGGTTTCGTTTCTAAGTTGGGAAGAATCTGGCAATACAGCGCCAGTTGGTGCTTCAA
>JAQUFB010000066.1 GCA_028684885.1 Sulfurovum sp. | reverse complement strand
ACTGCTGATCACAGGAACACTTATGGCAAACTCACTCCCGAAACACTACACAAAAACACTTGGCAACGGCCTTCAGATCGTCGTGATCCCGATGGATAACGGCTCGGGTGTCATCACAAGCGACATCTACTACAAGGTCGGAAGCCGCAACGAAAAAATGGGCAAAAGCGGCATGGCGCATATGCTCGAACACCTCAGTTTCAAATCGACCGAAAAGCTCAAAGAGGGCGAGTTCGATATGATCGTCAAGAGCCGCGGCGGGGTGAACAACGCTGCTACCGGTTTTGACAAGACGCACTACTTTATCAAAACGGCTTCACAAAACCTCCCGATGACCCTGGAGCTTTTTGCCGAGCTGATGAGCAACCTGAAACTGACAGATGAGGAGTTCCAGACCGAACGCGACGTTGTTGCCGAAGAGCGCAGGCTCAGAACCGATAACAATCCCATGGGATACCTCTATTTCAGGATCTTCAATACCCACTATATCTACCACCCCTACCACTGGCTTCCGATAGGGTTTATGGAAGATATCCTAAGTTGGAAGATCGAGGATATCCGTACCTTCTACAAGCAGCACTACCAGCCGAACAATGCGATCCTGGTCGTTGCCGGGGATATCGCACCGGAGAATGTCTATAAAGAGGCGGAAAAACATTTCGGTAAGATCAAAAACCATACAGAGGTTCCCGAAGTCAAGGCGGTAGAGCCGGAAGTGGACGGGGCAAAACGTGCGGTCCTTCACAAAGAGGGCAACCAGGTCAATACCTTGGCGATCACCTATGCCATCCCCAACTTCGAACACGAGGACCAGGTGGTACTCTCTGCGATCTCCTCGATCCTCAGCCACGGCAAAAGCAGCCGCTTTGAAAAATCGCTCGTGAACGAGAAAAAGCTGGTCAACACGGTCTACGGCTACAACATGGAGCTCAAGGACCCGGGAGTCTTTCTGATCATGGCGATGTGTGCAGAAGGCGTGGACCCCGATCAGGTGGAAAAAGAGATCCTCGCCGAACTTGAAAAGATCAAACAGGGGGATGTCACCCAGTCCGAACTGGACAAAGTGAAGATCAACACCAAAGCAGAGTTCATCTATTCTCTCGAGAGTTCGCACTCCGTAGCCGGGCTCTACGGAGAGTACCTCGTGAAGGGAAATCTGGACCCTTTACTTGAATATGAAGAGAAATTGGATAAAATTACACTCAAAGACATCCAGGATGTCGCGAACAAGTATTTTGACCATTCACGATCGACCACTGTGATACTCAAAAAAGACGAAACAAAAAAGTAAGTTAGGAATTAGGAATGAGCAACTATATCACCGGCGTAAGCACCGCACTGATCACACCCTTTAAAAATGGGAAACTTGATGAGGCGGGTTTTGCCAAACTGATCCAGAGACAGGTGGCTAACGGAATCGATGCGGTATGTCCCGTAGGAACGACCGGAGAGAGTGCGACACTCAGCTATGATGAGGATATGCGCTGTATAGAGATCGCCGTAGAGGTCTGTAAAGGTACCGACACAAAAGTACTCGCAGGCGCGGGAAGCAATGCCACCCACGAAGCGGTGCAGATGGCAAAGAATGCCCAGGCTGCAGGCGCCGATGCGATCTTCTCGGTAAGCCCCTACTACAACAAGCCGAGCCAGGAGGGTCTTTACCAGCACTACAAAGCCGTAGCCAGTGCCGTGGAGGTCCCCTTCATGCTCTATAATGTACCGGGGCGTACGGGGGTTGATATCCTCCCTGAGACGGTCAAGAGACTCTTTGATGATGTACCGAACATCATGGGGATCAAAGAAGCGACCGGTTCGCTCCAGCGTACGGTCGAGCTAATGGCGATGATCCCTGAGCTCTATCTCTTCAGCGGGGATGATGCGATCGACTACCCTGTCCTCGCAAGCGGGGGGAAAGGGATCACCTCCGTCACCTCGAACCTTCTGCCCGATATGAAAAGAAAACTGGTTCAGGCGGCACTCTCTGGTGACTACCAGACAGCAAAGGCGATCAATGAAGAGCTGATCGATATCAACAAGGTGCTTTTCTGCGAAAGCAATCCTATCCCGATCAAGGCTGCAATGTATATCGCCGGCCTGATCGACACCCTAGAGTACAGGCTGCCGCTTGTGCCGCCCAGTGCAGAGAATATGAAAAAGATCGAAGCAGTCATGAAAAAATACACGATCGTCGGTGCATAAGCAGCGTACGACACGTTACAAAAAAGGAGTATATGGATGTCACAAATGAAGGGGAAAACCGTTGTTATCACCGGTGCTACAAAGGGGATCGGAAGAGCGGTCGCTGAAAAGTTCGCACAAAATGGTGCCAATGTCGCATTTACGTACAACTCGAACAAAGAAGCTGCCGACAAGATCGCCGGGGAGCTCAGTGCCAACTACGGCATCAAAGCGAAGGCCTATCCGCTTGATATTTTGGATACGGACCAGTTCAAACCGCTTTTTGAAGCGATCGATCAGGACTTTGAGCGTGTAGATTTCTTTGTAAGCAATGCGATGATCTATGGACGCTCTGTTGTAGGCGGCTATGGAAGATTTATGAAACTGAGACCCAAAAAGGGACTGACAAACATCTATACGGCAACCGTAGGTGCCTTCGTGGCAGGCTCGCAGGAAGCGGCAAAGCGTATGGAGAAAGTAGGCGGCGGTGCGATCGTAACCCTGAGCTCGACAGGAAACCTCATCTATATCGAGAACTATGCGGGTCACGGTACCAACAAGGCAGCGGTCGAAGCCATGGCACGCTATGCTGCGGTAGAACTCGGTGAGATGGGGATCCGCGTCAATGCCGTATCGGGCGGTCCTATCGATACGGACGCGCTGAAAGCCTTCACCAACTATGAAGAGGTGAAAGCAGAGACGATCAAACGTTCGGCACTCAACAGAATGGGAAGCCCTGAAGATATCGCAGGTTCCGTCTACTTCCTCTGTACCGATGAGGCTTCCTGGATCACAGGCCAGACGCTCGTAGTCGACGGCGGAACCACATTCAGATAATACTGACAGTATTATCTGAAAAGTAACAAGTAACAATTAAAAAAGATTGATCATAATTTATATTCAAAACCAGCATTTTTACTTTTTAATTTTTAACTTATCATTAAGACAGAGGAGAAACGGTGTCTTACTCAAAACTCTTTAACATCCCGAACACTCTGGCATTTATCCGCCTGCTTCTTGCGCCTCTGATGTTTTTTTTCCTCGTCAACCAGGAGGCTTCTCTTTTCGAAGGTGTACACCACTCATGGCTCAATTATGTTGCCGCGTTTATCTTTGTTTTGGCCTCGGCGACCGATTTTTTTGACGGATATATCGCACGAACATTCGATCAGATCACGACACTGGGAAAGATCCTTGACCCCCTGGCAGACAAGATGCTCACCCTGGCAGGTTTCCTTGGGCTGATGATACTGGGGAGTGCTTCACCCTGGGCAATTTTCCTGATCCTGACCAGAGAACTTTTTATCACAGGACTGCGCGTCTCGGCAGTTGCAGAAGGGATCGATATCTCTGCTTCCTGGATGGGAAAGGTGAAGACCGTCGTTCAGATGATCGCAATCGGTTTTCTGCTGATGGAGTGGCCGGGCGGGGAGATGCTCCTCTGGTTTGCGGTTGTTCTCACGCTCTACTCGGGCTATGAATATGTGAGGGACTTTTTCAAAGCCGCGCAGCATTATTAAAAGAGAAGCTTTCCCACCCTCTTCTCTTTTATCAACGATAACACTCTTTTTCCTTCATCTTCTCAATCGCCTGCCTGCCATTGCCACTACCGACATATTATCTGTACAATGTTACGCTAAGGCATACATCTCTGTCCATGAACTCTCTTTAACATTTTATTGGTTAAAAATTAATCAATAAAATGTTTATATTTTTTTATTTTAGTGTCATAATTTTCTTATCTTAAAACAAGGAAGATGCAATGAAAATAACAAAACTCAGTTTAATCACGGCGCTGGCGATCAGCTCGGCAATGGCAGGAGGAGACATCGCTCCCGTAGAACCGGCAGTGGAAACACCGTCAGCAGAGGCGTGCAATGCCAACACTACAATCGACGGGAAGGCAACACTCTACTATATCACTGCGGATGCCGCTCCGTTTGACCTCTTTGATGAGGAGGCCAGCAAACTTGGCGCGGCCGCAACAGTCAATGTATCGCACAAGATCATCGAAAATATCACTGCCAACATCACTGCCGTAGGTTTCACGAATCTTACCGATGATGGGGGATACTATGAAGGGGTAGAAAACGGCGCCTACTTCAACGTCGCGAATATTACTGCAAGCTACAAAGATACGACACTGATCGCGGGACGCCAACTGCTGGGTACACCGATGGTCCAGGGATATGACTGGCTGCTGGCACCGGGGTCATTTGAGGCCTATACACTGGTAAACACTTCTATCTCTAATGTGACCTTGGTTGCTGCATATATCGATGAGTGGAGACCGAACAACTCTGGTGTAGATTTTATGGAACTTGACGGTGACAACTGGACAGCAGGTGCTTCCTATGCCGGAAAAGCCTTCAGTGCAAGCGGATGGTACTATAATGTAGATGCATTAGCCTATACACAAGTGTATGCGGATGTCTCTACAAAACTTGCAGGTATCGAAGTGGCTGCACAATATGCGGGCACTGATTGGGATGGTGCAGATAACTCGGATGCATTCGGTATCAAAGCCTCCACTGAGGTATCAGGCGTTTCACTCATGGGTGCATACAACAACGTATCAGATAATGTTGCAGGGTATGTCGGATGGAACGGACTTTACACCAACTCATGGAACACCACTGTAGCTAACTCTGTGGGCAATGCTTTCAAAGTCGAAGCAGCGACTGAGTTCTCGGATCTTTCACTCACAGCAAGCTACGCCTACTACGAGTATGAAAATGCACTCGAAGAGGGGCATGAGTTCGACCTGATTGCGGGCTATGCACTCACAAACTGTATCGCGTTGAATGCGATCTACTCCAACACTGATTACGGCGATGGTGAAAATATCAACCAGCTTGAGTTTATCGCTACCTATAAATTCTGATCTTCATATTACTCCTGATATCAATCTGCCACGTTACACTGTGCGTGGCAGAACCTCTCTGCACTATACTCTTTTTAAAGCATATGCCTCCAAAGTTTGAGAGCATTTTTACAGCCTATTTTAAAAGATTCACGTTGATTAAAATATCATCACAAAAAAGATTTTTTTTACTCTCTTCTGAAGTATAATAAAAATCATGAGTATGATACATGATAGAGAATTTTTCATTACAATCTCCCCTTTTTGAATACACCACTCTCTCCCGAGAGTGTCCGGGGAGTACTCCTTTAGCCCTACTTTTTGTATTATGAGATATAATTACACACTATGTGCGGAGGAAAAATATTATTGATAACTATTATCACTTTAAGCAACTTTAAGAGAAATTAGATTATACTCTGCTGTATTAAGTGATAATTATTATCATTTTTTCTTATTTATATAATAAAAGAAAGATTACAAGGAAAAGATGTGAAACAGATCACTGTAGCATTGGCCGGGCAACCGAATGTGGGAAAATCATCCCTGATCAATGCCATCTCCAATGCCAAACTGAAAGTAGGAAACTTTTCCGGAGTAACGGTCGATAAGACCGAAGTGGTATTTACCATCTGTGATGATCTCTCCTGTGAGAACTATGAGACACATATCATCGACCTTCCCGGAGCCTACTCCCTGACAGAGTATACGATTGAAGAGAAAGTAACCAAGAGTTTTTTGCAAAGTGACGAATATGATATCATCGTCAATGTCGTAGACTCTACCAACCTCCAGAGAAACCTTCTCTTTACCACACAGCTGCTTGAGACGGGGAAAAAGGTGATCGTCGCACTCAATATGAGTGATGAAGCCAGAGAAGAAGGGATCGATATCGACGAAAAACAGCTCTCAAAGATCCTGGGGGTTCCCTGTATCAAAACAGCAGCATCTACCGGTGAGGGGATCGATAAACTCAAAGAAGCAATCGTCAAGGTCTATCACAAAAAGGAGACAACCGCCAAAGTGGTCTACTCTGATCCGATAGAAGAGGAGATCGAACATATCGTCAACTTCCTGAAAGAGAAACACTACAGATCAGAACTTCCCTATAGACTTCTGGCGGTAAAACTGCTTCAGGAAGATGAAGATCTCTACAAAAAAATGCATGATGAGCCTATCTGGATCGAGATGCTACCGCTTGTGCGTGACGCACTCGGTCACCTTTACCTGCATCACAATACAAAAGACCTCAAAGAGATCTTCGAGGAGGAGCATTTTGCCTTTGCCAAAGGTGCAAAGATGGAAGTGATGTCCACCAAAACTATGAAAGCAAAGAACCTTACACAGAAGATAGACAATCTTCTGATCAACAAGTTTCTGGGCATCCCCCTCTTCCTCTTTTTCATTTGGCTCCTTTTCCAGCTTACCTTCGAACTGGGATCCATCCCCATGGACTATATCGATGCAGTCTTCAGCTGGATGGGGGATCAGGCCAAGTCGATCCTGGGCGATGGGCAGCTGGGCTCTATCATCGCTGACGGGATCATCGCCGGTGTGGGTGCGGTAATCATGTTCCTTCCCAATATCGTTATCCTCTTTATCGGTATTGCCCTGCTGGAGACAACCGGATATATGAGCCGTGTGGCGTTCCTGCTTGACGGATTTTTCCATAAATTCGGACTGCACGGGAAAAGTTTTATCCCGCTGGTTACCGGATTCGGGTGTTCTGTACCCGCCTATATGGCCGCACGTACGCTCAAAAATGAAAAAGACAGGCTCATCACACTCTTTATCATCGGCTTTATGAGCTGCGGGGCAAGACTTCCGATCTATGTCCTTTTTGCCGGCGCATTCTTCTCTCAGGAGCAGGCGGGGAATATCCTCTTTCTTATCTATATCTCAGGGGCTCTGCTGGGGCTTGTCATGGCAAAAATGCTGAAACTCTTCGTCTTCAAAGGGGAAGACGAGCCTTTTGTAATGGAGATGCCGAAATACCGTGCTCCCTCGTTCAAACTGATCTGGCACACTGTCTATGGCCAGGCAATGAGCTACCTCAAAAAAGCAGGTACCTATATCCTGGCTGCTTCGGTGCTGATCTGGTTTGCCAGCAACTACCCCAAATATCCTGAGCTTGAGCTCAGCTACCAGACAAAGATCGAGCAGGCAACCCAGGAAGAGGAGCAGCATCAACTTGAAAATGAGCTAAAAATGATACTGCTCGAGAAGAGTTACCTCGGGATGATAGGCCATGCCACAGAGCCGTTCTTCCAGCCCCTGGGATTTGACTGGCGTATGGCAGTGGCACTCGAAACAGGGCTTGCTGCCAAAGAGGTGGTGGTCTCTACCCTCGGAGTACTCTATGCTCTGGGAGATGAAGTAGATGAGGGCAATGAAGGGTTGATCAAGAAGATTCGGGACAATATCCCCTTTGCATCGGCAGTCGCCTTTATCGTCTTTGTGATGATCTATCTTCCTTGCCTGGCAGCCTCCATGGTATTTGCCAAAGAGGCGGGAGGATGGAGATATCTGGCATATCTGTTCCTGATGACAACTACCACGGCATGGATACTCAGCTTTTTTGCCTACAATGTCACACAACTGATCACAGGAGTATAAAATGATTTTAACCGAACTCAAAAAGGGACAAAGTGCAACGATCATCAAGGTAGACGCACAACAGGCGCTTAAAGACCGTCTGAAGTCGATGGGGGTCTGCAAAGGTGAACTGCTGACGGTCAGAGGCTGTTCCCTGGCAAAACAGACCATGGAGATAGAGATCGAAGGTACCCTTGTGGCACTCAGAGCTGAAGAAGCAAAAAAAATCGAAGTTGAAAAAGAATAAGATTTCAGAGAGAACTTGATATTCCGTTTGTTCTCTTTGTTGACTTTTTGATATAATGCGTCATATCAACCCTGTTGCATCGTTCGGGTTTCACCACTACTGGGAGTACTATGGGCATCATTATCGCACTACTCGTTTTATCTGTTCTTATCTTTTTTCATGAACTGGGCCATTTTGCAGCTGCGCGTTTTTTTGGCGTCAAAGTTGAAGTCTTCAGTATCGGTTTCGGGAAAAAACTGCTGACCAAAAAGATCGGTAATACACTCTGGAGTATTTCAGCGATCCCCCTGGGCGGGTATGTCAAGATGAAAGGGCAGGATGATAGCGATCCCTCAAAAGTAAGCTATGACAGCGACAGCTATACGACCAAAACACCTCTCCAGCGTATCGTGATCCTGCTGGCAGGTCCTTTTGCAAACTTTCTCACCGCCTTTGTCCTCTACTTTGCCGTATCGCAGATCGGCACCCACCTGAGCCCTGTTTTCAACTATGCGAAATATATGCCTGCGACCATCGGCAGTTTTGCTCCTGATTCGCCGGCCAAAGAGGCAGGGCTGGATATCAATGATACGATCGTACAGGTCAACCATATCAGGATCGAAGACTGGGAAGATGTGGGTGAAGCGATACAGACGACCAACCACACGCTTTCATTGACGGTGATAAGAGAGGGTGCACTGATGAGTTTCCGGTTCTCTCCCGTTGTCCAAATTCAGAAAAACAAGTTCGGTGAAGATATCGAGCGGAAGCTGATCGGGGTAGGACCGCTGCTCAACCAGGAGAAGTTGCATTTTTCACTCCTTGAGGGGGTCCGGTTTGCCTGGAATGAGACGCTCTATGCATCGATGCTGATCTTCCAGAGTGTCGAGAAGCTCATTACCGGTGCCGTAGGTGCGGATAAACTCGGAGGGGTACTCACCATTGTCGATGTCACAGCCCAGGCAAGCAATGTCGGCATCGTTGCCCTCTTCTTGTTCACTGCACTGATCTCCGTAAACCTGGGTGTACTCAACCTGCTGCCGATTCCGGCACTCGATGGCGGGCACATCCTCTTCAATCTCTATGAATGGATACGAGGAAAAGCGCCAAGCGAAGCGGCAATGTACTATATGACCGTGACCGGTTGGGGAGTTTTACTCTCTCTGATGCTGCTTGGATTGTATAATGATATCAACAGACTGTTAGGCTAACAAAGGAAGGATATAAAATGATACTTGACAAAGAACAATTAAGAAGAAACCTTGACGAAGTGATCTGGAAGATCGAACAGGCGCGTATCGCGGTGAGCGAGCACCACATTGTCCAGCTTGTAGGTGTCGGGAAGTATACGGAGATCGAAAACATCGCTACACTCTACGAACTGGGACAGAGGGCGTTTGGAGAAAACCAGGTACAGCAGCTGGCGCAGCGTATGGAGGCACTCGATGACCTTCCGCTACAGTGGCATATGATCGGAACACTACAGAAAAACAAGATCAACAAGCTGATCGATCTATGCCCCTTCCTGCTTCACTCACTAGACAGCATCGAACTGGCAGAAGAGCTCAACAAAAAGCTCGAAGCAAAAGCACAAACGATGAGCGCTCTCCTTCAGATCAATGCGGCAGGTGAAGAAACAAAGTCGGGTGTTGCCACTGAAGTGGCCTACGACGTCTACCAGCAGATCAAAGAGAGCTGTCCCAATATCAACCTCAAAGGGGTCATGACGATCGGCGCCCATACAGATGATACGGCATTGATACAAAAAAGCTTTGAAGAGACCTATGCGGTTTACGATAGGGTGAAAAAAGAGGGAGCAAGTATCTGTTCGATGGGGATGAGCGGGGATTATGAACTGGCGATCAGATGCGGCTCAAACCTTGTGAGGGTAGGTTCGACACTCTTCAAGAGCCAGGCAGACTAGCTCGCCTGCTGACCTCTTTGGCAATGGCTGCAGAGACCGTAAAGGTTGATCTGCTCGCTGCTCAAGGAGAAATTCTCTTCTTTGGTCATATCTTCTATCAGTGTATCCACACTGCGGATCAACGGTCTGTCTTCCACCTTTCCGCACTCTGTACATATCAGGTGGATATGATCCTCTTTTTTCAACTCGTATTTTGACTTCTGCCCTGCTACCGGAACCTCTACCAGAACTTTTTTTTCGACCATCAACAGGATGTTTTTGTAAACGGTAGCGAGTGATAATGAGGAATGGATCTTGGAAACTTCTTCGTAGATAGTATCAATCGTAATATGTCCATATTTTTCGATTGTCTCAAGGATGTTTATACGTTGAAAAGTTGCTTTGAGTCCACTCTCTTTGAGCAATGTGACATAATCTGTCATCTTATATCCTTCAAAGCGCATATAGAAGATGGGAGGCAATGGTTTAGCTTCTTGCTCCGACTAAAAAAGGGGAAGAGGGGTGCCGAAGAAGAAGCTAAAGCATTACCTCCACGTTGTGTAACGTAAAAGTAACGTTTGTTATGCGCGTATTATAGCCCAGCAAAGCTGAGCCT
>JAQUFB010000065.1 GCA_028684885.1 Sulfurovum sp. | reverse complement strand
CTATGATATTTGCAATGCTTCCTCTTGCGATAGCGACAGGGCTGGGAAGCGAAACCAAGGCACCGATGGCCATTGCGGTGATAGGAGGGCTGATCAGTTCGATGATCTTGACCCTTCTGGTGGTTCCGGTGATCTATAAGATGATCACTCCTATCGACAGATGGCTCAGAAAGTGGTACGAGGTCGGAAAGGTATAAGATGAAAACAAAAGGCAGAGTCTCTCTCGTGCTTGGAAGCGGCGGCGCCAGGGGCTACGCCCATATCGGAGTGATCGAAGAGCTTGAAAGAAGAGGCTATGAGATCGTCTCCATCAGCGGTGCATCGATGGGTGCGCTCATAGGCGGACTCTATGCCTGCGGGAAACTGGATACCTATAAAGAGTGGATCATGGGACTGGATTCGCTTGATGTCGCTTCTCTTGTGGACTTCTCTTTTGACTCCAGCGGCCTGATCAAAGGCGACAAGGTCTTTGACAAGATCGCTGCAATGATCGGAGAGGAGCAGACGTTTGAAGCGCTGCCGATCAAGTTTACTGCCGTTGCTACGGATGTGGTACGCAAAAAGGAGGTCTGGTTCCAGTCGGGAAACCTCCTGCAGGCACTCCGCGCCTCTATCGCGATCCCTACGATCTTCACACCGGTGAAGATGAATGGGATGATCCTGGCTGACGGCGGTATCCTCAATCCGTTGCCCGTGGCGCCGACGATGTCCGATATCAGTGATCTCACCATTGCAGTCAACCTTTATGCCGACACCCCCAAACCGGAGATAAAGATCAGCGATGAGGAGAAGCAACAGACCAGTACCTTCAGCCGGGTTTTTCTTGAGCTGCTTGAGAAGTTTCATCCCAAAAAAGAGGAGCTCACGATGTTTGATATCCTGGACAAAACCTTCGATACGATGCAGAACGGCTTGACACGATACAGACTGGGAGGCTACCCTCCGGATATCCTGATCGATATCTCCAAAGATGTCTGCAATACCTATGACTTCCACAAGTCTCACGAAGTGATCGAACAGGGAAGAAAAGCGGCAGAGAAACAGCTTGATGAGAAAGGGCTGTAGTCCAAGCCCCTGCCCGACTCTTCCTCATTCTCAACGTGACCCTTCTCCGTCATCCTCAGGCTTACACCCCAGGGATGAGAAGCGTGAAGCAAAGTCAAACTGCTTTGACTTTGTAGCTTCGGAACCTGAAGTGTTGTGCAGAATGCACCACGGAAGGCAGAGAAGTGAAACGAAACCTTACGGGCACTGGGGATCTCCCCATTCCGATACGACTTTACCGCTCACGTAGGTCATATGACTGTGGATGCGCCGTTACCGTTGTCGATATACTCATAACCTTTACTATTTAATGCACATAGATACTTATTTTACAGGCTTTGTTCTCATCTTTTACAATACAATCTCATAATAAACACCTCTACCTTTCCCATAACCTTCAAATATGCCTTTTTGTACTAGGTCAGATATATCTCTACTCGCTGTTAATCTTTGTGATTTGGTCAAACTCATATATTTATTTACCCTCATACCACCCTCAAATTTTTCTGGAAGATACGAGAGCATCTTTAGTATCACTTTTTTTTGTCTATCGTTGAGTTTTGTATCTCTATGTTTATCCCAAAACTTTGCTTTGCTTTGTACCGTTTGAACTTTTATAAGGGTATCATCGATAGAGTTTTCAAGAAGATGTACAAACCATTGTATCCACACTGTTATATCTTGATTGGTTTGTTTGCAAACTTTGTCTAATACCTCATAATACTCTTTTCTATTTTTATATATGATAGTTGATATGGAGTAAAAACTTGCATTGGCTAAATTTGACTGAGCTAGTACATAGTCTGTTAAAGCTCGGGCAATCCTCCCATTTCCATCATCAAATGGATGAATAAGTACAAAATACAAATGGGTAATGATAGCTTTATGGATACTATTTTTTTCTTCAGATTTATGAAGCCATAAAAAAAAATCATCCATCAGTTTTTCCATACTGCTTGATGGAGGTGCTATATAATGAACTTTTTCTTTTTCCCAACTTCCTGATACTATTTTCATGTCTTCTTTATCACTTCTATATGCACCTATAGTAATATCCCTAAGCCCTGAACTTCCTGTAGGAAAAAGTGCTTTATGCCATGAAAATAATCTTTTCTTTATAAGTGGCGCTCTATTTGTCTTTGCATCTATGAGTATCTCTATGAGATTATCAGATTGGACTGTATAGCTAGAATCATCTTCAAGACCTAGTTTTAATATCTTGTTTATAGATGAACGCACAGATGATCTTTGGAGTATTTCACCCTCTATTGCAGAAGTTGCTATAGCTTCATCAAGCAGCACTTCAAGGAGTAGCTCATTTGAATCATTTTGATTCATAAAATTTTCAACCATCTTTAACTGCCCAAACTTATAGTTTAAAGCATCAAGATTGATATTTTCATAAGTAAAGTTAGGAAAGTTTTCACTCTCCCATATCCATTTTAATTGATCTGTTCTCATAAGTAATTGTATCATTTTTTGATATATTTGTGACTTTTAATTGTATCATATTTATTAGATTCATAAAACTAGTCAAAGCATGTTAACTCACACCGTCGCCGGTTAACATGTGGATAGCAAGAAGCTGAGGATATTCTCAGAATCATTATAGCAAAAGTGTCCACATGAGCTGCACTATAGGAAGTGATGCTAATGCTACTGTAAGAATCCTCGAGTTTCTACCCCAGGGGCATTTCCTACGGACACCCGTGGATCCCCTTCCCCGCTACAACGTTACCACCCTTGTAGATCAGGTGTTTGTGCATCGAGCCTTAGACTTTTATAGCATTAGCATCACCTTTGCCTGAAAGCTAAAGTGGGTGACACCTTTACCTGCGGAGAGACTGTGAAAGAAACTATACAATCACCATAAGATCATATTTATTCAGTATTGTTCCTACTTTGTCTTAGTTTTTCTTCAAGTGTTGGGGAAATATTGGTAAATCCACACCTTCACAACATCCAGATAAAGCACTCTAAATTCCATAATTCAAAAGATTAGTAGTATTAGTACCCTTGTCCTGTAGATACCCCATCTTTTTGTAGGCCTTTGTACGTTTGTTAAAACTGGCACGAAGCATTGGCATCTGTTCATCCACAAAGTCTATTGCTGTGCAGTGTTGACCTCTTCTTCCTATACGCCCCAGATACTGTATGACTCTTCCTGAAAAAGAGACAGGCATTGTAAAGACTATGGTATCTAAGTGGGGCAAGTCGATTCCCTCTCCAATATAACTACTTGTAGAAAGGATGATCCTTGCATCTTGAGCCTCTCTGATCGCTACTTTTTGCATCTTGTGTCTTAGACCTCCGTGTAACAGAGTAGAACGGATCTTTTTGGAATCAAGCATATGGTAGAGGATATTGAGGTGTTCTATACGGTCACTGAGTATAAGGATATGATTTTCGGGTAACTTTTGTATCTCTTGTATTATGAGCCTGTTACGTTCTTCATCTTCTGCCAGTTCATTTAAGATCAAGGCAAATTCTTCGTACCTAGACTCAAATGTTGTTGGTACCGAGATCAATCTATGTGTTACAGTTCGCTCCTGCCTCCTCTCAAACCCAACTTCTCCACACTGCATAAACATAATCGGATGCATCCCATCTTGACGTATTGGTGTGGCACTAAGCCCCAGTAGGGACTTACCTCTAAAACGTTTTAACGGTACTTCAAAGGAGACTGCTGGGATATGGTGCACTTCATCGACAATAACCTGCGTATACTCTTCTATAAGTTCAGGTCTGTTTTTGAGTGACTGAAAGGTAGCTACATCGATGTGTGATGTGATCCTCTTTTTACCTTTCCCCAGTTGTCCGATCTCTTTTTGATCTATCTTGAAATATTCACTCAGTCTCTCGACCCATTGTTCAAGCAGTGTGGTTTTATGTACCAGTATCAGAGTATTAAGACCCCGCTTGGCGATAATGGCAGAGGCAATGGCTGTCTTTCCAAATCCTGGAGGTGCTATTAGTATGCTGTAGTCTATTTTGATGAGTTGATTGAAAGCCTTCATTTGTTCATCTCTTAGTTTGAGATAAAATTGTTGTTTCTTTATGAATTGCGTGAAGCGTTTATCTTCTACTTGTAGTATTGCTTTATATCGCTCAAAAAGTCTCTTCACTTTTTGTATCAATCCTCTTGGCAGGATGATATAACGTTCATTGAGATCATAGGAGGTGATGACTCTGGGTGTATTGAACGTTGATTTTCGCAGGTTCTGTCTGATATAGAACTCTGGATTGGCAAAAGATGCCATTCTCTGAAGTCTATTGGTCACCTCTTTGGTGAGGTCTGCTTTTTCGATATAGAGGGCATCATAGAGTATGGCTTTGGTATGTTTAGGGAATACCAAGGATTTCTCTTCTTTAACCGCCCAGGGCATTAAGGTCTCTTGTGTTTTGTCATCGTATGAGATATGTGTTTTTAAAATAGTATTCAATTGTTTAATAGAGATACGTGTAACTTGTCTTAAAGTTAACCACTGGTCATGATAGGGTGTCAATGTATCGATATCGACAAAGACGGTTTTGTTCTCGCTGCGTGATCCATAGTGAAGAGGCAGTGCGATCAGGTTACCCAGTGCATCCGGAGCGACAAAGTCTTGATTGGGAAACATCCTGTCATAGCTTTTCATATCGATACCATAACTGATATCCATCGCTTTTGTAAGGATCATATCACCCAACCGCCTAACATCAACCGCTCTGACAGGAATTTCAAAAAAGTACCAAATATGCATACCGTTTCCCGACTTTGAGATCTCAAAGAGTGGTGAGAGTTGAAGTCTTTGGGAAACCGTATGGATCGCTCTGGCATCTTCAACAAAACTCTTTTTATCCAGATCGATCACCAAAAACTTTGCCATGACCTGATCAACTACCGCATAGGTACCTAGCCTTATCTTCCCCTCCAGGTGTTTGCGTATCACATCAGGAGTGACGGGCCTATAGTCTGTACCTTTAAAGGTATAAGCTTGCGGAAAGTATGCTTTCTTTGTACCGTCAGGGCTTATCCAGTAGGTGGCATAGACATCTTCCCGACCGATAAAGAGTGATCTGAAGAGAATTACTTTGTCCTCTTTACTCAATGTATAGCTTTGGGAGATCTGTTGTTTGAGTGTTTTAATCTCTTTTTCTATAGTGGCTTTTTGCGACTCAAGTTCTTTGAGCCTATAGTAGAGTCTGTCTAGCTGCATGCGATTCCACTAATACAAAAATCCAAAAAGCCATAGCGGTATCTTATTGCCTGATCCTATACTTATATCATCCGCAACAACATAGCTATTCGGTATTTCTTTGACCTGATCAAAACCTTTATCCTTCCCTCCCACTTCTATAGTATATTTTTTGGAGACAACGAAGTCTCCCTGCTTTGAGATATGAAGCGGATAGTGTGAAGCGACCTGATTAGCAAAGAAGGTCTCTCTTACAGTCCCGATCTCTGAATTTTCACAATAAGCGTAGAGCAGATTTGTATTGTTCAGGTAGATCTTGGCCGGTTTTTGTACTTTTTTGAGTCCAGTGATATTCTCATCGACAAGCAGAAGCATCTGTCCGTCATTGAGGTAGGAGATGTAGTCATAGAGCTTGACACGGCTGATCTCTGCCATGGTTGCGATCTTGGAATAATTGACCTCAAAAGGTTTGCTCTCACAGATTACCTCCAGGAGTTTTTTAAGTTTGTAAGTATACTTTTGCTCGATGAGACCCAAAGAAGTGAGGTCAAGATCGATAGTGAGGTTGATTGTATTGAGCAGGTTTTGGTAGTAAGAGCTTTTTTTGTCAAAGTAGAACGGATAGTAGCCTGTTTTTAAATAGGCTTGAAACTCTTTAAGGATCTCAAAACTATTATTATCTATAGACTTTGCTATTTTGATATGATCTTTTAGCACCTTTTCCGGCGTATAACTATCCAGAGAAAGCTTGTATTTTACTTCAAGGTACTCTCTGAAAGAGAAGCCATTGAGATTATAGAGAGTGACTCTTCTGCTTAGATCGCTCTTGGCACTCAGGATAGAAGTGGCACTGCTACTTGTAAAGATCACTTTGATATCAAAAAGGTCATAGATCGTCTTCAGATGTGAAGCAAACTCCTCGTAACGATGGACTTCATCCAGTAGCAGATACTCTCCGCCACTTTCTACAAACTCCTCAACCAGTTCGATCAGATCAATACCGCTTAAAAAAGGATAGTCCAGTGAGATATAGAGAGCATTGTTCCCGCGTTCTTGTAGTTCGCTTAAGTACTGAAAAAGGAGTGTTGTTTTACCCACACCTCTTGCTCCGAAGACAGCGATCATCTTATCATCAAAGTCTATGGTGCCATAGAGATATCTTCTGTAGGTGACAGTAAAAGACTTTTGCAGTCTGCTCTGGTATTTTTTAATCTTATCTAACATGAAGAACCTTTTTGTAAGTGTTTATTATCATTTACAATATTAGGATATTTCTACTTTGTAAATGTTTATATACAAATACAGTTTTAGATACTCCTTACATATAAAATACCGCAACGTCTTCTACCAAGCTCTCTATTTCCAACAGACCGTTTATCCCTTCATAATCTCTAGTACTGAAGTATCTCCAGTGCTTTGCCTATCCGCATATCTACATTTGAGAAGATTGTTAGGTACTGTACAGGTTATAAAGTGCGGATGTGTAGGTTCATATATCTTGCACCCAAGGGTATTTTCTCACTTGTACTCACGGTATATCTACTTCTTCCCATGGCTACAATAGCATGATTCATTCATTTTGTATGCAGGTTCTCCTATACACTCCCACGAAATCGTGGGAGCGAACAAAAAAATGAGCTTGTGTGGGAGCTAAAGAAAGTGATCCATGCTGATCCTGCCGCAGCAATAGGAGGATAAGATGGACACACAAGGTATTCGTGTTGAAAATCTGGTTAAAAAGTTTGGTCAAGGCGAAAGCCTTGTCAATGTGATCGATGGAGCTTCTTTTGTGGTCAATAAAGGCGAACTGGTCGCACTCATTGCGCCCAGCGGCGCTGGAAAAACTACTTTGCTGATGATGATCGGCTGCGTGCTTGAGCCTACTTCGGGCAAGATATGGCTTGGAGAAGAAGCGGTTTACAATGACCGCTGGCTAGGAAATGATACCCGCCGCATCCGCCGTGAAAAAATAGGCTTTATCTTTCAATCGCATTATCTTATTCCCTTTATGAATGTGATTGAAAATGTGACGCTTTTGCCGCAAACCAATGGCTTATCCAAAGAAAAAGCAGAAGCTAAGGCCATGGAATTACTGCACTATTTAGAGATCGCAGAAAAAGCAAAATCCATGCCTTCGCAACTTTCCGGTGGACAAAACCAACGGGTTGCGATCGCCAGGGCACTCGCAAATGAACCGGAAATCATACTCGCGGACGAGCCAACAGCGGCATTGGACGCGGAGCGTTCCGTGAGTGTCGTGAAAATGCTTAAAAAAATAGCACAGGAACAAAACGTTGCTATCATCATGGTGACGCACGATGAGAGAATGCTTGCTTACTGTGATAAAATTTTGAAGATCGAAAATAAAAAAATCGTTATCTCGGAAACAAAGAATAATGAACATATCGTTTAAATTATTCCTCGTCTCACCTCTCCGGAGACTGTGATGCAGACACTATGATTTTGTTTCTTGGGTATTGCTTACACCTTCGGAGAGACTGTGAATGAACACTGAAAGTTGAATCGCCATAACATCTATTGTCATATCATACAGAGTGATATGCATTTCCAACGAGGATGTTGGTAACGAGACCTGAGATCCTTTACCTTTCATATCTCTCCCTACATCCACACTACACACTACTTTTACTACAATAGGTAAAAGCCATAATATGCGATAGGATAAAAACTGACAAATGCAGAGGGGATCAAAAATGACAATGGATGAACTGAAGAAATATGACGGACGCAATGGGGCAAAAGCCTATGTTGCTTATAAGAACAACATCTATGATGTGACAGAGAGCCCATTTTGGAAAGAGGGCCAACATGAAGGCGTCCATTTCGCGGGAGCAGATCTGACCGCCCAGCTTGCTGGTGCTCCTCACGGAGAAGAAGTCTTCAAAGGGTTTCCCGTCGTGGAGAAGCTTGAAGTGCCTGAACCTCAGAGCGGCAAGACGAACGCAGCGTCAACGGAGAACAAAGAGAAACTCAAAGCGTGGTATCATCGCCATCGCCCCCACTCGATGACGGTCCATTTCCCTATCGCCCTGCACCTCTTTGCGGCAGCGATGGATCTTCTGTTTCTGTATGATCCCAAAGAGGCCTATGCTCTGAGTGTCTTTTATCCTTTTTTTGCCGCCACCCTGATGGGATTGGTGGCTATGGTTCCCGGCATCCTGAGCTGGTGGATCAATTATAACTTTTCAGGATCCCGCCCCTTTCTCATCAAACTCTACCTCTCTCTTGCTGTACTCTTCCTGGGAGTTCTCAATATTATACTCTATATAAACGATCCGATGATCGTCTACCATGATTCTTCAACGGGGATCACCTACCATACCATCGTCCTCTTTACCGGTCTCAGTGTCATTATACTGGGGTACTACGGGGGAAAGATCACTTGGGGAAATGGAACAAAACCTGTCAAAACGGAAGAACAAGCACAAGAGATCTCTCCTACCCAGCCGCTCCATCATGCAAAAGAACAGACCGTGCAGAAAGTGGTCAACGACCGGCGCCCCCTCTCTTTCCTGATAGGCGGACCGGCGGGTTCGGGGATCGACACGATAGAAAAAATACTTACCCATGCGCTCAAGGCAAGCGGATACTACGTATTTTCGACCAAAGAGTATATGTCACGCGTACGGGGAGGAAGCAACTCCACCCTGATCCGTATCAGCGATAAACCCCTCAAGGCACCCGTCTGGGAAGTAGATCTCTCCATCGCACTGGATGAGATGGCGCTGGAACACATGCGGGAGCGGTATACAGAAAAGACTCTGGTAGTGGCCGATGCAGACAAAAGGGATACCCTGCCGAACCTCATTGCTGTTCCCATAGAGGAACGCGCCAAAGCACTGGGCGGACGCCGCTATGCCAACACCTTTATGGCAGGATTTGTCTTCGGAGTGCTGAAGCTGGAGTTGGATACCCTGCTTGCAAGTATCGACAACTACTTCAAAGAGGATAACGAGAATATCAGAGCAGCTCAGGAAGGCTTCAAAGAGGGGTCAGCGGTCCAATACCATACGTTACAAGAACTTCCCCGAAGCGACAAAAAAAGCCTAGAGGCACTGCACCTGATGGACGGCACAACCGCCTGCGGGTTTGGCTTCCTGGCAGGAGGATGCACTATGGTCACCTCCTACCCCATGTCTCCCTCCACGGGTGTGCTCAACTTCATGGCAGAACGCTCCAAGGAGTTTACGATCGTCGTCGAACAGAGTGAAGATGAGATCGCCTCGCTGAACATGGTACTGGGAGGATGGTATGCCGGTGCCCGTGCGATGACCACTACTTCCGGCGGGGGGTTTGCACTGATGACCGAGGCGCTGAGTCTCAGCGGGATGACCGAAACCCCGGCGGTGATCTATCTGGCACAGAGGCCGGGGCCGGCGACAGGGCTGCCCACCCGCAGCGAACAGGGTGATCTCAATATGGCGATCTATTCAGGCCATGGACCATTCGCACGTATCGTACTTGCACCGTCCACGCTGGAGTCATGTGTAGAGTGCGGCTACCTGGCTTTTGAGCTGGCGGACCGCTACCAGGTGCCGGTGATCCTGCTCAGCGATCAATATCTGGCAGACTCGATGAGCACCCTGAAGCGGATCGATTTTTCCCATTATCGGCCGGAAAACCATATCGTCCAAAGCGATGAGTCGTACCGTCGCTACAGAGATACACCCGATGGTATCACTCCGCGAAGTGTCCCCGGCTTTGGCGAAGGATTGGTCTGTGCGGTGGGGGATGAGCATGATGAAGCAGGACAGATCACCGAAAGCCATCAGACACGCATAGAGATGGTCCACAAGCGTGCACGCAAACACGAAGCGCTCCTTGAAAGTGCGCTGATGCCAAACATAGAAGGAGAGGGTGAGATCGCCGTTATAGGCTGGGGGTCTAGCTACGGGGCGATCAGCGAGGCATTGTCACGGATGGATGACCCGCGCCTTTGCCATATCCATTTTGAGTGGGTATATCCTCTGGCAGAGAAACAGCTGGAGCTGCTTGCAGGATACAGGCATAAAATTGTTGTAGAGAACAATGCCTCGGGGATGTTCGCAGACCAGCTCAAACTTCATGATATCAAAGTTGACAGGAAGATACTACAGTACAACGGTTTTGCGTTCTTTGCCGACCAGTTGGCACAGATGATCGAAGAAGAGATAAAGGAGTTATGATGCCTACCTCATTTGACAGAGAAAACGTGGACGTCGCATGGTGCCCGGGATGCGGGAATTTCGG
>JAQUFB010000158.1 GCA_028684885.1 Sulfurovum sp. | reverse complement strand
TTGAACTTGTGGTCGATGTAGAGTGCATTGACTGTAGGGGAGCTATCGTCTTCGTAGGTGACATTGGTGAAGTGCAGTGCGCTTGAATACTCCTTCTCTCTGCCCGAAGAGTAGTATCTGTAGTGTACCTTCAGGGATTTGGCAAAGGGATGCCCCCGTTTTTTCCCCGTCGTGATCATGGAGCTAGTATAGAGAGAGGACAATCCTCCATACCCCCTGTTGATCCCGTCCTCCCCGAAATTGTAGGAGAGCGAAGCGATATAGGAGAACTTTTGGGACGCTATCCCGACTTTGGCAGCGATCAGTCTTACATCTCCCCCTCCGTTATCGCCTGTGATGGTATGGCTTCCCTCTGCATTGTCAAATGTATAGATCGCCTGTACGCCATACAACAAAGTTTTGGAGCTCTCGTAAGGGGTTTTTGCAGATACCTCCATATGAAGCGTATTGAAAAGTCCTGGTGCGTGGTAGTAGTACCACTGATGTTTCACGCTGCCAAATTGCGTATGGAAACCAAGGTAGGCTACCCCATCTTCTGCCAAACCGCTTGAAGTGTATGGCGTGTAGTCCTCCTGAGTGTTCGCCCTGAATCCTGTGATATATCCCAGCGCAAGAAACGCACCGTTGTCCAAGGAGAGACGGGAGGTGATCCCCTCATAGCTAAAGGGGATGAGTCTGGTGGTATCATCGTTGAGCAGGGGTGTGGAGAGCTGCTGTTTCCCCATTTTGAGAGAAAAATCCCCATTGTCATAATAGGCGTAGAGTTCACTCAGGGGATTGATATCCTCCCCGGCAGAGTCGGTCAGTGAGGTAAGTACGGGATTTTTGGACTTGAAGATCGGGTGCGAAAGGTAGTGTTTGATGCTGAAACCGCAATGATATACAGGTTTGGAGGTATAGTGAAGATATCCGCCCAGTACGGTTGCCCGCGAATCCTGATCTTCCTGGCCGTTAATATCATAATGGAAGAGTTCGATATGCGTGTCGAATCCGCCCCAGGGTGTCTCTTCGGCATGCATGTTGACAAATGATAATGAGGCGATAATCATGAGAAGGATATGTTTTGTATAAATCGGTAGGCCTTTTGTTTTTTTGCAATAGATTGTACATTAAAACTATTGAAAGCATATAGGTGGATTTGCGGGTGAGCATTGACCTCGCGATCAACACTCTCTTGCAATAGCAAATAAAGTAAATATAATTTTTTTCTATTATAATCAGCCTATAAATTAAAATAGTCTCAAAGTGTGATTGAAAATAGATGAAAGCGGCAAAAGGAAAAATGTTGAACTTGCAAAGTTTTTTATGGGAATACGGGGCAAAAGTCCCGGGGTACGATATCCGGGTTGTCAATGAAAGAGAGGCAAGAGCCGGAGCGGGAATACTTGGGATGCTGGGGATGATCGTCATCTTTGTCGGCATAGGGTTTAACCATATTATTGTAGCGAGGGTCTATCTGGCATTCTTGTTTCTTGATTTTACGGCAAGGATCATCAACCCGGCTTATTCTCCCTCTCTGCTGCTGGGAAAATTTTTTGTACAGAATCAGAAACCTGAATATGTGGGCGCACTGCAAAAACGTTTCGCATGGACACTGGGCTGGCTGATCTCCCTTCCCATGCTCTGGTGGTTCGTGATACACTGGGATATCAATTTCTACAAAGTGCTGATCTGTGTGCTTTGCCTTCTGCTGACATTTTTGGAAAGCGCTTTTTCCATATGTGTGGGGTGTATGATATACAAAGCCATCGTCAAAGATGATCCGCAGCATTGTCCGGGAGGCGTATGCGAAATACGCAAAAAAGAGCCCATACAGATGTTCAGCCCGGTACAAAAAGCGATCACTGCTCTTACAATGATAGGGTTGGTTGCCGGAACCTACCTCTTTTTGGCCTACCAGGAGCCCAAAACATTCTTCGGCGAGTTTCTCCATGAAGCGGTTCTGACAAAAACGCAACTTGAGAAAGAGAAGGATGAAGCGTATCAAAGAGCGCTGGAAGAGGAGTTTGGAGAGGATGACGAGTAGCTCCTGTGGTGCCCTGACGTTTCGGCAAACACTCTCAGAATATTTTATAAATTTTTAAACCTATTTCGCTATAATTTTGCCCTAAAGTTGTCTCACCTCTAGAGTGTCGCAGCGACCCCTATCGGACGGAAGATAGTGGAAGAGCCTTCGTGCTGGAACAGGTTAGTTGCCTGTCATATTTTAAAAAACAGTTTAAAAGGTAACACAATGAGAAAAGATATTCACCCAGATTACAAAACATGTGAAGTCACATGTGCATGCGGTAACAAATTTGAGGTCAAATCAGATAGAGAAACAATGAGTATCGATATCTGTAATGAGTGCCACCCATTCTTCACAGGTTCTGAGAAGATCGTGGATGCTGCAGGTAGAGTTGAGAAGTTCAAGAAGAAATTCAATCTTCAGTAATCTATCAAGTAGACCGTTACAGAAGCATAGCTCCTGTAACTTATGCTAACGCTAAGTTTACTTCAGCAGTAGGCTCAGGCGACCAGT
>JAQUFB010000064.1 GCA_028684885.1 Sulfurovum sp. | reverse complement strand
CATCACGGAGCATATCTCCCATAGAGTAGTTCACGATATGCTCTTTATGCCTTTGGGCGATCAAACTTGCATTGGTTGTTTTACCGGAACCCGGTGCGCCGATCACAAGAAATAGTTTTTTTGCCATAAAAAAGCTCCTTATGCAACTCTATATACAAATTATTTCATGTAAAAATAGCATTAAGATAGCATTGGGGAAATTTTTGATAATTTTATCAATAAACAGGAGGATTACACCGAAAGATGCGAAGTAGATCCTTGGGTATTTTAAGATTATTTGGCGGCATTTCGCTGTACGGATTGACAGTAATATTTTCTTCTATCTTCGCGAGTTATATTTGGAAAAAACGTTTATCCGCTTCTGAAGCACAAAGGAGCGTGCAGAAAACCACACATAGATATACTATCTAGTGATCAGCACACGTCTTATATCCGGCTCAGCACCTGCATACTGAAAGCGACCCTCTCTTCTGCACTTCGTCCCTGCGCCTCCTGGTCGATACGTTTGACTCTGAAATACTCCCCTTTGTTATTGGCGATCTGTATTGCCAGGCCCGGACGCGCATTGAGTTCCAGAAGGAGAGGCCCGACATTCCGGTCAAAAACGATATCCACCCCCAGGTAACCAAGGCCCGTCATATCATAGCACTTCGCACCGATTTTCAGTATCTCTTCCCACTGAGGTATCTTCAGTTTAGAAAAGTCATGTTTGGTATTGGGATGCACAGTAACAGGAAGATTGTGCTGCACGGCATTGGTCGCGTTGCCCGTTGCGATATCAATCCCTACTCCCACGGCACCCTGATGGAGGTTTGCCTTGCCATTACTCTCATGTGTCGGACAGCGCATCATCGCCATCATTGGATAGCCTTTATAGACGATCAGCCGGACATCAGGCACCCCCTCATAGCTGTAATCCTGGAAAACAGGATCAAACTCCACCATCTTCTCAATGATCGCGATATCATACCGCCCTCCCAGTGAGTAGAGTCCACTCAGGATATTGGTGATGTGGGTATGAATCCCCGTAAGTGTCATAGAGGTACCGTTCGCCCGGATAAAAAGATCATCCTCCCTGTGCGTGACCACGACGATTCCCTTACCACCGCTTCCGTGTACCGGTTTGATCACAAAACTCTGATAAGGCGCCAGAATCTCATGAAGATTTTCCAGCTGGGACTGCCACTCTATCTTCCCATAGAGTTCTGTGACGGCAATACTTGCCTCTTTTGCGATCTTTTTGGTGATCAGTTTATTATCCACAAGCGGATACTTGCTTCTTTCGTTGCAGCGTCCGATCAACTCGATATTTCTAAAGTTCATGCCGATCACACCTTTGGCACGAAGCTTTTTGATGCGTTCAAAGAAGATCATGAGTGCCCCAACGGTGCAAACCTGAAGATTTCACTGAGACGGTAACCCGTATATCGACCGATAACAATGATGACGGCAAGAATCACCAGCAACAGTTCCGGGAAACTGAAAAAAAGATAGGCTGCATATTCATTCATCATCGCAAAATATGCCAAAACCGCAACAAGCAGCGAACCGCTCCCCTGGATAAAGACTTCCCTGCCCCCCTCTTCTTCCCACAGGATTGACATACGCTCAATCGTCCAGGAGAGGATGATCATAGGGAAGAATGTCACACTCAGTGCCTGGGTGAGTCCAAGCTTATAACTGATGATACTCATCAGCGACATAATCGCGATCACCACGATAATCACTGCCGAAATTCTGGCTACGAGCAAAAGCCTGAGCCTTGAGAGATAAAACCGGATAAAGAGCCCCGAAAAGACAATCACAAAAAACATGACAAGTCCGTTCAGCAATGTTGTTTGTATAAATGCCAGAGAAAAGAGGACGGGCATAAATGTCCCCATGGTACGTATCCCTATCAGGATACGCAGGATGACGACGATCAAAACTCCCATAGGTATCAAGAGTATCTGCTTAAATGCATTCTGCTGAGAAGCGGGCAGTGTAAAGAGCGAAAAGTTCAGGAACTCGCTGTTGCTTCCATAGATATTCTGCTGAATCGTCGAGATGACCGGTACCTGCGTCTGGATCACAGAAAAACGCAATTTCGGATTACTTACCCCTTTTGCCGTAAAAAGTGCATCATTGCCTCTTTGCCAGATAAACATATTATTCGGCTTGTAAATATGCCCCTTTTCATAGTCAAAAAGCTTCCATCCATCCTCGGTATATACCTCCAGCATCTCCTTTAAGGCACGTACTTTTTGCCTGTCTTTGAGATAGATGCCCCGAACCTTTCTTATCATGATATTTTCGTGCATCAGAATCTTGGTGATCAGCGATACTTTATCTTCCCGTTTCATATTGAGAAGCATTTTAACCGAATCGCTTGGTGCCTCATGATTCAGCTGGTCGATCAACTGCGCGGCAAAGGTAAGCGGACCGGATGAATGCGCACGTACCGTTTCGATCAGGTTCAGTGCCGCGGCACGCTCCACTTCACCCCACAAAGCAAAAAAAGCATCTGTATCGAAAGCTCCGTTACCTACATGCTGGACGAAATCAGCCTTAGCTTCAGGTATATAGCCATAGACTTTTTCCGGGGAAACGGTGATCTTATAATAGATCTTGTGTTCCCCTTCGATGCTTCTTTTGGACCAGACTGCCCGTTCGCCCTCTTCTGTCTTTGAAATGGTAAAACCGAAGCCTCCCGACTCACTCTCCTGGGAGATAATCTTCAGATCTTCCTGCTGGGCAGGCAGTGCCATGGTGATTTCAGCCGGGGCATTCTCCCCTACAAAACTCACTTCGGCACTGATCGTAAAATAGTCTTTTTTCGCATGCGGAGTCAAAGGGATATTGAGAAACTCCACTTTGTACCATACGATAAAAAAACCTGCTACTGCAAACATAAAAGCGATGATCATCACCTGAAATTTCGAAGACATCATTTCTCCTCATATACTTTGGGAAATCTTGTATGTTTAAGACTTACATCCACGATAAAACGTTCATAAAGAAAATTGCGGCCTATCAGCAATTTATATTTGAAATTGCTTCTATTGGCCAAAGTGACATCCACGATTTCGGATACCTCTCCCAAAATCAACCTCAGACGTATCACCGGCCGTTTTAAAGGCTCTTTTCCGTGCTGTTTGATCTTGACAAAACTAACGATCTCATGTTTGCTTTTTATATCATTGAGAGTGATCTCAGCCCACTCTTTTCCATCTTCATTCAGAATCTCTATCTCATCGACACCCAAAGAAGTTGTCGTTGCTCCCGTATCGATACGGGCATCAAGTATGATGTTTCCCGGAATGATCCGTACTTTCTCCACTGCACCTATCACTTGTTTTACCATCTCCTGGTCAGCTTGCTGCTGCAGGAGGGTTGCATTCTGATCTACCCTGGTTATGTTCTGTTCCTGGACCTTGTTGTTGTCACCGGGACTCTCTTTTGCAGATGCGGGGAATAGCGGGAGGCATCCCAGCACCAATAGCGTAACTACACGAAATAAATTATCTTTCATTTTCCACCTTTTTAACTAAAATGAATGAGTATCATTATACTTAATTATGATTATGTTTATGCTAGATAACCTATTTATACTTCGCTATACCAGGATATCCGTAGAAAAACTCTTCCCTGGGCTCCCTGCCTCTTCCGGACATCTATCAGTCATCCTCCCACGCATCTTCATCATAAGTATCAAACGCATCATAATCTATCGTAAATATCTTTGGATATCCTCTTCTTTGAAGCGCCTCGTCCAGTTCTTCGGAACTAAAACCCGAATGTCTGCACTCCTCGAGGATCTCTTCAATATCAGTCGCTTTGACATCATTGAGATCCATCTCGAATCTTATTTCATCAATCGTCATCTCTCACTCCTGTGAAGATATACCCCTTTGTGTCATTATACATCATTTTATCTCTATAATACACGCTTCTTACACCGGAGGTCAGTTAAAATGGACTTCTTTAACGAGGAGAGAGACTATGGAGTTACTGCCAAAACTACTTGAAAACATACTGATCCTTGCCAATGCCATGAGTTTTTATATCCTCACAGGATTGTTGATCGCCGGTATCCTGAAGCAGCTTATTCCCGACGATTTTATCGCTTCACACCTGGGAGAGAAGAAGAGTGCATCAGTCATCAAAGCGACTCTTCTTGGCATTCCCATGCCGGTCTGTTCCTGTTCAGTCATCCCCTTGGCAAAATCGTTGCAAAAAGAAGGGGCCAGCAAAGGTGCGGTGCAAAGTTTCCTCATCTCCACGCCTATCACCGGAGTAGATTCTATCCTGGCGACCTACAGTTTTTTCGGATGGTTCTTTACCTTCTATCGCGTGATCACTTCGGTGATCATTGCGCTTATCACAGGCATACTGCAAAACATGATCGATGACAAGGCAAATACAGCGGCTGAAGAGCCTGTTTGTTGTTCCGGCTGCTGCTGTGAGAGCAAAGTCACAGAGGAGAAGAAAAAAAGGTTCAGTTCAAAAGAGGCTTTAAAATACGCCTATGTAACCCTCTTTGGCGATATCTACAAGGCACTTTTCATCGGATTGATCTTTGGCGGCCTCTTTACCACCCTCCTTCCCAAAGAGATACTTCAGCCTCTTTTTGAGTATCAGTTTCTTACCTACTTTGCCGTACTGGTCATCGCGATGCCTCTTTATGTCTGCGCAACCGCATCTCTGCCTATCGCTGCAGCCTTTATGCTCAGCGGTATGAGCGGTGGTGCTGCCTTTGTCTTTCTCTCGGCCGGACCGGCGACAAATACAGTCACTATGGGTGTAGTGGCTCAAATGTTCGGCAAAAAATCGCTCCTGCTCTATCTAGGTACGATCGCAACATTGAGTATCCTCTTTGGGTATCTCTTTGACACCTTTTTTGGCAAGCTTGAGGTACTGAGTATCGCCAAGGAGGCAGAACATTTCAGTGTGCTGGATACGGTGAGTACCCTCATGATGTTCGGCCTTATCGGATATTACTTTATAAAAAGCAGAGTGTGAAAAATCTGACACTGCGTATCCAGGCCTGTCCGAATTGCGAAGCAAAGTTGACGAAGCCGTGTTAAAACTGCTCAAATAAAGAGAGGATCAAGAGTTACTGCTGCTCCTCTTTCACTTCACATATTCCGATGATCGTTTTGTAAAAATATGCCAGGCCGACGATCATTGCCGTGGTTCCTATCAGCAGGAAGAATGCCGCCTGCATATCTTTATAATCCTCCAGCGCAATTTTAAAGACCACCATCAAGGTCTCAATGAGAAGCGCGATAATGATGGAGACCAGAAACCGGCCCAACACCTTGTACTCCCTTGTCTCATCACGCGTAAAGGTATGGAAGATCACCTCGTGTTCGATGATCTGTTTGGCCAGGTCAAAGATCGCTATCCCCAATGTTGCGGAGATGATCGCCTTGAAGATATCATGAAAAAAGTCTGCATCTCCACCAAAGAAGATCATCACAAATTTGTATCCCCCGTAAAAAATGAGTGCAAGTGCTATCGCGACCAGAAGCCCCGAACCGAAGAGATAGACCACCTGTTTGAACTTATGGTGTGTACTGTTGTACTCGATCAGACGCAGCTCTTCAAGGACCGTTATCAGGTTACAGTCAAAGATATAATAGATCTCATCTATCTTTCTTACTACCGTGATACTCGCTTTTCCTGTACGGTAATGGATATAGGGGTTTGAGATATAAAAACCGTCTTGGTCAAGCTCAAGCTTGGTAAAGTAGTGACGTTTATCGCTGCCGACATTGAAATTCTCTTCTCTCTGGCGGCAGATCACCGGGCTGATCTGCTGAAAACTTTCATCCACACTGTAAATCAGCTGTAAAAACGCATACTTTTTGAGCAGTTCATCTGCATGTTCGATATAGTCCCTTGGTGCATTCTTGATCGCTGTCAGGATATAGTTGTCTACCGTTTTTTTGTGTTTTTTATAGAGGTTGATGACTACTTTCATTTTTGTGCTCCTATTTTAACTAAGGCCCGTTAGTAGCTGATTTGCTTCTCTTTGTCATAACTGATTTCAAAAAGCACTTCGATCCTTCTCTCCTCACCCGCAGCCAGATCTATCTCCATCCTGATCTCCCCCTCTTTGAGCAGCCTGTAGTCTATTTTTTTGTCTGCATCGATCTGCAGAAGCTTGACCTTGATCTCCTCACTTTCGGAGACGGGGATACGTTCGGTGACGGTAAGCTGTTTGGATTTGTCGGACTTATTGGTCAGGGTAAGCATATACCCGTCTTTTTTACGGACGGTATCTCCAAAAAAGCCTGTATCTTTCTGCTTGCGGACGATCGGTTTGCGGGTGACCTTGATATCTTCATCGGTTTTGGTGTAGAGATGATAGGCATTATCCCTATACTCCCCAAAAGCATGGCTGCTGATCAGCGCTTCGCCCTCTGTGATCTTCCATACATGGTTCTCGATCTGTTTTTCAGGAGTGAAGGTACACTGTTCATATACGGAGAGGCTGGCATAGGGAGAGACGGAGAGTCCGCACTCCATATCCGCACTCCAGCTATCCACCCTGACATCGACCGGCTCCCCGGTGGAGGGAAGATCAAGAGACGTCACCCTGTACTCTCTCGCATCCAGATACTCCGCAGTAGGCACAGAGGCGCTTTCTGCCATCACCCCCACAGCCGAGCGGTCCATCATCCCACTGCCCTTCATGAGACTTTGGGTACGCGGAACCGGAGGCTGGGGCTGGTATTCTCGGATGATCCAGGGGCGGAAATGAACCGGCCGGACAGTATGCTCTGCTTTGCGAAAGTAAAATGTCGCATCCTCGGCGGCGATATCCACCCCCGAACGATTTGTAACTTCCAGATGCTGCGTGACGTTCACACGCTTCTCCGGTGAGAGATCTGCTTCATAAAAAGTATTGAAGTGAATCGACCCGTAGGGAAATTCCAGTTTGGTCGGCACGTCGCACTGCCGGGAGTAGTACAAAGGCGTCGTAGCAGCAGTCTGTTTCAAAAAGGCTTTTTTCTGAAGCTCAAATGCAGTTTTATCTCTTTCATAGCTGGTAACAAGCTTTGCCCGTTCGCTGCTGATCTTCCGTGCAGCATCGATGGTCATCTCTGCATCAAGGGTTGCAGGCTGATAGAGTCCGGTGATCTTGTCAAGCAGCGTGATATTGCTCTGAAGACTCTCCAGTACCGCCTGCGTATCCTGCAGTGCATTCAACTCGCGGCAAAGCCTCTCATCATTGTGGCAGATCACTTTCTGTTCCAGGGACAAGGGCTGCCCGTTGCAGGTTGCCTTCACGCCCTCTGTCATTCCCAGGTAAAGGCTCTTTGGCATATAGGTGTATACCGCGCTATCCCGGTAGACCTCAAGCGATGCTGAATGCGACAGTGTTGTGACAACGATCAATGGCAGAAAAGAGAGCTTCTTTTTCATTATAGTCCCTTTATTTTAGAATCTCTTATGGACTATTATAACAGAAGAGAATTACTTTCTGCCGAAATTTATCCTTTTTGTCTTCTCTTTGAGAAAATCATAGATCGCTTTGATCTCCTCATCGGTGAGATAGTAGCGCGGCATGATATCATGGTAGCCGTTCAGCGCCCGGATCATCTCATCGAGCGTCTTATTGCGGATATCAGGGCCGGTGATCTGCTCTTTGCCGTGGATATCCCGAAACTCGGCGATCACTTTCCCCTCCCCCGCTTTGCCGTGGCATTCCACACAGCTTACACCGCGCGGATAACTATAGAGCATCTGTCCATACTCGTAATGGGAAATGAAATCTTCATCCGCACAGACCAAAGAAGAACCAAACGGCGACAGCATCAGCAACAACAGAAGACGTTTCATCATCATGGCAGCTTAACTCTCCTAAACTATTTTTGCTATAATACCCAAAAATCAATTAGGATAGTTCCCATGCAACTGATCGACGGTAAAGCCTTGGCCAACAAAGTACAAGAGGCAGTCTCTGCTGAAGTCACCAAGCTCAAACAAGAAAAAAATATTGTCCCCGGACTGGCAGTCATCATTGTAGGCGATGACCCCGCAAGCCATGCCTATGTCAAGATGAAAGCAAAAGCGTGCGAAAAGGTAGGCTTCTACTCCATCGTGCATAAAATGCCCGACACGATCTCCCAGGAGGAGATCATCCAGATCATCAACATGATGAACAACAATCCCCATATCCATGGCATCCTCGTACAGCTACCTCTCCCCAAGCATATCGATACGGACCGCATCCTTGAAGTCATCGACCCCAAAAAAGACGTCGACGGATTCCATGCATATAACGTAGGCCGTATGGTGACGGGTCTGGACAGCTTCGTCGCCTGTACGCCGCTGGGTGTCATGAAGATGTTTGAAGCCTACAACATCGATCTGCAGGGGAAAGATGTCTGCGTGGTCGGTGCGAGCAATATCGTAGGAAAGCCGATGGCTTCTCTGCTGCTCAATGCCAATGCCACCGTCACCATCACCCATATCCATACCAAAGACCTCAGGTCCCACACCAGCAGGGCTGATATCGTCGTCGTAGGTGTCGGTGTGCCGGGATTGATCAAAGAGGATATGGTCAAGGAGGGTGCGGTCGTCATCGATATCGGGATCAACCGTATCGCGGACGGCTCACTTGTAGGCGATGTGGACTTTGAAAACGTCAGCAAGAAGTGCAGCTATATCACACCGGTACCGGGCGGTGTAGGGCCTATGACGATCGCGATGCTTCTGGAAAACACGCTCAAGTCCGCAAAGCAAGGGATCTAAGTGAAAAAGGTTCTCTCTTCGGCATACCGTTTCTCCAGTTCATGGACCGGGACGATCATCATCGTGCTCTTCCTGATCTTCTTTGTCGCACAATCTTTTGTGATCCCCAGCGGATCAATGAAACGCACCCAGCTGATCGGGGATTTTCTCTTTGCCAAAAAATTCAGCTACGGTATCCCCACCCCTCACCTTCCGTGGCTTGAAGTCCCCTTGCTTCCTGACTTCAACGGCAACGGGCACCTCATTGAGGGGCCTCGTCCGCGACGGGAAGATATCGTCATCTTCCGAAAGCCGCAGACCCCGAAAGTGCACTTTGTCAAGCGCTGTGTGGCTGTAGGCGGGGATGAACTGCTCTATATGGACAAGAGACTGTTGATCCATTTTCATGACCTGACGACAGAAGCGGAGATCAGAGCGAAGTACCCTGAGGCAAAACTCCACCAGATCAGAGGAAAACTCTGGGCAGAGAACCCCTATATGGGAAAATATCCGGGTATCCAGTATGCGCCTGAAAACTTTACGGCCTTTGAATACCTAGCAATGCTTTACAACAATAACAAGCCTATCGATATGTATCCTGTATTCATTGACGAATTGGGAGAAAATGCATTCTACAAAAAGGTAGAAGAGGATCACTACTACATGATCGGTGACAACAGGGACAACTCCAGTGACAGCCGTATGTGGGGTTCGGTTGCCTACAAATATATCGTGGGCAAACCATGGCTGATCTACATGAGCCTAGAGTTCAGATCCTATGATGAAGTACACAGCGGTGACCTCTACGGCAACGGCAAAGACAATGCCAGACTTCAGCGTGTCTGCGGTGATCATCCGCTGGAGTCAGCCGAGTGTGAAGCGCTGTGGAACGACCAGCGCTATACGGTAAGATGGGGGCGTATCGGAAGGAAGATCGATACGATCCAGCTGGAAGAGCCTATTGAGTAATGGCGAGGCGTATTGCCTTGTACCAGTTGTCTGTGAAAGACTAAACCTCGGAGAGGATTTCACCTTCTCTCCAAATCCGCACTATAAAGGAAAACTATGTCAATAAGAATTAAAATTCAATGCAGGGAGGCACTAAATGCCGAGTCGTAAAAAATTCTACATCGCTACTGACCATGCCGGCTTTGCCATCAAAGATTTCGTCAAAGATGTCGTCACCGGTCTTGGGTGCGAGATCATCGACCTTGGCCCGGACTCGGATGAGAGAGTGGACTATCCAGACTTTGCGAAGAAGTGTGCGCGAAAGGTCGTCGAAGACAAAGGAAGCTTCGGTATCCTGATCTGCGGCACGGGTATCGGTATCTCGATCGCTGCCAACAAAGTACCGGGTGTACGTGCCGCACTCTGCCATGACACCTATACCGCCAAACTGACACGTTTGCACAATGATGCCAATATCCTCTGTTTTGGAGAGCGTGTCGTAGGAAAAGGGGTGATCGAGGATATGATCGAAGCCTTTATCAATACCGAGTTTGAAGGCGGAAGACATGCCGGACGCGTAGAGAAGATCGAAAGCTGTTCCATGGGTGCAGACCTGGGGTAAGCAGGAATTGAACCCTCCGAAAATATCGTCATTCCGGACTTGATCCGGAATCCATAAGCTTTGAAGCCTTTCAAACAGTGATCCTGAGCCTGTCGAAGGGTTTGACGGACCATATTCCGACAAGCGCAATACGAGCGGTGTTCACAGATACATTCCAATAGAGTCTCCTCCCTCCTCTTCTTTTAGATCACATATCCA
>JAQUFB010000063.1 GCA_028684885.1 Sulfurovum sp. | reverse complement strand
TTTTTCTTAGTTCAATCAGTGCTTCCTTGTAGGTATTGCTGTCGATCAGCTCCGGTTCAAACTCCTGGTTGATGAAGTAGTCTGCTACGGTAGTAAAATAGTGTTTATACGGCTTTTTGATCTTCTCTACCCGCTTTGAACCCCAGATATGTTTTGCCGCGATACGCTGGAAGTCGCTGCGCAGTGCTTCTATCTCTTCATCTATCGGTACAAGTTTGCCGTTTTCGTCTAACCGGAAATTGCGGTTAAATGCCATAGAGAGCGTGTTCATCACATTCTGGAACTCTGTTTTGGCATTGCTGGAGCGTTCAAGCAGCGCGATAAGCAGATCTTTGATCCTGAGTTTTTCAAAGTGAATTCCCTCTACCTCTTCAAGCGCTATCGTTTTGATATGCACCAGTTTTCTAAGCTCCTTCACCCGAACTTCGCTTCTGATCATTCCCTTGAGGATCTCTTTGAGCTTACCTTTGGAGTAGATATTGAGCGAGTCGATGATATCGGTCACCCTGTAGCGGTTTTCATCCGCCAGGTCCATCACCTGACAAAGGATCGTTTTGCCTGTTTTATTCTCTATCCTGATGCCTTTGGAAGTGAGATACTCCTCCTCCAGTTTGATCGCACGTTCCTGATACGTTTTGAGATAATGATACTCCGGATACTCTCTCAGCTCTTTGGCACGCTTGAGCAGTGAGGCAAGCGCATACTCCCTGATATCCTGCGGAAGGACCTCATAGAGCTCATACTTTTCGATACGCCGGAAGTTGTTGAGATTGGCATTGAAACGGATGGGCGTTTCAAAGTGGGAAGAAGCTTCCCCGATCATCCTGTCAAGGATCACTTCGCCGTCATGGCTGTATGCGGTATGCCCAATGTCGTGCAGCATCCCTACGATCTTGGCGACATTAAAAAAATTCAGGTTGACATCATCCCCCAACTGGCGGCTGATATGGTTCATCATATACTCCGTACTCAACCCCACTTCGACAGAGTGGCTGTAGCGGTTGCGGATGCTATCCCTGGTTTTCTGCGAAAGATACATGGGGATATCTTTGAGCCGGACAAAGACTTTGTGCCCGACGATCCCCATCTCGCACTCTTCGACGAGACTATGAAAGTGCTGAGTGCTGATTGAGCGTTCAGGGTTCAGCATATAGTGTTCAGAACTCATTGGTTAAGATATCCTTCTATTTCAACTTGTACGTGTTCAGAGTTCAGCGGTAGGGGCGGACACGACGATCCGCCCCTACCGCTGAACCCTGTTTCGAGAAAACTACTGTTTTCCCGAAACCCTATGGCACTCTCTCACAAAATGCTTTGCATTTTCCACCGGTACATCAGGCAGGATCCCGTGACCGAGGTTGAAGATATGTCTTTTGCCCCCCATGGTCTTCTGGATCGCCTCCACGCATGCAGTGGTCGCCTCCTGCGAATAAAGACGGCATGGTTCCATATTGCCCTGGAGCACATACTTCTCTCCCAGTTTCTCTTTTGCCAGCGCCATCGGTGTCCCCCAGTCAACGCCGAACACATCGAAGTTTCCATAGACCAGGCCGCGCTCGATAAATGCCGTCACTCCCTTGGGGAACATGATCACAGGGATATGCGGATACTTTTCTTTCAGGTACTCGGAGATCTCCACCATATATTTCCAGCTAAACTCGTCATATTTGCCAGGTTCGATCGCTGCCGCCCAGCTGTCAAAGATCTGCACGACATCCACACCAGACTCGATCTGCTTCTCCATATAGAGCTTGACCACTTCGGTCACTTTAGCAAGGATATTGTGAAGCAGTTCGGGATTGGAATACATCATCTTTTTGCAGATGTTATAAGTCTTCGTCCCCTGCCCCTCGATCATATAGGTTGCAAGCGTCCAGGGTGCGCCGGTAAATCCTATCAGCGCCTTCTCATCAGCTCTTGCATCCAGCTGTTCTCTAAGCAGTTTGATCGTCTCATAGACATAGGTGAGCTTGCTTGCTGCCTCTTCACCGCCGACAAGTCTGTCAAGATCTTCCTGTGTGCGTACCGGGTCGCTGAACTTTGGCCCTTCCCCTTTCACAAAAGAGAGGTCCATCCCCATCTCATCGGGTATCACCAAAATATCGCTGAAGAGGATCGCAGCATCCACACCGACGATATCAAGGGGCTGGATCGTTACCTCTGCCGCTTTTTCCGGGTCGTGGCAGAGGTTGAGAAAGCTGCCTGCTTCACCACGCACTGCCATATACTCTGGCAGGTATCGTCCCGCCTGTCTCATCATCCAAACCGGCGTATAGGGTGTCTCATTCCCAAAACACGCATCTACAAATATCTTGCTCATTAATGTTTTCCTACTTTACCCAAAAAATATAATCCTACTGCCAATGCAGCAATGGAGATCGCAAAATACATCATCTCCATAGGTGTCTTGAACTCTGTGTGCAGTACTCTTTGGAAGAAATTTACCACCAGTACCATCACGATGACTTTCGCGATCTTGTCTTTCAGCTGATCAAGGTTACTGATCGCAAGCAGCTGCGAACCATTCCTGCCTTGAGCTTCATCGATATCGGAAATGAATAGCTCATAAAGACCGAAAGCAAAGATGAACATCACCACGGCGATCAGATAGAGATCCACCGCCCCGATAATACCGGCAACCACATCTTCATGAAAATGTTCAAGGTGGGGTATCGCATGCGTCACCACCTGAAACGATGTGACTGCCACATTCCAGATGTCCAGTGATGCGACAACAAACAGTATGATCGCCCCGAGTAGCCCAAAAACCACTGCCAGCAGTACGATAAACCTGCTTCGCCAGATCGCACCTTCAAATAATGTTTCCAGCATTATGCGTTCTCCTCAAGTTTGATCCATTTTTGCGCGATTCTCACGGCATTCGTTGCTGCACCGACTCTTACCTGGTCGGCGACCCCCCAGATATGAAGGATGTTGTGCGCGAAATTATCTTTCCGGATACGCCCCACATAGGTATAATCCGTATCTGTTGCTGTCATTGGCATCGGGTATTCACTCTTTTCAAGATTATCGATTACTTTGACATTCTCAAAATTTGCCAATGCCTCTCTTGCCGCTTCTACGTTCACATCAATATTCTCGGCAAAGGTGATCGTAATCGACTCTGAATGGCTTCTGAGTACTGGTACACGCACACAGGTTGCCGAGACTGCAAAATCTGAATGCATGATCTTGTTCGTCTCATTGACCATCTTCATCTCTTCTTTGGTATAGCCGTTCGGCTGAGGCACATCGATTTGCGGGATGACATTGAGCGCGATCTGGTGCGCAAAGGCACTACATTCGCTCTCGCTCAGTCTGAAGGCAAAGAAGTCCTGCATCTGGCGTACCAGCTCCTCCATCCCTTTTTTCCCGGCTCCTGAAGTCGCCTGGTAGGTACTGACATCTACTCTTTTGATGCCGCCGTAAAGGTCATACAGCGGTTTAAGCAGCTGTACCATCTGGATCGTTGAACAGTTGGGATTTGCGATGATCCCGGTGTCTTCCCAGCGTTCGATATCTTCCGGGTTTACTTCCGGCACGACCAGAGGTACTTTTGGGTCCATTCTGAAGTGGGAAGTGTTGTCGATCACTACAGCGCCGGCTTCTACTGCAAACTTTGCATACTGCGCCGAGATGCTACCGCCTGCTGAAAAAAACGCGATATCGATATCACGTCCTTCAAAAACTCTTTCAGTGAGCTCTTCGATCTTGTACGTTTTGCCTTTAAACTCAATCTCTTCACCCGCACTTCTGGCACTTGCCAAAGGAAGCAGATTCCCTACCGGGAAATTGACCTCTTCAAGTACCCTAAAGAGTTCTTCACCTACTGCACCTGATGCACCAACAACTGCTACGTTATAAGTTTTATGACTCGACATTTAGTGTCTCCCTATACTGAAATTTATTTCTTGTCATTCTATTCCAATCCTAATGTATTATCTATTTGTTCCATATTTTCATCTGCAACCACATCCAGATCTTTCGGCTCATCGCCTTTCGGACATTTTGCAAGACTCACTACTTTATCTTTCGCTTCTACACTCACGATTTTTACACCCGACGTATTACGTCCCGCTTTTCTGATCTGATCCATATCCACACGGATCATCTTGCCCGCACTTGTCAGACACATCAGGTCTTTATCGTCCTCTACAAATACCACACCCACGACATCACCGGTTTTCGGCGTAAGCTTCATAGAGATCACCCCTTTGCCGGCACGGTTCTGCTCACGGTACTCACTTGCAGTCGTACGCTTGCCAAGTCCTTTCTCGCTAAGCATCAGAAGTTCATCCTCTTCGTTCTCGATCGTCGTCGCACCGCAGACATAGTCATCTTTGATCTTAAACTTGATCGCCGTTACACCGCGTGACACACGTCCGATCTCACGGGCATCTTCGACTTTAAACCGGATACACATACCTTTTTTCGTTGCAACGAAAAGCCATTTGGTCTCAGGTGTTACGATCTTTGCCTCTACCAGTTCATCATCATCATCAAGGTTGATCGCTCTTACCCCATTGCTTCTGATGTTCGAGTACTCAGAAAGGTTCGTACGCTTCACAATACCGTTTTGCGTGAAGAATACCAAGCTCTTGTCATCATTGAAGTCAGTCGTCGGGATGATCGCCGTGATCTTCTCATCTGCCTGGAGGCTGATCAGGTTGACGACAGCTTTACCTTTCGCTGCACGTGACCCTTCCGGGATCTTATAGACTTTCAGCCAGTAGAGCTGACCTCTGTCTGTTACGAACATCAAGGTATCGTGCGTATTGGAGATAAAGAACTTCTCGATAAAGTCATCATCATAGGTCGTTACCGCTGTTTTCCCTTTGCCTCCGCGATGCTGTTTTTCATACTGCGTCACAGGTACACGTTTGATATAGCCTCGGTGTGTAATCGTCACAACCATCGGCTCGTTCGGGATAAGATCCTCGATATCGATATCATCATAGTCATCTACGATCTCTGTCAAACGCGGTTTGGAATATCTCTCTTTTACTTCAATAAGCTCATTTTTGATGATCTCGTTGATTTTCTCTTCAGACTTCAGGATCGCTTCAAGTTCCGCGATCAGCTTACGCAGCTCTGCCAGCTCATTTTCGATCTTTTCGATTTCCAGCCCTGTCAGACGTCTTAGTCTCATCTCCAGAATCGCTTTTGCCTGAATTTCTGAGAGTGCAAAGCGGTTCATCAGACTCTCTTTTGCCTCATTGTCATCTGCACTTGCCCGGATGATTCTGATCACTTCGTCGATATTATCCACAGCGATCTTGAGACCTTCAAGTATATGCGCTCTGGCACGTGCTTTTTCCAGATCAAAAATCGTTCTTCTGATCACTACCGTTTTGCGGTGTTTCAGGAAGATATCCAGAAGCTCAAGCAGGTTGAATACCTTAGGCTCTTTATTGTTAATCGCAAGCATGATGATCCCGAAAGTGACTTGCATCTGCGTACTTTTGAAAAGGTTATTGAGTACGATCTCGCTCATCGCGTCACGCTTGAGCTCGATGACGATACGCATCCCCTCCCTGTCGGACTCATCCCTGATCTCTGAGATTCCTTCGATATGCTTGTCGCGTACGAGCTGTGCGATATTTTCGATCAGGCGGGATTTGTTCACCTGGTAAGGAAGTTCATCGACGATGATCACCTCCCTTTGACGCTTCTCTTCGATATGTGTCTTTGCCCGCACTTTGATACGTCCGCGCCCCGTAAGGTAAGCATCGGTAATCCCTTTGCGCCCGAAAATGATACCGCCGGTAGGAAAATCCGGTCCCTCTATCTTCTCCATGACATCTTCCACCGTTGCCGAAGGATTTTCGATACGGTAAGTCAGGGCATTCACCACCTCATCCAGACGATGAGGAGGGATGTTGGTAGCCATACCGACCGCGATACCGCTTGAACCGTTGATCAGGAGATTTGGTACACGGCTGGGAAGTACATCCGGCTCTGTCATACTATCATCATAGTTCGGTACAAAATCCACTGTATCTTTTTCCAGATCCTCAAGCAGCTCTTCGGCCATCTTGGTCATACGTGATTCTGTATACCTCATCGCCGCAGCATTGTCGCCGTCGACAGAACCGAAGTTACCCTGTCCGTCTACCAGGGGCTCTTTCATAGAGAAGTCCTGTGCCATACGTACAAGTGCATCATAGACCGCTGTATCACCGTGAGGGTGATACTTACCGATCACATCCCCGACCACACGTGCCGATTTTTTGTACGGGCTTCTATGTGAAAGACTAAGATCATTCATCGCATAGAGGATACGTCTATGTACAGGTTTCAATCCATCTCTCGCATCCGGCAGTGCTCTACCGACGATGACGGACATTGAGTAATCGAGGTATGACCCCTTCATACTCTCTTCAATCAAAACTTCTTCAACATTTTGATTACGTTCAAATAGATCAGACATCTTTTTCCTTTCATTATAATCGGTATATTTTATCCAAGTAGAGGTAACAAAAAGATATAAAAATGGCTCAAATCGGCATTTAAGCCCATTTATGGCGATTTTTGCACTTTTTTATTTTTTTGATTAACATAATATTTATATTGAAACGGCTTATTTTTGATTTTGGCGATAAAACAGGGGATTAACACACTTTTAACATATTTTGCCTATAATTCACTGCTATATAGTATGACAATGATTTTAAAAGGAAATATATGCCAATTGATCAGATCAAAGATATCGTCGATTACGGGGTGATCGGCCTGCTTCTCTTTCTCAGTTTTATCACGTTTATGTTTGCCATTGAGCGTGCGCTTTTTTACCGTTCGGTCAAGATCGAATCCTACAGCCATAAAAATGCACTTGAACTTGATTTGACCAAACGTCTTCCGACCCTTGCTTCTATCGGTTCAAATGCGCCCTATATCGGACTGCTCGGAACAACAATTGCCATCATCCTTACTTTTTATATTATCGGATCACAGCAGGACACTATCAACCCTGCCGAGATCATGAAGCACCTGGCTTTGGCGCTGAAAGCAACAGCTGCCGGCCTTGTCGTTGCGATTCCTGCTACAGTACTCTATAATGCGCTCATCACCAAGGTAGACAGAAAGCTGGCGGAATGGGAGATCGCCAGAGATGAAGGAAGGCTCAAGGCATGAGAAGGGAATCCTTTGATAAGATGAACGTCGTACCGTTCATCGATATCGTGCTTGTACTTCTGGTCATCGTCCTTGCCACGGCAACCTTTGTGACCAACCAGGCGATCAAGGTGGATCTTCCCACAGCCAGCAGCAAAAAAGAGGAAGAGAAAAAGAGTATCACCATTGCGATCAACGAGAAAGGGGAGTACTTCTACAACAAAGAGCCGCTCTCTTTTGAAGAGATCAAAGAGAGACTGCTTGAACTTGATCCCAAAAAAGATATCATTTCACTCCATGCAGACCAGAAGTCAGAGTTTCAGAGCTTTGTCAACATCATCGATACACTCAAAGAAAAAGGGTTTGAGAATATCTCTATCGTCACGAAACGGTAAATTTAACGTATTAACAAAATACCCTTCACCTCATTAATAAATAATCTGTCAGCCCGAACGACCTTGAAAGCGAAGCGATTCGAGAGAGCTGACGCTTTTGGTTACTTTTCTAAAAAGTAACATACAACACAAGTTGTAACTTCAATGTTTTTCTTCCTACTTTTTTAGAAAAAATAGACAAAATGAATATAAAAAAATTATTTGACTACTCCGTCATCATCTTATACGGACGCGTCAGCTGCTCGCTCAGTTGATACATACTCACCGTCCTTCCCTCTCTGACAAACTCACGGCCGTCCAGAAAGACCAACATCGTCGGTACAGAGAATACCTGATAGTGTGCAGAGATCTCAGGGTTTTCATGCGCGTCCAGATAGATCTGTCTGATCAACGGAAATTCTTCGTCAAAGAGCTCTTTGAACTTCGGTCTCAGCGCATGGCAGACACTGCACCGCTCTCCGGAGAAGTAAAGCAGTACGCCCACCTCTTCTCTGATGATATTTTGTACTTCTTCCAGGGTCATTTCTCACTCCTCAATCCATTTTCGAAATTATAGCTTCTACGAACTGCAGCTGAGCTTCTTGTTCTTGAACTCCTCAGGCGTTGCCCCTGCCCATCTTTCGCATTCGGGGTGTTCCCCATACGGCATCTGGGCAAGCTTGAAGAGCTGGTCGACGATAGTGAAGTCCCCCGCTTCCGCAGCATCGATCGCTTCCTGGAGCATATAGTTTTTGAGCACATACTTCGGATTGGTGTGCTGCATACTCTGATGACGCTCCTCTGTGGTGGTACTGTTTCGTTTCAACCGCTCATCATAGGCATCCAGCCAATCATGCATCGGCTGATGATAGAGCCCTATTCTCAGCATCTCCGTCCTCTCTCCTTCATACCGGCTGAGGGTCCTGAAAAAGAGCGTATAGTCCACACTCAGCCCCTGCATCATGCCAAGCAGATGCCTGACCAGTTCGATATCCTCCTGCTCCGGTTTGTCCAGTCCAAGTTTTTTGCCCATACGGTAGAGATAGTGTTCCGTATAGAGCTTTGCATAGTGTTTGTCAAGTATCTGCACCATACGCCCTTCATCTGCAAGCGGAGTGAGTGCGACCATCAATGCCCTGAGGTTCCACTCTCCGATATTCGGCTGGCTTCCGAAACTGTAACGCCCGTAGGTATCGGTGTGGTTGCAGATATTTTGAAAATCATAGTCATCCAGGAAGGCATACGGCCCATAGTCGATGGTCAGGCCATGGATGGACATATTGTCCGTATTCATCACGCCATGGTTGAACCCGACTGCCTGCCATTGTGCCATCAGCATCGCTGTTTTCCCCACAACCTCTGTAAAGAAGAGCTCGTAAAGATTTTTTTCACCGAGCAGATGCGGGTAGGATTCGGCGATCGCATAGTCAGCCAATGCTTTGAGCTCCTCGTACTTCTTGTGGTGTGCAAAGTATTCAAAGGTACCAAAACGCACCCAGGAGGGAGAGACACGCAGCACGATCGCCCCCTTCTCCCACTCTCCCCTGTAGACCGAGTGGCCTGAGCCTATCAGCGCCAGCGCCCTGGTCGTAGGGATGCCCAGCCCCTGCATCGCTTCGCTCATCAGGTATTCGCGGATCGAAGAGCGCAGGACCGCCCTCCCGTCCCCGTCACGCGAATACTTCGTAAGCCCTGCACCCTTGAGCTGCAGATGCATGTTCCCCGCCGGTGTGGCGATCGTCCCGATATTGACTGCCCGGCCATCGCCCAGGCGTTCCACAAAGAAACCGAACTGATGCCCGGCATAACACATGGCGAAGGGATCGCTCCCCTCCAGCTCCAATGCACCGTTTACAAAGGCTGTAAAGTGTTCGGTATCGAGTTCATCCCGGTCGATATCCAGCTCTTTGGCGACCGCAGGGTTGGCATGGATCAGGTAGGCGCCATGCAGCGGTGAGGGTTTCACCCTGTCATAACAGAGCGGCGGAAGTTTCAGGTAGGGGTTGGTTAGTTGTATCTCTTTTAATTTCATGCGGCTATTCTACCTGTGCATCCTTCGGAATTGACTTAAGCCAAATCGGGATATAATCACAGCACTAATTCATGATGAAGGAAAGATTTATGGGTAGAGCGTTTGAGTACCGTAAAGCGGCAAAAATGAAAAGATGGGGAGCAATGTCCCGTATCTTCCCGAAACTGGGGAAAAGTATCACAATGGCAGCCAAAGAGGGAGGTTCCCCGGATCCCGATATGAACTCCAAGCTTCGTACGGCGATCCTCAATGCCAAGGCACAAAATATGCCAAAGGACAATATCGACGCGGCGATCAAAAGAGCCTTTGAAAAGAATGCGGCAGACTTCAAAGAGATCACCTATGATATCAAAGCACCTTTCGGTGTACAGATCATCGCAGAGTGCGCCACAGACAACAACACGAGAACCGTGGCCAATGTCAAGGCGATCGTCAACAAAAACGGCGGGGAGATGCTTACCTCAGGCTCACTCAGCTTTATGTTCACAAGAAAATCTCTCTTTACGTTCGACAAGACTCCCGATATGGATATCGAAGAGCTTGAACTTGACCTGATCGATTATGGTCTGGAGAGTATCGAAGAGGATATCGAACCGCAGGAGAACGGTGACGACAAAGCGATCGTCAGAATCTATGGTGAATTTACCTCATTTGGCGAACTGAGCAAGGCCCTTGAAGAGAGAGGGATCGAAGTAACAAAAGCCTCACTCGAGTATGTTGCCAATGCACCGATCGATCTGACTGATGAACAGATGGAGAAAGTGGATATTCTTATCGATAAACTCGAAGAGGATGATGACGTACAGCACGTCTATACAAACATTAACTGATACGTACCTCTCTGGAGGTACGCACACATCCCCCCCCGTTTCCAGATCTCAATTCTTTCTAAAATACATCAATAACCCGAAAATAGCTATGGCATTCCCTATCCAAATATAGCTGGCTTCAGTAAAGTGTACTTTATCATCAGGAGAAGCATACAGT
>JAQUFB010000062.1 GCA_028684885.1 Sulfurovum sp. | reverse complement strand
GACGAAAAGCAAAAGGAAGCAAAAAACGCATGAAGGGGGCAGCCATATAGATGATACCCACTTCAAAGGTACTGTAGCCAAGTTCGGTAAGGACTTTGGGCATGAAGATGACATAAACACCCACCCCCGCAAAATAGAAGAAGTAGTAAGCGCTCATCAGCAGAGCGAAGAGGCTTTTGATCGGATAGGTCTGTGTCATGGTTTGGTGATGACGGCGGTATGGCTTAGCAGGTCATGCAGGGTCTTGCGGTCTTTTCTGAAGAACATCATCACCCATCCGATAATGGAGAAAAAGGAGAGCAGGGCACAGAGGTTCCGAAAGAGGATGATAAGAAAGGAGGGCTTCTCCCCCGTACTCTCATCGATCAGCCTAAGGTTGTAGGCACGGTAACCCGGGGTCTGGGCGGTTTTTGCCAAAAAGAGTGTCTGCACGATCACCAGCGGTATAAAAATATAGATCCATCCCGTGAGCTTATCTTCGCCGAAGGCCTCTCTACCCCCCATGACCAGGTAGAAGACAATGTACATGATGGGCATCAAAAGCATAAAACTGTCGGTGATAAATGCCTTGATCTTCTCTCCAAGAGAGGCATAGGGGTAGGTAAAAGGTGAGCGTGATTTGCCCGGCGCCGCCCCTGTGGATGCTTTTTTCTGCTTGATATCTCTGAAGCGTTTTTTCTCTTTACTGCGCATCAAAAGTTCCATACCACAGCAGCGTAAGGCCCTCTGAAATCGACATCGATAGCCAGATTGGCACCTAGGTCATTATCTCCCAGGTGTATCAACCGGTATCCCCCTTCGATCCCCAGGCCCATCCCGAAGGTATAGCGCAGTGTGAAGAGCGCATCATACATGGTAGCACCTTCATAGCTGATCGCATTGAGTTCGGTTTGAAACATAAGCTCTGTGGTCGGCAGCTCAAAACGTGTCTTCAGGTAGACCATCGGGATCCACTCATCATACTCTGCTCTCTCAGGCTCATAATGATAGGACTGGTTCATCATTACCATTTTGGTTTCAAGATAGATATCGCCGTAGATCCGGCGCAGAGTCAGGCCGGCATCAAGGCTGGCCCAGTTGTCAAGCAGTTCGTAGTAGAGGGTGACATCGAAAGCCTGCATATCCATAGTGTTATAGATATCCCCAGTAAAGCCGCTGATACCTCCCCAGCTAAAGTCGCTGACCTCTCCCGCGCCTTTATGTGAGAAACCACTGTACTCCAGTTTGAGGTTGGGGAGATAGGGGAGAGGGTGCTCAAAATAGGCTTTGAAAAAGAGATCCTTGGACTCTTCCCAGTTAAGGGTATCTTCGACAGAGGTTTTGGCCTCTTTATCATAGAAATCATAGCTTGCATCCCCCTTGGGTGTATGGCTGTATACCCCCAGCGAGAGTTCTCCTCCTATCGTGTCCGCATAAACAGGAAGAGAGACAAGCAGGGTTGAAAAAAGCGTTTTAACAAAAGATCGAATCATGATTATGCTCCTTGAAGACTCATACTGAAGATCGGCAGAAGCATCGCGGCCACGATGACTCCGACAATCAATCCGATAAAGAGCATCATCGCCGGCTCCAGCAGGCTCAGAAGCAGTTTGAGCCTGTCTTCGTTCTCTTCAGTATAGAGTTTTGAGATATTGTTTAGGATATGCGCCACTTCACTGGACTCTTCGCCAAGGGCAAGTGACTGCATAAAGTTGCGTTTGGGTTTCAGCCCTTTTGTCATCTGCAGGGCATTGGAGAGCTTGTTCCCCTCCATGACTCTTCCAGAAGCCGTTTCGAAGAGCTCTTTGAGGACGAGATTGCCGAAAGTCGCAGTCGAGAGTTTCACTGCATGGGCATAGGAGACTCCCGAATCGAGCATCAGCGAGAGGATATAGGAAAAACGCCCCAGCTCATGGTTTTGGATAAGTGTGCCTATCACGGGGACCTTCAGCCACATCCTGTCCACGAATCGGTGAAAGGAGAGAAAGTAGCGGTAGGCAAGCTTGTAGCCGGCCACAATCAAAAGAAAGCCGACAAGGATGGCAACATAGTGCGCTGTGAGGAAGTTGCTGATCGCGAGTACGAACTGTGTGATAGGGGGAAGCTCCTGATTGTTGTCCTCAAAGATACCGACGATTTTGGGTACGACAAAAGAGATCAGGAAGCCGGTCATCCCTATCGCTACGATAAAAATAAAGAGAGGGTAGACCATGGCATTCCCCACCTGTTTTTTGACCTTGTTCTGCGCAGAGAAGAAGTTTCCCATATTGACTAACACCTCTACCATCTTTCCGCTCTGGCCTGCGACATTGAGGCTTTGGAGGAAAAACTCGGGTAGGGCATAGACCTTCTGGCTCTGCAGTGCGTTGTAGAGTGATTTCCCCTCATCAATCATGGTTTTCACAGAATTGAGAAAAGAGACATACTTCTTCTCTCCCTCATGCTGGTTCTCCAGGAGCTTGATCGCCGTCAGTACCGTCATACCGGAGTTGAGATAGGAGGAGAGTTCTTTGGCAAAAGCGCTGAGCAGTTCACCGGGCATGACTCTTTTGGAGAAAGAGTCCATCGAGAGCTTTTGCGTAGGGGCCAAAGCCTCATAATAGATGCTTTGCAAACGGAGCTTTTGCGCAGCTTCATCGTGAGATGCCGCAGTTACCGTACCTTTGACTTTTTTGCCGGTGTTATCAAATCCTTTGTACTTGAAAAGCATGGGTTTGCGCATCCTTGGAGTAGTGAGTTCGTCTTAGTATTATAGCCTGTTTATCTAAGAGAAATAAGCTTTTTTATAGTTATCCCCAGGATAGAATTTGTTTTTAAAATGCATTCAATTTAAACTGAAAATAGCTTGAAGAGTATTGCTCTTTGAGGATGACCTTGCTTGCCTCTGCCTTGACTGTCGTATCGCCTGGGGAAGGGATATTGATAGGTTCGGGCACGATGATCTCCCTGGAGATCTGCTTGAGGATCTCTCTGCTCTCATCATTGGTGATATGAAAGTGCGACTGAAGCAGTTCGTAGGCATTTTTCTCTTTTTTATGATATTTGGAGATCTCCTCAAGCAGATAGAACGAGTCGGCAAAAGAGGCCTTGTTGCGTTGTGACAGATAGACGGCGTTCTCTTTGCTTCTTGAGGAGATCTCCATCAGGGAGAGCACGACAAAAGAGATGATCATCACCGAAACGATCACTTCTATCAGGGTAAATGCGGCACGTTGCTTCTTGGGGACTGCAAAAGTCATTAGTAAAAATCCCCCGTCTTTGATATCAGCTCTGTATCTTTCATCCAGAGCTCCTTTGCCTCATCAAGCGAATCAACTTTTTGGGGTTTTCCGAAATACGCGGGGAGATAGAAGATACCCCCGGGTGTTTTGAGCACCGCTTTTGTGCTGCTTCCGTTGGGGTAGAAGTCGAGTTTCAGAGATATTTTTTTATCCTTATATCTGCCGTATTCGGCCAGAGAGAGCTCCCTGTCGGCATCAAGCAGATAGAGTTCTGCCTGTTGAAGATCGACGCCGTTTTCGTAGGGTTCAAAACTGCCAAGAATCCCCTGTCTGAGATAACATCTCCTGCATTCGTCGGTGCAGAGAAGCGTGGTGTGCCCGTTCAGCATCCCGGCATCGGAGAGTGTGCTTTTGAGCGTAAGCGGGGTCAGGGCCTCGGGCTTCTTCTCCTCATTGCTGAAGTAGGTGAAGACCAGCGCATAGATCATCACGATCAGAAAGACCACGATCATCAGTTCAAGCAGTGTGAATCCTTTGCGCAGCTGTGGCATGGTCTACCGTTGCTACTTTTGACACTCTTTGGTATAGAAGATATCGCTTGCATACTCTTCACCGCCCTCTTTTCTATCGGTCCCGAAGCTGATAAGTTCTACATTCCCGCCTTCATTGATATAGATAAAAGGTGTCTGCCATGCATCTTTAGGAAGGCGTTCCATGTAAGGTTTCGGGCGATAGTTCGGATACTTGTCCGCATCAGGGTTTGACAGAAGCGCTTCAATTCCCTCTTCTGTGTCAGGAAAGCTTCCGTTGTCAAGACGGAACATATTCAGCGCTTTTTCTATCTCCGCCATCTGGATACAGACCTGGTCCCTTTTTGCTTTATCTGCCGAATCCATCAGCGAAGGTGCGACCATACTGACAAGCAGCCCCAAAATAGCGATGACTATTAGTAGTTCAATCAATGAAAAAGCTTTTCTGAAATTTGGTTGGTTCTTCATAGTATTAAGTCCTTGTGTTATTTCTTTTTGTTATAATAACTAAAAATGTGAACAAATTTTACTTCAATAGAGCTTTTATATGGATAAACCCTTGTTTCGGCGAGAACGAAATGGTATCGCCCTCTTAATCACCCTTGTGACGATCGCTGTGATGATGGTGCTGGTCGGTACGCTGGTAAGCGCACTGGGCAGTGTGCAGAAGGACTCCAGGGATACCGCGTCACTGCTTCAGGCAAACCTCTACTATACCAATATCGTCAATATCTTTAAAACAGTCAAGGAGAAAGAGATCCTTCTCTCTGCACTCTATCAGATGCCGATCCCTTTTTCTATAGAGGAGGAGAACTTTTTTATGACGGTGGGGTGCCGTCCTCTTGCCAGCGGTATCAATATCAATTGGCTGGGGTCGGAAAATGATACTAAAATGTCATCAAACTATGCTATAACCCGAAAACTTTTTGATGCTATTGCTGCTACATACAATCTTTCGGACCCGATGCTGCTCGAAGAGATGCTTCTTGAAGCGATAGGCAAAGAGGAAACAACTGCCCAGAAACGTCACAGCAGGCTTCAACAAAAAAGAGGTATAATCGACTATCAACAGTTCGCGAAGATCATAGACAGATATCGGTTTGAAGCTGATGACCCGGTCGTGACAACGATACCCTGGAAGAAACTCTTCTCTTTTAGCGCAGAGGCGAACGTGACAGACGGAGACTATATGTCCGCAGAAGCTGTGTCGGTATTCTTTGACATGGAACTCTCTGCTGTAGAAGAGGAGTGGGTACCGGGCAGCGGGGCATTGAAAGCATTTGCACAAAGCCATAACCTGGAGTCAGAGTATAACGAGTATAAGGGGATTTTTGCACAAAAGTTCGTGGAGCATGCCGAGTGCGAGGTGATCTATACCTATGCGGAGGAGCCGTATAGGTTTACATTTGTGTATAGTCAAGGAGAGGTGAAATATTTTGAATTTTTTGGAAGACAATAGAGCGCTTATCTTAGTCCATCGCGCAATGCCGCAGGTGGAGACGAAGCGGCCGGTCAATGTGATGCTTACCCCGCAGTTTTATACGCTGAAAAAAGAGCGTCTCCCTATCAAATTTGCCTACCAGGCAAAGAAGATCGCGGCTTCTCTTTTTGAGGGGATGCTGCAGGAGGGGAGGACCTATGATTATTTTGTTTTCAGAGAGGAGGAGCAGTGGGTATTTATCGCATACAGCCTCGAAGAGATCACCGAGTTTTTCCAGAGCAAGGGTCTCGCTCCTGAGTCTCTTTCCAAACTCTTTTTTGCCCAGCAGGCTCTCCCCTCCTTCACGGAGCCCTATCCTTTAAGCGAAAAGGAGGTACTGGCGGTTGTGGATGATACTGTTGTGGTCATGCCAAGATCGCTTGTCGGGGATGAAGCACTTTCTCCGGTATCGGAGATTCCAAACCCGGCAAAAGGTATTGCGATACAAAGCGCCTATGCTTCGGTATTGAGCCGGAACGAGGCATTGGGGTTTGCCGCGATATTCCTTCTCTTTGCCGTGCTTTTTATCGCCGAAGGGATACGGTACGGGGGAGAGACAAAAGCCGGTGCAGAGGAGCTGGAAAGTCTGATGGCAGCGAACCCTTCGCTATCGAGCCAGTATACAAGAGAAAGCATTTTAACAAAGTATCGTAAGATAGACCGGGCAGAAAGAAAAAAACGTGAAACGGTCAAAACACTGATAGGGATGCTTTATAAGGATGTAGAGCTGAAAACATTGCATATTGATGAAGAAGGTTTCAGTGCTGAGTATGCGGTCAAAGAGGCAAATATGATCGGACGCATGGAGAGTGAAGCCCAAAAAGCGAAGCTCACTGTTCAAAAGAGCACTGATGGCATCAAAGTAGAGGGAAGGCTATGAATTTCAGGCGATATCAACATGAGCTGATTGCGGGGATTGCACTTCTTGTCATGCTGGGTGCATTGCTTTTCAAGCAGGGGGAAATCAGCGGGAAAGAGGAGCGGATAAAGCGTTTGCAAAGCTCGGTATCAGAGCTGAAAGAGGTGGTGGCGCTTAAAGAGATATGGGGTGACAAGAATCTGGAGAAGAGAGTGAGGGAGCTTGAATCAGTAGTGCCCGCCTCAAAAGTAAAATGGAATCAGAAAAGCAAAAAAGTGACCGCAAGCTACCGGGAGCTCACTATCAATGAACTCAACACCCTGATGAAAAAAGTACTGAATCTTGGAGTGGAGATACAGCTGCTGGATATCAAAAAAGAGGGTGCACTCTATTATGTGGAGCTAAGATGCAAATGGTAAAAAAGACAGTAATTATCCTTGTTGCGTTTTGGCTTGCCGTGATTATGATGATGCCCAAAGAGGAGCTCTATTATCTGCTTGAACGGGAGCTGGAGAAGAAGGATATCAAAATCAGCTCCGAGAAGATCAGCGAAGGCTGGTTTACACTCAGCATTAAAGAGCCTTCGGTATATGTGAAGGGGATCAAGGTTGCAACGATCGAAGAGATAGATATCTTCAGCCTGCTCTTTTATACGAGGGCATCATTGAAGGGGCTGCTTCTTGACAGTTCGCTTGAAAGATTCGCCCCAAAAGAGATCGATAAGGCGGCGACAGTATACAGTGTGATCAACCCGCTCAACGTTGCGCTCAGCGGCAGCGGGATATTCGGAGAAGCCGAGGGGTCCGTGAATCTCACAGAGCATCAGCTTAGGCTGAAATTTTCTGAAAACAAGAATCTCGGGATGTTGAGTTCAAAGCTGAAAAAAGAGGGAGAGGGGTGGATCTATGAAACATCTTTTTAAGCCCGAAAGGATGAAGTTGCTCATCCTGGTTTTGGCCGTCATACTCTTTGTGAAACTGGTGTGGGTCGTAGTTGCATTTTTGTGGCTGCCGACTTCCGGGGTAGATTATAGCGAAGAGAAGGGACCGCAAAACCTCTACTATAGAGTGAGGGTTCCTTCAAATGATCAGTCACAAAGGGTCGAAAAGCCAAAAGTGCTACCTCAGGGCAGCATTAAGGATATCGACCTTCTTGGTATCTACAGCGCTTCGGACATCACTGTTGTCACGGTAAGGCACAAAGGGAAGACAAAAGTATTGTCCAAAGGGGAGATGATCAACGGTTTTGTACTGGAGGGGGCGGGAAGTGATTTTGCCACATTCAGCAAAGAGGAGAAGCTCTATACAGTGACACTGATCAAGCCCAAGAAAAGCAGCAGGGGTACAGGCAGCATTAAAACCGTGAATGGTCCGGATAGTATAAGCCAAGAAAAGAGCAGCACCGATCAGGCCAAGATGCCTTCGGGAGAGATCGTTGATGCGGGAGACAGAAAGATTGTTGATCGGTCGCTACTGACCCACTATACAACAAATATGGATGATATTTTTAAGGATATCGGGATCCAGGATATGAAAGAGGGAGACAGGGTCACAGGTTTCCGGGTGAAGTTCGTTCGAAGAGGAAGCCACTTTGCCAAACTGGGTCTGCAAAGAGGAGATATCATCAAGTCGGTCAACGGGCAGGAGATCAACAGCTACAATGCGGCCTTCGGTATCTTCAAGGAAGTTCAAAATATGTCAAATATGACACTGGTCATCATCAGAGATAATAAAGAGATGGAGTTAGAGTATGAAGTTAACTAAAATAATACTAGGGGTACTGCTGATATTTTCAGTGGGGTTGCATGCAGAAGAGGAGACGGTTGAGGTCAATTTCCGTGACTTGAGTGTCAACGATTTTGTGGAGATGGTTTCCAAGATCATGCAGAAGAACATTCTTATCGAAGAGAATCTGCAGGGGAATGTCAACTTCGTCTCTACCAAACCCATAAAAAAAAGCGCTCTTTTTACCCTGGCGAATGTGATACTCGGCAGTAAAGGGCTGACACTGGTGGATCAGGGCGAATTTTACCGGGTGGTCAAGAGCCAGACTGCTCCGGGTGAGGGTGTGCCGGTGAGTTCAAGTATTGAAGGCGATACCCTCAGGACCGTGATGTTCCCTCTGAAAAATACCAATGCCGCTGTCATCCGTGCCAAGATCAAACCTTTGCTTGGCAGGAGTGACGAAGTGATCTCGTTCAAGGAGAATAATGTCCTGGCTATCACTGCTCTGCCCAGAACGCTGGCTTCCATCTCCAAAGTAATCCGTGCGGTAGAAGAGATCGGAGAGAAGACCTCGATAGTGGTACAGCTCAAAAACTCCAGTACCAAAGACATCTTTGCCAATGCCAGTAACATGGCGAAAAAGCTCTTTCCTCAGACGATCGAAAGCGAAGCGGTGGATATCTTCGAAGACGGTGCGACAAACTCCATTATTATTGTTGGGAAGCCAGAAAATGCACAGCGTATGATCAAGTATATCAAACAGCTCGATATCGAAGGAGAGAGCGTGACACAAAAAATGTATGTGATCCGGCTCCAGAACTCCAACGTTGAAGAGATGGAGAAGATCCTCAGCCAGCTGATCTCACAGATGAACAGCATGACACCGGAAAAACCTGCAAAACAGGGGGAAAAACCGCAAAAAGCGATGGTGGTCTCGGACATCGAAAGAAATGCACTGATTGTTCTTGCAACAGCCGAACAGATGAAAAATATCCGGGAAACGGTCAATCAGATTGATATCCCGAAAGTACAGGTCTATGTGAAAGCACGTATTGTAGAGATCAACAAGAATCTCTCGGCACAGATAGGGATGCGTTACGGATTTGAGGGCGGGGCGATTACCTCACAGGGGCTTTTCTCTGCGGCAGCCAATATGGGGGCCTCCTCTTTGATGGTTTCTCCGACACTATTAGGGTTTTTGAACAATCAGACAACACGATATGATATCAATGGAAATCCATATACATCAACAGAAAGACCGTTTCAGTTTGATTCCAACATTTCCCAAGTGTTTGCTCTGGGTGCACAGGTGGACCTGCTAGAAAAAAACGGTGCAGCACATATCCTCAGTGAACCTTCGATCCTCTGTACCAACAACAAAGAGGCGGAGATCTATGTGGGGCAGACCCAGTCTATCCTGACTCAGGCGCAGCAGTCGACACAGGGGCAGGGGAATATCATCAACAACTATTCCAGAGAGGATATCGGAATCACCCTCAAAGTCAAACCGCGTCTCTCAAGCAACAACCAGGTGACACTGGAGGTAGTGAGCGAGATAGAGGATGTCCTTCCCGGATCTTCCGTATCGGTTGACAGACCGACAACAACCAAGCGAAAAGTCACGACCAACGCCATTGTCAATAACGGTGAGACGATCATCCTGGGAGGACTCATCAAAAAATCGGGAGGGAAGGGCAAATCACAGGTGCCGATACTTGGAGATATCCCTATCTTGGGTGATATTCTCTTCAGCAGCGATACTGATGCGGAAAGCGAAGAGAATGTTGTCATCTATCTTACTCCGTATATTGTAAGAAAAAGCGGAGACCTTCAAAAACTGAAAGCGGTGCTTACGGAGCTTGAAGAGGTCCAGAACAGATATAATGAATATGTCTATGAAGGCCTAGAAAACGGTACACTCTTATCCTCGGAAAACAAAGCAAAAACGCCCGCAAGCCAGAGAATCAAACATAAGCCAAAAAGCAATCTGGCGATCCTGGATGAGGAGTAGAGCATGCAGTTTTCGCGTCTGCAGGATGTAAACCTCGAAGCGTTATGGGAAGAGGAGATCAACCATAAGTTAGCGATTAAGCACTCTCTGCTTTTCAGTACTGTGGAGGAAGAGAAGGTGTGTATCGTAGAGGAGAAAACCCTTGCCGATGCGCTCAACCACCTCTCCAAGCTTGCCCTGGATTATCCGATCTACCTGGTTGATGCAGAGAGTTTTACCCGGCTGAAAAATAAATTTCTGGAGATCCAGACGGGCAGTGACTTTGAAGAGATGTCGACAACCTCCGAAGAGCTTATCGAAGTGGAAGCGGACCTTCTTGAGTTTATAAGAAACTCACAGGATCTGCTTTCCAGCGAAGAGTCGGCACCGATTATCAAGCTGGTCAACTCGCTCTTTTTCCAGGCGATCCAAAAGGGATCGAGCGATATCCATATCGAGAGCGGTGAACGCAAAGGGGAGGTACGCCTGCGTATCGACGGGGCCCTGAAAAAACATATCGACCTTGAGAAAAATATCGTAGGACTTGTGATCAACCGTATCAAGGTAATCTCAAGCCTGGATATCTCAGAAAAACGTGTACCCCAGGACGGACGTACCCAGATCATGATCTCAGGGAAGACGATCGATGTCAGGGTTTCTATCCTGCCCACCTATTACGGCGAGAGGGTGGTGATGAGGATCCTCTCGCAAAGCGAACATATCCCGACACTCGAATCTTTGGGTTTTCAGCCTGATATCACCAAAAATCTTTATAAGC
>JAQUFB010000061.1 GCA_028684885.1 Sulfurovum sp. | reverse complement strand
TCCCCGAACAAAACAACGATCAACTCGACCTTTTTTAAGCCCTTATTTTGGCTCTTTGGATATAATAATATCCTAAAAAATAGGGTTTAAAACACCCTGCCAATAAGGTGATCTTTCCATGCCAAAACGCAATGATATCAACACAATTTTACTTATCGGTTCAGGACCAATCGTAATTGGTCAAGCATGTGAGTTTGACTACTCCGGTACACAGGCGGCAAAAACGCTTAAAGAGCTGGGCTACAGGGTTGTGCTTATCAACTCTAACCCCGCTACGATCATGACAGACCCTGAATTTGCGGACAGAACCTATATCGAACCTATCACTGAAGAGGTGGTTTCCAAGATCATCAGACAGGAGAAGGTCGATGCCATACTCCCGACGATGGGTGGCCAAACGGCACTGAACGTTGCGATGAGCATGTATGACAAGGGGATGCTCGATGATATAGAGTTCCTTGGAGCCAATCCCGAAGCGATCAAAAAAGGTGAAGACAGACACCTTTTCAATGAAGCGATGGTAAAGATCGGTATGGATCTACCCAAAAGTGCCAATGCCTACAGTGTTGATGAAGCGATCAAAGTGGCTAAAGAGATCGGTTTCCCGGTCATCAGCAGAGCCTCTTTTACACTTGCAGGCGGAGGTTCGGGTGTAGCATACAATATGGAGGAGTTCAAAGAGCTTGCCAAAACAGGGATCGAGGCAAGCCCGATCAATGAGATCGAAATCATGGAATCGATGCTGGGATGGAAAGAGTATGAGATGGAGGTTATCCGTGACAGAGCGGACAACTGTATCATCGTATGTTCAATCGAAAACTTCGATCCAATGGGTGTACATACGGGAGACAGTATCACAGTTGCACCGGCACTTACCTTGACGGACAAAGAGTATCAAAATATGAGGGATGCCTCTTTCAAGATCCTTCGTGAGATCGGCGTGGATACCGGCGGATCGAACGTTCAGTTCTCAATCAACCCTGAGACAGGTCGTATGATCGTTATCGAGATGAACCCGAGAGTTTCCAGATCCTCAGCGCTTGCATCCAAAGCGACAGGATACCCTATCGCGAAAGTTGCGACACTTCTTGCTGTCGGTTTTACCCTTGATGAGATCACCAACGATATCACCGGGACCCCGGCAAGTTTCGAGCCGGTCATTGACTACGTCGTCACCAAGGTTCCGAGATTTACCTTTGAAAAGTTCCCAAATGCAAACTCTACGTTGACGACAGGGATGAAGTCTGTGGGCGAAGTCATGTCTATAGGAAGAACATTCAAAGAGTCTTTCCAGAAGGCACTCTGTTCACTTGAAACCGGCCTTACAGGGTTTAAAATGATCGATTGTGACGGTGAAACACTTGTACGTGAGATCAGAAGACCGAACGCTGAGCGTATGCTTTACGTCTATGAAGGCCTTAGACGCGGTATGACCGTGGATGCCATCTATGACCTCTGCAAGATCGACAAATGGTTCCTCTATCAGTTTGAAGAGTTGGCCGCAGCGGAGAAAGCGATGGATATTGCCCTGCTCAGCGATGCTAACAGGCTCAGGGCAGTCAAGGCTGACGGGTTCTCGGATGCGATGATCGCTGAGATTATCAACAAAAAAGAGGGTATGAATCTTACTGAAAACGATATCTACACTGCCAGAGAGAAACAGTGTGTATGCCTGGAGTATAATGAAGTAGATACCTGTGCCGCAGAATTCAAAGCACTGACACCCTACCTCTATTCGACAACAAACATCACAAAGCTTCCTAAGACAGAAGCTCCCGCAGGCGAAGAGAAAAAAGTACTGGTCATCGGCGGCGGGCCTAACCGCATCGGCCAGGGTATCGAGTTTGACTATTGTTGTGTACATGCAGCATTTGCCATCGAAGATATGGGCATGAAGTCGATCATGTATAACTGTAACCCTGAGACAGTATCGACTGACTATGATACTTCCGATATCCTCTACTTCGAACCGATTGATTTTGAACATGTCAGAAACGTGATCGAAGTAGAAAAACCGGATGGCGTTATCGTACACTTCGGTGGTCAGACACCGCTCAAACTGGCTAAAAACCTTACGGCGATCGGTGCAAACATCTCAGGTACCCCGGCAAAAGTGATCGATCTTGCAGAAGACAGAGAACAGTTCTCGGCCTTTATCAACGAACTGGGCCTCAAACAGCCGGACAATGGTACGGCATTTGCAAAAGATGAGGCAATGGCAATCGCCAATCGTATTGGTTACCCCGTACTTGTACGGCCGAGCTTCGTACTCGGCGGGCGTGGTATGCGTACCGTATATTCAGATAAAGAACTCAGACAATATATGGACGAAGCGGTAAGCGTATCCAATGACGCTCCGGTATTGATCGACAAGTTCCTTGACAGTGCGATAGAACTTGATGTGGATGCGATCTGTGACGGCAAAGATGTCTACATCGGTTCGATCATGCAGCACATCGAAGAGGCAGGCATCCACTCGGGAGACTCAGCATGTTCGCTTCCTCCTGTAAGTATCAGTGAAGAGCTTCAGGAACAGGTTAAAGAGCAGACAGCTCAGATCGCACTGGCTATCGGCGTCATCGGACTGCTGAATATCCAGTACGCGATCCACAAAGGCGAGATCTACCTGATCGAGGTCAACCCGAGAGCTTCAAGAACCGTGCCGTTCGTCTCCAAGGCAACAGGTGTGCCTTTGGCGAAAGTAGCGACAAGAGTCATGCTCCAGGGTGATCTGAAAGAAGCACTCAAGTATTACGATACATTTAAGGTGGTTAACTTTGACAAAAAGATCATGGAGCCGAACCTCAAAAATCACGTTGCAGTGAAAGAGGCAGTATTCCCGTTCAACAAACTTCCTGGATCAGACCTGATCCTTGGGCCTGAGATGAAATCTACCGGTGAGGTAATGGGTATCTCCGATAACTTTGGTATGTCATTTGCGAAAAGCCAATTTGCAAGCAAGAATAACATCCCTCTTGAGGGAAAACTCTTCTTCTCTCTCACAGAGGTTGACAAACCGTATGCAGGGGAGATCGGCAAAATGTTTGTTGATCTCGGATTTGAGATCGTAGCCACTTCAGGCACACATGCAGCGCTTGAAGCAGCCGGGGTACCGTCAACTAAAGTGCTCAAGATCTCTGAGGGCCGTCCAAATGTGGATGATATGATCAAAAACGGCGAGATCGCGCTTGCGATCAACACTAGTGACAACAAGTCGAGCAAAGATGATGCAAAGACGATCAGACAGTCTGTTCTCAGCAACAATGTTGCTTACTTCACAACGATCGCGGCAGCTCGTGCCACAGCACTTGCGATCAGAGAGCTTAAAGAACATGGCAGAGATCTTGAGCCAAAAGCGATCCAGGACTACCTGGCATGATATCATCAGGTTACACTTTCAGTGTAACCTGTTGTCATCTATCCCCTCTCCCACTTAGATAAATCAAAAAAAACAGCAACACTCCCTCCGCTCTCACTGCAAAGGGAAAAAGGTTTTTATAAAAACCTTTTAGTGGTCTCTGCCCCTGTGGTGATCTCTCTCTTTGCGATGATCTTCATATTTTCGATGATCATGCTCTTTATGATGCTTCTTCAAGTTTCTCTCTTCCTTGTATCTTTTCTCTTTTACCGGTTTTTCATGAAAATAGATTTTACGGTCATCATAATCACGTTTAGGTTCTGCAGGGTGTTTATAATGACTCTTTTTATGATTAGGATGCTTGTGATCTCTCCCATAGTGGTCAAAGTATCCTTTTTTATAGTAGCGCCCGCCGACTAGCCTTCTGCCATCATAGTAGTAGTATCCGTTTTTCCAATCGCCACCGTAGTAGTATCTGTTCTTATAGAAATAGTATGGCCTATCATCCCTGTACTTCGGTCTGTCAAAATAATAGAATTTTCTTTGATAGTGATCATAGTATCCTCTTTCATAATAACGGCCGCCGTAAAGTCTTTTGCCCTTATAATAGTAATATCCGTCTCTCCAATCTCCGCCGTAATAGTACCTGTTATCGTAAAAATAGTATGGTCTCTGGTCCCTGTATCTCGGTTGGTCAAAGACACCCAGGATCACCTCTGTGACGACTCTTTCCACAAGAGTATCAGCATAGGCTTGTGTCGGCAGATAGAAACCGATCGACACGATCCCTGTCAGTATGATTTTTTCATCGTTTCTCCTCTATAAGTATTTCATATTTTATAATAATATTGTGGAATAATCGTTGTCTGAGTCTTTTCTGCTTCCACACTTAACCGAACAAAGATGATATTTATACTTTTGTTATATACTGCCAAAAATCTGATACTTAAAAAGGAACTTCAACGATGTGGGATCAACGATACAGTCAAGCCGAGTTTGTCTACGGTACAAACCCCAATGATTTTCTAAAAGAGTCTTGCCAGCATATTCCTAAGGGAGGGAAAGTGCTCTGTCTTGCAGAAGGAGAAGGGAGAAATGCTGTCTTCCTTGCGATGCAAGGCTACCAGGTCACTGCGGTAGACTTCTCACCGGTAGGCCTTCGCAAGGCAGAGGCGCTGGCCAAGGAAAAGGGTGTGGAGATAGAAACCATTACTGCTGATCTGGCTCATTTTGATCTGGGTGAGGAGAAGTGGGACGGCATCGTCTCTATCTTCGCACATGTCCCTCCGACAATAAGAAAAAGGCTTCATCAACAGGTGCAAAATGCACTGCGAAAAGAGGGAGTGTTGATCCTGGAAGCTTTTACTCCTCGCCAACCCCAAATGAGCGGTATGGGTGGTCCTCCACCCTCCCAGGAGAAACTTTTCATGTCTCTTGGATCCCTTAGGGAAGAGTTGCATACTTTAGAGTTTATCACCGCTCAAGAGCTGGAAAGAGAACTTTCTGAAGGGAAACATCATGAGGGATTGTGTGCTGTCGTGCAGATCGTGAGTCTAAAAGTTTAACCTTTTAGACACTATACAAACGGATATATAGAGAGTCTCCGCTCTTTGCTCGGTACTAAACGTTTGAGATGAGCTCTTTTTCTTTGATAACGCGTAATGCCCGCATCTGTGACTCTACGATCTTATCGGTGTCAATTGTCTCTCCGATCCCCAGCTTGATCAGCTTCTCTTTTCTTTTCTTATCCGCCACGATATAGACCTCAATCCCACTGCTCTTCAGTTTTTCTATACTTTCACTCAAAGCATAGACCGCGGAGAGATCCATAAACGATACCAGGCTGCAATCCAAAACCACATTCTTCACATCGTAAATCTTGTCTACTCTTTCAAGGATATAGGAGGTGGAACCGAAGAAAAAAGGCCCTTTAATATTGACGATCCTAACGATACCATCTTTGACGATCCTGTCATCTCTCTTTTCTGCGGTCTCTTCTCCCGAAATATCCACTGCACTCTCTTGGATCAATCTATGGATGATCAGAAATGATGAGAGCACGACACCCACACCGACAGCAACTATCAGATCTACAAAAACTGTCAGCAGAAATACGATCATCATGACAGAGATATCGTATCTGGGAAGGATCTTCATCTGTTTCAGCATCTTATAGTCGAAGATGTCCAACCCCACTTTGATCAAAATCCCTGCAAGCACCGGCATCGGTATATTGCTTGCCAAAGGAGCAAATACCAACAGGATAAGCAGCAAAAAGAGAGCGTGATACATTCCCGATATTTTACCGGTAGCACCGCTTTTGATATTGGTGACTGTTCGCATCGTCGCACCCGCACCCGGCAATCCGCCGAACAAAGAAGCAATCGCATTTCCTATACCCTGACCGATAAGCTCCTTATCGGAATCGTGCTTCTCTTTCGTCAATGAATCCGCAACAAGAGAGGTCAGCAGAGAGTCGATCGTCCCCAGTATCGCCAGCGTAAACGCAGAAATAATCACAAATGACATCGATGCCATATCAAAATCAAACGATACGAAAGTAGGCAGTCCGGTAGGGATATCACTGACATAGGAGACATCGAGATGGAAGAGATATGCGATAAAGGATAAAACTACCAATGCAATCAGCGGTGAAGGTAGTTTTGAGGTGATCTTTTTTGGTACAGTATAGATGATCGCAAGTGTCGCCAGGGTTAAAAGCAATGCCTGAAAATTGACTGAAGCAAATGCCTGCGGGATCGCTGCCAATGTTTCAATGATCGATGATTTGGCATCTTGTCCCAAAGCCACATTGATCTGCAATAGAATAATAATCATCCCGATACCGTTCATAAACCCTGAAATGACCGGATAGGGAATGAACCTTACGAACTTCCCTACCCTTACAAACCCGAGAATGATCTGAAAGAGTCCGGCAAGCAAAAAGGTGGTAAATACCAATGCCAGGTTAGCCCCAAATGCCGCAACCACAGTTGCGGAGATGACGGTCATAGGACCTGTAGGACCCGAGATCTGGGTTTTTGTGCCCCCGAACAAAGACGCAAAAAAACCCAAAAAGATCGCACCGTATATCCCTGCACTGGCACCAAGTCCGCTGGATATACCAAAAGCGATCGCCAACGGAAGAGCAATAATCGCCGCAGTCAATCCGCTGAGTATATTATTCATATGATCCCCCCTACTACTTTAAAATTGCCAAATTATAACATATGCAAATAAACTTGCTTATTGCTTATTAAACTTTCCCCCATAGGCAATCGTACTTAAAGACTTGATTGTTCTCATTAAGATATGTTATACTTAGATTCAATTTTATGATACAAGGGGAACCCATGAAAAAATTATTTTTTACACTACTGATAGGTTTAGGATTAATGAGTGCTGCAGCAACGGCAGCTGAGAAACAGAGTATCTTTGTCAATGTCACATCAAGTGACAATATCAAAGCACCTATGGCAATCATGTTTGCCAACCAGGGTTTAAAGCATGGTCTTGATATGACGATATTTTTAAATACCGAAGGGGTTCGTCTCGCTGTCAAAGGATTCAATCCTCCGGCCAATGCCCAAAATGGTAAAAATACGCATGATATGCTCTCCATGTTTGTCAAAAACGGCGGGAAAGTGCTCGTATGTCCTATGTGTCTTAAAGCTCAGGGATATGACAAGAGTGATCTGATCCCAGAAGCTGTACTCAGTGATGCCAACAAAACATTCGGTGGTATACTCTCCAGCGATAAAGTCATCAGCTTCTAATGCTTGTTTGATCCGGGTTCTCTACACATAGAGACCCCTGGATCAACGCACTTCTCTACTTCACCTTAAAATATTACCCAATAGATCTCCCTACGCTCCACTCTTACGATATAATAACGGTATCAATATACGGAGTAACTCTATAGTGCTGACCAAAAAAGTTTTCCTGACACAAACAGATACCACCATCGGATTTGTCTCACAAGATACGGAGAGACTCACACGCATCAAACAGCGTCCTCCTCACAAGCACTATATCACTGCTGTCAATTCGCAAAAAACACTTCAGCGCTTTGCACGCATTCCCTCCCGCCATCACAACAGGGTCAGAAGAAGCAAAAAAACAACCTTCATCATGCCAAACGGACGTTCTTACCGCCTGATACGCGACAGACACCACCTTCTGCTTCTCAACCGCCTGAAGTGGGCATATACGACTTCCGCCAATCTCAGCGGAAGCGAATATGATGAAACATTTGCCGAAAAAAATGCCGATGTGATCATCACGCCGCTGCGATCGACCGAACAAGCTTCCAGGATATACAAACTGGGAAAAACCACACTCAAAAGGATACGCTGATGTCTACCATATACCAAAATGAAATGATACGTATTGAAACCGAGGAGAGTGAGATTCCCTGGCTGAAGATCTTTACCCAGGAACCCTACAAAGAGATGAGCGAACTCCCCCACAACCTGAAATATGAGATATTTGAACTCCTGGATGTTATCGAAAAAGAGATGATCAGATACTACAAACCTGACAAGATCAATATCGCTAGTTTTGGTAACTATGTACCGCATCTCCATTGGCATATCATGGCACGCTTCAAAGAAGACAGCTATTTCCCTGAACCGATGTGGGGGAAAAAACATAGAGAGGCGGATCTTGACCTGCCTGATTTTCAAGCCTTTTGTGAAATGATCGCAGCTGAACTCACAACAAAGATTAGATCATACGAGTATAGCTATTAACTTTCTGTGATCTTCAAGAAGCAATCGTATAGCTCGAAAAAAAAGGTGGATACCGCTTCTCTTTGTGTCTGTAGGGTTCATGAGAATAGGTTCTAACATACACTCCTCAGTAAGGTTATTCCGGTATACTTAAGAGAGATAGAGACGAAAAAACGTATATATTTTTCCATAGCCATAAAGGAGAAGCAATGCCTTATGATACACTGGATGCACTTCCCGACTCGGCAAAAACGAACCTCCCAAAACATGCACAGGAGATCTATAAAGAAGCTTTTAACAGCGCATGGGATGAGTATACCGACCCAAAAAAGAGGTATGGTGATGCCAGCCTTGAAGAAACAGCACATAGAGTGGCATGGGCTGCAGTAAAGCATAGTTATGAGAAGCGAGAGGGTAAGTGGATCAGGAAATAGGCATTAGATAGTACTTTTTTTCTAAAGGATAGACGATGAAAAGAGAGATACCCAACAGATTTCAGCAAGGGTTTGTACTGCTGTTCCTCTTTATCGCTTTGACGGGCTTTATCGGGATGATACGCGAATTTCTTATCGCACTTGTACTTGCTGCGATCTTTGCGGGGCTGCTCTATCCTTTGTACCGCAAAATACTTTACTACCTAAAAAACCGATCTGCTTTGGCGGCCGGCACCACCCTCACCATTATTGCCTTTGCGTTTGGTCTGCCGCTGACGGGACTTGCAGGCATGGTAACCAGTGAAGCCATAGAGATCAGCAAAAAGGCACGCCCCATCGTACAGGAAGCCTTCGACAACAACCTCACCCTGAGCGAAAAAATACCTGACTGGCTGCCTTTAAAAGAGAAGCTTGAACCTTTCAATGAAACGATCGTCAAGAAAGCCTCCGAAGCAGTCAGTGCGGCAGGAAGCTGGCTGGTTTCAAGTCTCTCCAGCGCCACCAAAGGAACGGTCGGCTTTTTTGTCAGCCTCTTCGTGATGTTTTATGCAATGTTCCACTTTCTGATACACGGACCGCAGCTGTTGCGTTCATTTGCCTCTTTGCTGCCACTTTCCGAAGAGGATAGGACGGAAGTGATGGGGCGCGGGCTGATGGTCACCAGAGCATCCCTGAAAGGTATCATGGTGATAGGGCTCATTGAGGGGATAATGGTCGGACTGGCATTATGGGTTACGGGGATAGAAGGTTCCGCGTTTTGGGGAAGTGTTGTGTTTCTTCTTGCTGCCATCCCGGGATTGGGAGCATCGCTGATCTGGCTGCCCGCAGCGGTCTACCTGCTGTTTACGGGCAGTACGGGATGGGGGATAGGCCTCATTGTATGGGGGATGTTCGTCGTAAGCTTGGTGGATTATCTCATACGCCCCTGGATCGTAGGAAGTGATTCCAAATTGCCTGACCTCGTGATACTCATATCGATCTTTGGGGGAATCATCTCCTTCGGTCCCCTGGGTATCATTATCGGCCCGGTGATCGCGGCTCTGCTGGATACGATCTTAAATATCTATAAAAAAACGTTTCAACACCTGTTGCCTGCCTGAGGAGCCAACGGTAGCCAACCGATGTCACTAAAAACAGACAAGGAGCAAGTCATGCCTGTTCACAATTCCGATATAGAAGAGATCTTCAAAGAAATAGCCGACTTGCTTGAGCTTCAGGATGCCAATCCCTTTAGAGTCCGTGCCTACCGCAATGCTGCACAAACCATAGCTTCACTTCCCTACAGTATCACCGATCTGGTAAAAAACGGTAAAGATCTTACCGAACTTCCGGGCATAGGAGAAGACCTTGCCGATAAAATCAGGGAGATAAGCAGAACAGGCACGCTAAAGTTTCTGAAAAAACTTGAAAGTGAGGAGGGAGGCTCCCTCCATACACTGATGGAAATACCGGGACTTGGACCCAAAAAGGTCAAGGCACTCCATCAAGCACTCGGTATAGAAACACTGCAGGAGCTGACTGAGGCAGCCCAACAGGGGAAGATCAGCACGGTAAAGGGTTTTGGTGAAAAAAGTGAAGCCAATATCCTCAAAGAGCTCAATCGCCTCAAGGAGAGAAGCGGCAGAACCCCCTACCCTGTCGCTTGCCAGCTTGCCGAACCTCTGATCAAATACCTGAAGCAAAAAAGCGGACTCAAACAGATCAAGATAGCCGGAAGCTTTCGTCGTGCCCAAGAGACCGTAGGAGACCTGGATATCCTGGCCAGCTGTACAAGAGGAACCGATCTCATCACACATTTTGTTCATTACGAAGAGGTGGATGATATCATATCGGAGGGAAAAACCAGATCAACCGTGATACTGAAGTCCGGGCTACAGGTTGATCTAAGGGTTATCCCGGCTGTCAGCTGGGGAGCGGGTCTCTTTTACTTCACAGGATCCAAGGCACACAATATTGTTATCAGAAAACTGGCCATGAAAAGAGGTTTGAAAGTCAATGAGTACGGAGTATTCAAAAATGATAAACGTATTGCAGGGAAGAGTGAAGAGGAGATGTATGCCCAGGTAGATCTGCCCTATATCGTCCCGGAACTGCGGGAAAACAGGGGCGAGATCAAAGCTGCAGCC
>JAQUFB010000060.1 GCA_028684885.1 Sulfurovum sp. | reverse complement strand
GCCGGTATCAGTGCGGTGAAGGAGGAGCTTGAGGAGATCATCGATTTTCTGAAAGCGCCGCAGAAGTATAAAGCGCTTGATATCAGTCTCCCCAAGGGGGTGCTGCTGGTCGGTCCTCCGGGAGTGGGCAAGACACTGATCTCCAAAGCTGTGGCAGGGGAAGCGGGTGTCCCGTTCTTTTATCAGAGCGGAGCCTCTTTTGTGCATATCTATGTGGGGATGGGAGCCAAAAGGGTCAGCGAGCTCTTTAAAAAAGCCAAGCAGATGGCACCGAGCATTATCTTTATCGACGAGATCGATGCGGTGGGCAAAAGCCGCGGAGAGTTCCGCAATGACGAAAGGGAAGCAACACTCAATCAGCTTTTGACCGAAATGGACGGTTTTGAAGAGAGTTCAGGGGTGATCGTCATCGGAGCGACAAACAAGATCGATGTCCTGGATGAGGCGTTGCTGAGAGCAGGGCGTTTTGACAGACGTATCCATATCTCACTGCCTGATCTGGAAGAGAGGGCGAAGACGCTCGAACTCTACCTGGCCAAAAAGCCGCACAGTGTCGATATAGGCCATATTGCCAGAATGAGTGTAGGGTTCAACTCGGCCGCTCTTGCAACGCTGACCAATGAAGCAGCGATCTATGCGATGCGCGACGGCCGTTCTACGATCGAGACCTCAGACTTTGAAGCGGTCAAAGAGAAGGTACTGCTCGGAAAACGAAAGATCATGAGCCTGACGGATAAAGAACGCGAGATTCAGGCCGTCTATCAGGCAGCCAAGGCACTGGTAGCCACTTGGTTTGATATCGAGTTTGACAAGATAGGTCTGGTCAATATCATGCTGCTCAGAGAAGATCATGAGATACTCTCCAAAGGCCAGCTGCTCAACCGGATCAAGGTCTATCTGGCGGGAAGTGTCGCCAATTCGATCTTTTTCAAAGAACAGTTTACCAATGCCAGCAGTGATATCAAGCAGGCAAAAAAGATGGTGCATCAGGTTGTCTATGAGTATATGATGAATGAGAACTTTATCATCACGCCGTCCGCAGAAGAGGAGCTTCTGAAAAACTCTGTTGCAGAAGTGACCAACCTTCTCAACTCACTCAATGAAGCACTGAAAAAAACAGCTGCGTATCTTCTGGAGTATGAAAACATCGACCAGGAACAGTGCAGAGAGATACTCCGTGAAATATTTTAACGGGTTCTCCCTTCATGGAGAAGAGCGGCTTTTCAGCGAGTACCTGATCCAAAGTGATCTTTGTGTGGCGGGCTTCAGCTACGGCGCACAGCAGGCCTTGGAGTATGTCTGCAACACGACCCAGAGAGTAGACAGGCTTATCCTGCTCTCGCCGGCATTTTTCCAGAACCAAAAACCGAGTTTCATGCGTACCCAGCTGCGTTATTTCCAAAACAGCCGGGAAGCCTATATCCAACAGTTTCTTGCCAATGCCGCATCTCCTTCAGGCATAGATCTCTCCTCTTATCTCACTCCCGGCACGCAGGAAGAGTTGGAGGCTCTGCTAAGTTACCGGTGGGAGAGTGAAAAGATCAGGAAGATCACAGACAGAGGTACGACCATTGAGGTGTTCCTGGGAAGCGAAGACAAGATCATTGACGCCCCTGCCGCGTTTGATTTCTTTGCAGGCAAGACGGTGACTTACTGGATAAAAGGTGCCGGACATTTGTTGAGGGATTAGATGAAATTGGCCTTTTTGTTGTATCTTTGGGGCCGTTTCACAAAGAATTTAAGCAAAAATCGATAAATTACAAGAGATGTAACACTGTTTTCTATGTTATACTTTTGAAATCAAAAATAAAGGGATAAATCATGTCATTCACACCGCGAACTCCATATCTTACGATAGATGGTATTATCGAAGTCTATGAGGAGGGTATCTTCCAGGGGATCGTACTGATAGAACGGAAACATGAACCGTACGGTTTGGCTTTGCCCGGCGGTTTTGTTGAAGTCGGAGAAACAGTGGAACAGGCGCTGGTGCGCGAGATGAAGGAAGAGACGGGGCTGGATGTCGAGATCGACAGAGTATTGGGAATCTATTCTGATCCTGACAGAGATCCCCGTTTTCATGTTGCGACGATCGTCTATGTGGCAAAGGCTTCAGGCCAGCCAAAAGGCGGTGATGATGCCATGGAAGCAAATCTTTATGCACTGATCGATCTTCCGTTGGATAAACTGGTATTTGATCATAGAGTGATCGTAGAAGATTATTTGAAAACCTGTAACTAGCCGGGAGAAAATGTGCAGGAGAGTTTCGATCTACTGGCTGCACTCAGAAAGCTGGGCTATCTTCAGACAACCAGAGATCCGTTATGGTGGCCTGCGAGCGGAACCTTTGAAGTGGTGGTGGGGGCGATCCTCACGCAGCAAAGCCGCTGGGAGAAGGTAGAAGCCTCCCTCTCTGCGCTTAGAAAAGCGAATCTGCTTACCCTTGAAGCGCTCTCATCCGCCGATACGCAGCATATCGCTTCGCTGATCAAACCGAGCGGTTTTTACCATACCAAATCCCAAAGACTCATCTCGCTTAGTCAAAATATACTCAAAGATTTCGGTTCATTTGAAATATTTTCCAGAGAAGTTGACAGAAGCTGGCTGCTCGCGCAAAAAGGGATAGGGATGGAGAGTGCAGACTCGATCCTCTGCTATGGCTGTCACAGGCCGGTTCTGGTGGTTGACAGTTATACACAAAGGCTCATGGATGCGCTTGGGTATACCTTTGAAACCTATATGGAGCTGCAGGAGTGGATGCAGGAAGGAATAGAGACGAATTTCGATAAGGTCAAGAGGCTTTATGGAGAAGAGGCCGATATTGCGACTGTTTATGCCAGATTTCATGGAAAAATAGTAGAATATTCCAAAAAACATATACGCGGTAGAAAGGTAGATGTTTTACCGCTGTTAGAGGCATGGGAGGAGAAGATATGACCAATATCGTGATCACAGGCTGCAGTACCGGCATAGGCCTTGAAACGGCACTTTATTTGAAGGAGCGATATATCTCTGTCTATCCGACAGCCCGGAATGAGAAAGATGTAGCACATCTCAAATCACTTGGGTTTGAGCATGCGATGTTGCTTGATGTGACCAGACCTGAGCAGATCTCAGCGGTAATTGCCGAGGTGAAGGAGCTTGAAGGGAAGATCGACGTATGGTTCAACAATGCCGGCTACGGGCAGCCGGGTGCGGTTGAGGATCTCCCAACGGCACTGCTCAGAGAGCAGTTTGAGACCAATCTGTTCGGACTGCATGAGTGTACGCTGCAGGTACTAAAAGTGATGAGAGTGCAGGGGTATGGGAAGATCATCCAGCACTCATCGGTACTGGGGCTCATCTCGCTCTTTGGCAGGGGAGCATATAATGCGAGCAAATATGCGGTCGAAGGGCTCAGTGATACCCTGCGCCTGGAACTGATGGATACAGATATCCATGTCTCTCTGCTCAACACTGGCCCGGTAAGCAGCAACTTTCGCCAAAACGCGATGCAGAAACTCCGGGAGAACATAGATGTCGGGCATTCCCGTTTCAGAGAGCAGTATGAAGCCAATATCAATGACAAAGGGAAAAAAGTACCGTTCAAACGAGAGGCCGATGCCGTAGCCTCAGTCGTCTATGAGATCATCGCAGCCAAAAAACCGAAACCTCGCTACTATATCACTAAGGCGACCTATCTGCTCGGAAACCTGAAGAGGATACTGAGTACTTCGCTTCTCGATAGGATCCTGCAAAGGGTGGGGTAGTTCTATCTTCTTTTCCTTTATCCCCATCTTCCGCTTCAGTGATTGTGGAAAAACCCTATTCTTCTATCAAATCATATGAACGAACTCTGAGCGGAGTTTTTACAAAATTGCCCATATTGAGCAAAAGTCAGTTAAAATTGATAATGCTTTTATTACAATAAAAATGGAATAGGAGGGGAAAAAGATGATAAAAAAAACATTCCTTGCACTTATCGTACTTTTTGTGATGGTATTTGGCGGGGATTTTGAAGATGGGGTTGCTGCTTATAATGCGGGAGATTATCAAAAAGCGGCAGTGCTTTTTGAAAAAGCGGCCGGCCGGGGAGACGTTGATGCCCAAAATAATCTTGGGGTGATGTATGAGAACGGCAAAGGGGTAGAGCAGGACTACCAAAAAGCGGCAGGGTTTTTCCGGAAGGCGGCCGAGCAGGGAGACGCTGATGCCCAGTACAACCTTGGGGTGATGTACGAGTACGGCAAAGGGGTGAGGCAGAACTATCAGAAAGCGGTTGAGTTTTACCGGAGGGCGGCTGACCAGGGGATTGCTGAAGCCCAAAGGATCCTTGGAGCGATGTATGAGCTGGGCAAAGGGGTGACGCAGGATTATCCAAAGGCGGCCGGGTGTTATCGCAATGCGGCCGAACAGGGAGACGCTGATGCTCAGTATAAGCTTGGAATAATGTATGACCATGGGAGAGGGGTGAAGCAGGATTATCCAAAGGCGGCCGAGTGTTACCGGAAGGCGGCTGACCAGGGGATTGCTGAGGCTCAAACCAACCTCGGGAGTATGTATCTTGACGGCCAGGGGGTGAGGCAGGATTACCAAAAGGCGGCAGAACTTTTCCTGAAAGCGGCCGGCCAGGGGCATGCTACAGCGCAAACGATCCTTGGGTTGATGTATGAGTACGGTAAGGGGGTGAAGCAGGATTATCTCAAGGCGGCAGAGTATTACCGGAAAGCGGCCGACCAGGGGATTGTCGAGGTCCAGTCCATTCTTGGAGCGATGTATGCGCATGGCAAAGGAGTGAAGCAGGACTATCTAAAAGCGGCAGAGTATTACCGTAAAGCAGCTGACCAGGGGATTGCTGAGGCTCAGACCAACCTTGGGAGCATGTATCTTGACGGCCATGGGGTAAAGCAGGATTATCAAAAGGCGGCAGCACTTTTCCGGAAGGCGGCTGGACAGGGAGATGCCAGGGCGCAGACGATACTCGGGGTAATGTACGAACAGGGGCAGGGGGTAGCGCAGGACGATCAAAAGGCAGCCAAGTGTTACCGGAAAGCAGCCAATCAGGGATATGCCATGGCGCAAATCAATCTTGGGATCATGTATGAGAATGGCAGAGGGGTCAATCAGGACTATCAAAAAGCAGCCGGATGTTACCGCAAGGCGGCCGACCGGGGCATTGCCATGGCGCAGACCAAACTGGGGGATATCTATCTTGACGGCCGAGGGGTGCAGCAGGATTACCAAAAGGCGGCAAAGCTTTTCCGGAAGGCAGCCGAACAGGGAGATGCAGATGCCCAATATAAGCTTGGGGTGATGCATGCAAATGGCCAAGGGGTGAAAGAGGATGAATTGAAGGTCTATCAATACTGGATGATGGCGGCGATGCAGGGGCACGAAACCGCACAAAAAAAACTTAATATCTTTTGCAAACAACACCCGATAGCCTGTAAATGATTATATAGGAAATCAGCCTTTGGGAGATGTTTTCATTTTCATCTGCTTTTGCTATAATGCCCAAAATCAATTAATTAGGTGAAGATATGGACAAGATCAAGATAGGTGTTGTAACGACAAGTGACAGGGCAAGCCAGGGGATCTATGAGGATATCTCCGGTGTTGCAATCATGGATACGATGAGAGAGTACTTACTGAACGAGTGTGAGTATGTCTATCGATGTATTCCCGATGACCAGAATCTTATTGAGAATACGCTGATCGAACTGGCGCGTGATGAGCATTGCGATCTCATCGTGACCACTGGAGGTACGGGGCCGGCAGCAAGGGATGTAACCACTGAAGCAACAGAGAGTGTATGTCAGAAGCTTCTGCCCGGTTTTGGGGAACAGATGAGGGCGGTAAGCCTGAAATATGTCCCTACAGCAATCCTCTCACGGCAGACAGCAGGTATCTGTGACGGTTCACTGATTATCAATCTGCCCGGCAAGCCAAAGTCGATTAGGGAGTGCCTGGATGCGGTATTCCCTGCTGTTCCCTACTGTATCGACCTTATCGGCGGTGCTTACATGGAGGCCAACGAAGAGGTCATCAAGGTCTTTAGACCCAAGGTAAATTAATGGATGTAGCATTTATTGAAGCAAAGATCGGCGAGATCGTTACCGAGCTTGAAAAAGAGGTGATGGAGGTTGTCTCCGATCAATCTCTGGACAAAAAGCAGACAAATTTGCGTATGAAACCGCTCAAATCCACCAAACAGATACTGATCAATGCCGTGGAGAGTATCAAAATGGTAGAAGAAGTTTCAAGGAAGGAGAGGGAAGGTGCATTTGACTAACGGCGCTTTGTTACTGATTTTCCTGGTCTCTGTTGTACTTTTCTTCTGGGGGAGCTTCAAGGCATTGAAGACACAAAAAAAACGCTATCTCCTGGCTATGGTGCCGATGGGGCTTCTGATCGTGGGAATGTTTTTGCTCTGATATATTGATCAGTATCTTGATTTTGTTTTTAACCCTTGCTTAAAGTTATTTTGTTATTATCAGGCGTAATTCCAAGACTCAAAAGGTCATTATGAAATCAAAGAAACGAATTGTATTGAAAGTAGGAAGTTCGGTGCTCACTGAACAGGGTGAGATTGCGAAGGAGCGTATGCTCAATCTGGTATCCTTTATTGGCCAACTGCGTAAAAAGTATGAAGTGGTGCTTGTGAGTTCGGGTGCCGTCTCATCGGGTTATACCGCATTGAAGCTTGACAAACGCAAACAGATAAGCAAAAAAGTCCTTGCAGCGGTCGGGCAGCCGATATTGATGAGCTCATATAAGAAAAAATTTGACATTTATGATGTCGATACCGCACAGATTTTGCTGACTGAAGATGATTTTGACTCAAGGAAACGCACGGAGATCTTCAGAAAGATTATCCATACCGCGCTAGATAACGGTATCCTCCCTATTGTAAATGAAAATGATATCTCAAGTACACCTGAACAGCTTTTTGGTGACAATGATCAGCTTGCAGCACGTGTAGCACATCATATCGATGCGGACTTGCTGGTGATCCTCAGTGATATTGATGGGTATTATGACAGTAACCCAAACGAGAATCCCAAAGCAAAAATCCTCAAAGAGGTCCATCAGCTTACAGAGAAAGAGCTTCAGGCAAGCCATTCTCCGAATGATGAGTTTGCTACAGGAGGGATCGTGACGAAACTGGTAGCCGCTGACTTCCTGCTCTCCAAAGGAAAGCAAATGTTCTTATGCAGCGGTTTTGATCTTACCACCGCGCAGGAGTATCTCCTGGAAGGGATACACAACAAAGGTACACTCTTTACCCCTGAATCCTAAATACTGCTGCCATGAAAGGTGTCAGTGTGATTTTTTAGCGTTTGACCGAGGTCATTCCCGCACCCAGCCATGACTGCATCCCTCCGCGGTACCATTTGATTTTTTTGGGAGGGTACCCGATTTCAAGCAGCGCATGGATCATTTTTGGGGACTGGCTGCACCATGGTCCGTTGCAGAAGATCAGGATCGTTTTGACGTGCGTAAAGTCATACTTTCCCTCCTCATTGATGATCTTCACCCCCAGTTCCCTAAGTGCCTCTTCAAACCTGAATTCGTACTGCTCCCGGTATGTAAAGTGGTGGAAGGGCATATTGATGGCACCCGGTATTGTCATGTAGCGATACCACTTCTCTTTGCGGCTGTCGATCAGGAGCAGATCGCCTCTTTTCTGCATCTTTTTGATAAAACTTAGTGTTTCCAGTTCACCGTAGGTCTCCAGCTCCGGATGGAGTTTTATCGGCTGCAGGTGTCCTGTCGTATGAACGAAGGTGGATTTGCACTGATCGGGTACTTTTGCGTGGGCATAATTTCCTGTCCAGACCATCTCGTTTGTAAGAAGCTCCTGTCTGTCGCACTGCTCAGGTATCTCTCTTTTGACACGTATCTGTTGGACCTTTTGGCCGCCAGCATGGTGCTTGGCCAGGATACCGGTATACTCTAGCCCCTCCTCTTCGGAAAAAGCAAAAACAGTTGCTAAGACAAACATGGTAAAGAGCTGTAAGATCATCGCTTTTCCTTTGATACTTTTTTCGATGGTACCATAACAATGTGTACGAGTGTGTAACTGTAAAAATACACCGATGAACTCCGGATAGGTTGTGAGGATTATGCTACAATCCGGTATGAAAAAACTGAAATATATATTATTCATCGTATCATCTGCCAGTGTATTCCTCTATGGAGGTAAAATGACCCCGGCGGCATTTGAAGCGACTTTGAAAAAGTGTGAGGCGGAGGATAACGGTGCGGCATGCGCAAAGCTCTACTACTATTTCATCTCGAGTAAACGTGCTTATCTTGCCGATCTGCAGGTGGATAAACAAAAAGCGCTCCATTATGCGAAAAAGGCATGTGCACTCAATGACAGAGATGGGTGCGTGACTGCAGGAATGACGCTCTACTATGGAGACCGGCATGCAGGTATTGCTGAAGATAGAGAGGAGGGGAGAGGGCTCCTTAAAAAAGCCTGCGAACTGGGACAGGAGGATGTCTGTACTTTTTTTCTCAATCCAAACTTCTGATTCCATTCTCTTAAATCATGGTACAATAGCACAATACCACCTGTAAAGGAGTCTGAGATGGACAAGCCGGTCATTGCAGATAACAATCCGATTATTGCTTCCCTGGAAGAAGGGAAAAACTATCTTTTTTGTACGTGCGGAGTCTCAAAAGAACAGCCTTTTTGCGACGGGAGCCATAAGGGAACTTCTTTCAAACCTTTAAAGTTTACAGCGGAATCCACGACACAGAAGTGGATGTGCATGTGTAAACATACGGGCAATCCGCCTTACTGTGACGGAACGCATCAGAGGTTCAGCAGGGATGATGTGGGAAAAGTTCTGGATTAGATCCCATTGAAAGCAGGAAGTGTAATCTCGGGTAGTATCCGGTTGCTTTTATTTTTCTTAGATGGGCAGCATTCTACTAGAGCAGGCCGCTGTCAAGGAGTTTTTCCTGGTTTTTTTTGAGACTGAACTCCAGGGTGATCCTAGTGCCGTTTTGGGGATCAATCGTGATGAAACTTTCATCCAGATAATCACTGATCGCCTCCATCAACGAGAATCCAAGAGAGTTATTGGTATCTGTGCCGTTGAAGCCCTGCCCGCTATCTTCTATGCTCAATCGGCAGGTAAGGCCTTCTGTCAGACAGCTGACCTTGATCTCCTCTTCTGTATTGGGCAGATAGGCATGCTCTATTGCATTTGATACCGCTTCGTTGACAAACAACCCAATATAGGTTGCAGTAGAGGTATCAAGAGTAAGCCCTTTCCCTACCTCTAAAATAATTTTATGTCTGGTCAAAAGCTGAAGCGTTGTAATAATGCTTTTGAGGTACGCTTCGATATCTACCGTGGTAGGCCTGTTGTTGCCGGAGAGCTGTTCATGTACCAACCCTATCGCTTTCAAGCGGTTTGCCTGAGACGACAATACTTTTTTGCATTGCTCGTTTTTCACTCTGTTGGACTGCATCAGCAGCAGACCCATGATCATCTGAAGATTGTTCTTGACTCTGTGGTTCAGCTCTTTGAGGAGCGTTTTTTGTGATCTGCTGAATGTAAGCAGTTCGGTCTGGAAGTTCTGTCTGTACTCCTCGAACCGGTAATGAAGAAATGAGATACCGGTGTACCCGATCAATATCTCCACATAGAGCGAAGCGGGAAATATGATCGGTTCTATGATCCTGAAATGACTGTTGAAGACAGCCAGGAGGATCATAAATACCATAAAGACGGTAAACTTCTTCCCATTTTCGGTACCTAGAAAGAAAAAGATAAACACAGGGAGTATGGCCAGGGCAAAAAGTGAAAATTCCGGGTTTTCACCGATAATGAAAAGTGCCAGAACGACCAGTATCGAAACAGCAATGATCAGGATGGAGGCAAAAGCCCTCAGCGTGATCATACGAAAATAATAGAGTACAAAACCTGTCACCTGGGCAAGGAGAGCGGTGATTTCCAGCCATACCATCGTGTAAAAATGGTGTTTGTAGCTTTCATAGGTATCTACGCTGATAATCATCAGTGAGATCATAAAAAAAAGTTTGGTCAGTCTCAGAAAGAGTTGCTGTGTATTGCGATGGTAGAGATCATTTTTCATAGGATTGTTGCATACTTATCGGTATAGGATTTGATAATGCCGGATTCGGGGAGAGCAGAAAACGGTATACCGGAATCTTTTTTTGAACCTATAGAATATATGGTGATCACCCCTTTGCATTATCCGATTCTATTTTATCATAACTTCAGCGTTTTTCTAAGAAAATGCCTCTATATCCCGGTAATCCGGCGATCTAAACCAATTGTCTCTTCTCTGAATGTTTTGGACTCTGAAGAAGCGTAGATGGCGGATTTTTCTTAACGGTATGGCCGATCTTTCAGTAGTTGGGCATTGAACGCAACGATCACCGTGCTCAGCGACATCAGTACCGCTCCAAGCGCAGGTTTGATCATGATCCCCCATGGAGTGAGCACTCCCGCAGCCAAAGGGATTGCAAGGAGGTTGTACCCGCTTGCCCACCAGAGGTTTTGTACCATTTTGCGGTAGGTGGTTTTTGAAAGCCTGATCGCATCGGTAACGCGGAGAAGCTCACTGGTTGTCAGGATGATATCGGCACTCTCTATGGCGATATCCGTACCTGCACCTATGGCAATACCGATATCCGCCTCCAGAAGTGCCGGGGCATCATTGATCCCGTCTCCCACCATGGCGACAA
>JAQUFB010000059.1 GCA_028684885.1 Sulfurovum sp. | reverse complement strand
GCGAAAACCGGCAAGATCGGTGACGGAAAAATTTTCGTATCGGATATCACAAAAACGATCCGTATCAGAACCGATGAAGAGGACGAAGAGGCACTTTAAGTACTAGATGTACTTAAAGTAACGATGAGAAGCATTATAGAGACTAGATGTCTCTATAATGCTGACGCAAGGGCATTATGATCCTGATCAAAAGGCTCTGAGAGGGCCTTTTGGTTAAAAAACAAACAATACACTTAAATCACACTTAATTTATCTACCTTCACTGTATAAAAAAAGACCACCTTCCCCATAGATATTCCATAAATAATAGTTATAATACCCCTATCACTTTTGATAAGGACTAAATATGGAAATGGGTTATGTGATCGACACTTTTTTTGCACTCTTTGCCATGACGCTGATCATCTTTATGGTACCCGGATTTGCAATGCTGGAGGCCGGACTGGTCAGAACCAAGAATGTCACCTCTGTGCTGACAGTCAATGTAATGATCTATGCCGTTGCTTCCTTGTCCTTCCTGCTCATAGGATATGAGATCGCATTTGGTTCATGGAATCATCAAAACACAATGAGCAAATGGGCCTTTTTCCTCTTCCAAATGGCATTTGTCGGGAAAGTGGTCAATATCATGAGCGGGGGCGTCAGCGAACGCTCGCGTATCCTTCCACTGGGTCTCTTTACGATCGCTGTAGGCGCGCTGATCTACCCGCTCATTGTGAACCTGATCTGGGGAGCCAACTTTCTTGAAGGCACACTGCTGGATATCTCCGGGGTGACCGACCTGGCCGGTTCTACCGTCATCCATTCGACAGGCGGTTGGGCTTTGCTTGCAGCGATCCTCATCATGGGTCCAAGATACGGCCGCTACGTCAGTGGAAAAGTCAAAGTCATCCCCGCTTCGAACATCCCATTGGTCACACTCGGCGCATTCCTGCTCTGGATTGGATGGTTTGGGTTCAATGGCGGCAGCGTAGGCTCCATTGCCAGCAAAGAGAATGCCGATACCGTCGCACTCACTATCATGAATACCAATACTGCCGGACTTGCCGGAGCAATCGCAGGCTGGCTGTTGACCTATTTCAGATATAAAAAATATGATATTACCGTCCTGCTCAACGGTGCGCTAGGCGGACTGGTTGCGATCACTGCCGGTGCGGACCGCTATGATATCTATACGCCTGTTTTGATCGGATTTATCGGAGGCGCACTTGTCGTATGGGCAGTACCTTTCTTTGACAAACTGAAGATGGACGACCCGGTCGGTGCACTCTCCGTTCACCTGGTGAACGGTGTCTGGGGGACACTTGCGGCAGGCATTTTCATAAAAGAAGCAAGCCTGCTCACCCAACTCAAGGCGATTGTCATCGTAGGATCCATCGTCTTCCCTCTCTCCTTTCTGACGATCTTTCTGATCAACAGAATCTTCACCCTGCGTGCCGGTGACGAGGAGCAACACGAGGGGATCGATGCAACGGAATGCGGTATCGATGCTTATCCTGAATTCAAACGCAGTATTTAAGGTTTTTGTCCAATCAACCCATGGCTGTCTTCGTTTGACAGCTTACTTATTTTATAATTATGCAACCAAAGGAGCGAAACTATGAAAAAAATTGAAGCAATTATCAAACCATTCAAACTCGAAGATGTCAAAGATGCCTTGGTGGCAGCAGGGATCGAAGGGATGACAGTATCAGAAGTCAAGGGTTACGGCCGCCAGCAGGGGCACTCAGAACTCTACAGGGGCGCGGAGTATGTCGTAGAGTTCATTCCCAAGGTAAAACTGGAGATCGTGGTAAGCAACGACCATTATCTGAACCTGGCACTCAACATCATCAAAGAACAGGCGAAAACCGGAAAGATCGGTGACGGAAAGATCTTCGTATCGGATATCACCAACACGATCCGTATCAGAACAGGCGAAGAGGATGAGGACGCTCTGTAGACACTAAATGTGTCTACAGAAAGGACGCAAGGGCACTGTAAGTACTAGATGTACTTACAGAGTAACGATGAGATGCTCTATAGACACTGGAAGTGTCTATGAGAAGGATGCAAGGGTATTACAGAGACATAGCGAATCTCTACAATAAGGATATTAATAGCTTGAAGCAATGCTGAATGCATGCCTAACTATTTCAGCTTCAGCATTTTGATGATTAAAACATTTCAAAAAAGCACATCCTAGGCAAAATAACTGTTTTCAATCTGCTTGTTACTGGACATAATTATCCAATCTTTATATAATAGTTAAATAGATCGTAAAATTGCACTTACATAGCAACCAACAGCAAGCTGTACTACAGCAGACTCTCAAAAAATATGGAGAGGAAGGCTCGTCGTGAACAAAGAGACAAAAAAGCATAAGAGTCATAGGCCAGAAGCTGGTTCATTTGATCTAAACACACTCAAGAGACGTGCCTGGCGATATCTGCAGCCAGAGGATAACATCATTGATACACTATCTTCTGAACAGATCAGCCTACTCTACTCAGGACTGCTCGCTTCTCTTATCATAAGTGCACTGCTTGCTGCTATACTTGCTGCTGTTCAATCATTGGTGCTTGCACCGGAACCGGTGACTATATGGGTAACCTCAATGGGGATGGTTTTGCTGGGTCGGGGGATTCTGTTGATTGTATGGAGGTACTCTTCCTCTAAATATGATCCGAGCAGTGCAGACTTGTGGCTGAACCTTTTCCGTATCGGTGCCATTGCTACCGGAGTTATCTGGGGTATCGGCGGGATACTGCTCTCTCTCACGGACGATCCTGCCCACAAGATCTATGTCTCATTCGTACTTGCCGGTCTCAGTGCAGGGGCTGCTGCTACACTCTTCATCGATCGTGTTTCTTTTATCGGTTATCTGCTCGCTGTTCTGATACCGCAAATCATCTTTCTTGCCTATGAAGGCACCCCTATCTCCTTCGGTATGAGCATTATGGATACGCTTTTCTTGTTCTTTATATTATCCAGTACACTCAAACTGAATCATCATATCGAGGAGAATTTCCACTTGCGGAAACAAGCAACTGACAATGAATTGCGACTGCATCAGATGCTGGAGAGCAGCCCCATCGCTGCAAGTATTACAGATGCCGTCAGTCACGAAGTTGTATTTGCCAACAAGAGCTACAGCTCCCTGCTGGACACTACGCCCCAAGAGGTCATTGGGCTTATCCCCTCAGGTTATTACGCCCCGAAGGTATACAGAGATATCACAGAAAAACTCCGTAAAGGTGAAAGCATTACCAATAAACTTGTTGAGCTTCAATCTCCTGGAGATAAAGGGTGGACAAAATGGGTATTGGCCTCCTATTTTCCCCTGGAATATCAGGATAAACCGGCAATCCTTGGATGGTTATACGACATTACGGAACGCAAACTGATGGAGGACAAGATCAAATATATGGCCTACCATGATATATTGACCGGCTTGCCAAACCGCTCTCAGATCACCGCTCATCTCAAAGAAGCCATCATCAATGCTGACCGGGAAGACAGTGTCGTAGCACTCATATTTCTAGATCTGGATAAGTTCAAATACGTCAATGACGAGTATGGGCACCAGATCGGTGACTTGTTGCTGAGAGCCGCGGCACAACGTATCGACCGCTGCCTGCGCAAGTCCGACCTGGTAGCACGTGTCGGTGGTGATGAGTTTGTGATCCTCTTACCCTCTATCAAAGCACGCAAATATGCATTGGAAATTGCAGAAAAGATAAGACATACGCTGAGTCAGCCATTCCTCATTGAAGGGGTTACCCTCGATATCTCCGCAAGCATCGGAGTGGCCATCTATCCCGAGGATGCCGATGAAGAGCAGAAACTGATCAAACAGGCGGATACGGCAATGTACTATGCCAAATCAGAGGGTAGAAACTGTGTGAAAAGCTACCCTCAGACACTCCGGAGAGAAAAGAGCTGACCACACCATAAGCCCTTTTCTGTCAATCGTCTGTCCAAAATCTGTGGCTAAAGAAAACGCAAAAATGCTTTTAGCGTTTCGGCATCACTCTCGATCGTCCAGGTTACACCCTCTACACCAAACGCACGCTCATACTTCACGATATCCAACTGCTTTAGGCGATACAGTGTCTTCTCTACCTCACTGTAACTTGTTTCAAAAGTATGGGATAGCTGCTTTTTGTACGCCTGAAGCTCAGCCGTTTCAACTACATCCTTGACTGCCTGCGCGTAGGCCCTGGCCATTCCACCGGTCCCAAGCTTGATACCTCCGAAGTAACGTACAATGAGCACGGCGCAGTTGATCAGCTCTTTGCCGCGCAAAACATTGAGTGCCGGCACGCCGGCACACCCTTTTGGTTCACCGTCATCACTGCTGTTTTCTACAACCTGTCCGTATGTATTGAGATAGCGCAGTGCATAGACCACATGACTGGCTTTGGGATTTTCCGCTTTAAGCTTTCCCTGAAGCCCTTCAAACGCATGCATGGGCACAAGATAGGTAATAAACTTTGATCTGTTGACCTCGGTAAGGGATTCTGCGCTACTTTTCAGTGTCTGCATCGTACTCGTTGACACTATTCGCTATAAACTCGACAAAGGCATCACTGTCATTCATGCACTTCGCAACGATAAAATCCTCATACTTGATCTTCTTGGCAATCTCACGTGCTTCTATATCAAGCTCAAAAAGCGTCTCAGAGTTATCAACGGTAAATGCCAAAGGATAGATAAGTACTTTTCTGTTGTACGGATTGCGCAATGTATCTACCAGAGAGGGTTCCAGCCATTGTTGCGGCCCGACCTTCGACTGATAAACAAGCTTTACACTTCTGAAATCTATACCTTCACTCTGAAGATAGATCTTCAGTGCACTGACATTCGCTTCCACCTCTCTCTGGTATGGATCACCGGCTTCAATAATACTTACCGGGAGTCCATGTGCAGAGAGGATCAGGTCATACTCCCTGCTCTCTTTATCTCCCAATGCCTCTTTAATCTTCTCCGCGCTTGCTTTAATATATGCAAAATCATCATAATAACGCATTTTCACAAACGTTATCTTAGGATAGTAGCCTATCATTTCACAAGCCTTTAGTACATCTTCATAGGATGAGAGTGTAGTTGTCGTTGAGTACTGGGGATAGAGAGGGAAAAGCAATATCTCTTCGATCCCTCTCTCCTTGCACTCCTGTAAAGCCGACTGCGCAAAAGGCGGGACATAACGCATCACCGGATAGATAGGAATATCGATCTTGCCGCTCAACTTCTCTACAAGCTGCATGGTCAAATCATAAAGCGGAGATTTACCTCCAAGCTCCCTATAGGTTTCCTGGGCTTCATGCAGCCTTTTTTTGATAATAATCGTTCTCACCAGAGGACGTACAAGCGGGTTGGGGATGATATTTTTATCACTGAACATATTGTATAAAAAGAGCTGTACCTCATCCAAGCTGTTAGGGCCACCCATGTTAAGAAGAAATAATGCCTGTTTCATATCAACGTCCTTGTAAATGTGGTGTATTTTAACATAGAGAGTGTAAAATTACTTTAAGACTAACAGAGAAAGGTAAACTATGATCATTATTCCTGCACGTATCGGTTCAAGCCGTTTCCCCAATAAAGTGTTAGCCGATATCGGTGGTATCCCGATGGTGATACGCACAGCAATGGCTGTACAGGATATCGATGCCGTCTGTATCGCAACAGACGCTCAGGAGGTTATCGACATCGCCGATCAATACGATATTAAAGCGGTCATGACTTCAGAAATGCATCAAAGCGGTACCGACCGTATCTATGAAGCGGCACAGAAACTCGGACTGGACGAAAACGAGATCATTATCAATGTACAGGGAGATGAACCGTTTATAGAAACTGCGGTTGTCCAGGCCATCTATGACCTTACCGCAAAGAACAGAGAGGATGAAGCGATCATGATGAACTCCTGTTACAAATGTATCAGCAATCCGGAAGCCGATGATCCCAATATCGTCAAAGTCGTCACAGACACGGATGATATTGCTCTCTATTTCTCTCGCGCAAAGATCCCTTACCCCAGAGACCACCATTTTGACGACTATAAAGGGCATCTTGGAATCTATGGCTTTACTATGCACTCGTTAAAAATGTTCTGTAACCTCAAAGACTCCGCACTGGAACATATCGAAAAGCTTGAGCAGCTCAGAGCACTTCACCATGGCTACAAGGTGGCTATGATCGAAGTGGAGACAGAAAGTTTTGGGATTGATACACCCGAAGATCTGGAAAGAGCCGTCAAACATCACAGACTTTAAACCGCTTTTTTCTAAAAGGCGGTTTTTATCCCGAACTAGGATTTTACCGCTTTCCCAAGATCCCACATCGGCATAAAGATCCCCAGGGCCATCAAAAGTACAAGACCCGCAATGAAAAAAAGCATGATCGGCTCCACATATGCTGCCAGGTTATCAATAAGATCCTGAAAACGCATATCATAATAGTCTGTTACTTTATCAAGCATTGCATCAAGCTGACCGCCTGCTTCGCCTGCTTTTATCATCTGCAGCAACATATTCTCATAAAGTCCTGTCAACTCAAAAGCTTCTGCCAGGTTCATCCCCCGGCCGATATTGGCATTTACTGTTTTCAGTTGCTGCTTTATGGCCAGGTTATCAACCATTCCCACAGCAGTATCAAGCGCTTCATTGACAGGAATACCCGATTTTACCAATTCTCCGAATACCAGGTTATATTTATGCATCGTAGAAAGGAAAATCGCTTTGTTGATTAAATAAAACTTTGGATGGATCATGATCCTGTCCACCTGATACTTAAAGTCATCATTATTTTTATAGAAATAGATTGCTGTATATATCATTGCTATAAACCCCAACAGGATATAGAGCCCGTAGTTGGAAAAGGCATGTTCCAAAAAGAGCAATACCTGTGTCGGAAGAGGCAGTTCAGTATTGAATCTTTCAAAAATATCTTTAAATTTCGGAACGACCACCATGATCAAGATCGTAAAAGCGATTGCCATAGCTACAAGTGTGATCAGAGGTGTACGTATCGCTTTTTTAAATTTGGCTGTGTTATCCCTGATATTTTCCAAGATATCGGCAAGTTTATGGTAGGACTGGGAAATGTTACCGGTTCGTTCACCAAGCTGAGTCATCGCCAATGCGACATGACCAAACTCATTTTTATATCTCGCCATAGAGTCAGTCAGACTGCTTCCGGCATTGATATCATTATTTATCGTTGTATATATCTCTTTGAGTGCTTTATTCTCTGTATTGTCAGCAACATCCTGCAGTGTATCATTGATCGCAATTCCGGCATCTGTCATAACAGCAATCTGCCTGATCGTTGATATCTTGTCATTCAGCGGAATCTTTTTTTTGAATGATTTCGTGATATTCGACATCAGGTCACTGACTGTATCCTCAAGAGGTGCAGCAGTCTGTTCTGCCCTCATGATCACCGCACGGGGATACTTTTGCCTGGCTGACTGCACAGCAGCCATTTTATTCAATCCCTTGATAAGTTCTTTGCGTTTCTTGCCTTTTTCCATGATCGTTACATTAAAATAGTTCATTACAGCCTCGCTACCCTGTAGATTTCATCAATAGTGGTTATCCCTTTCAGTGCTTTGCTGACTCCGTCTTCAAACATATTCACAAACCCCTCTTCTACGGCTTGTTTGGTCAGCTCTTCCTTCGAAGCGTTTGAGGCAATCATTCTTTGCATTTTATTGCTTACGACCAATACCTCTGCGATCATTTCACGGCCTTTGTATCCGCTATGGCCGCACTCCTTGCACCCTTCGCCTTTATAGAAAACAGGGTTTTCCGGCAGATACTCCTTAATCCCCTCCAGCAAGTGCGGCGGCAGTGTCGCTTCAACTTTGCAGTGAGTACAGATCTTACGCACAAGTCTTTGCGCCTGAATAGCCACCAACGCACCGCTCACAAGATACTCTTCTATCCCCATATCCAAAATCCTGGTCACAGCGGAAATGGCATCATTGGTATGCAGTGTAGAGAGCACAAGGTGCCCTGTCAATGCCGCCTGAATAGCAATGCGAAGCGTCTCCTGATCCCTGATCTCCCCGATCATGATCTTATCTGGATCCTGTCTCAAAATAGACTTCAGTGCCGTTGCGAAGGTCAATCCGACATTAGGACGTACTAAAACCTGCTGCAGACCCGCCATCTGATACTCAACCGGGTCTTCGACTGTAATGATCTTGTCTTTGACATCTTTGATCGCATTCAATGCGCCGTACAGTGTCGTGGTCTTTCCCGAACCTGTAGGACCGGTTACAAGCACAATTCCGTAGGGAACCTTAATGGCTTCCGAGAATCTTTCATAACAGAGTTTGCTCATTCCCGCATCTTCCAGCTTGATCATCGCCTTGGTCTTATCGAGGATCCTCAATACAATGGACTCCCCATCAATTGTCGGGAGCGTGGAAACTCTGAAATCGTACCCTTTCTGTGCCACTGTAGCAGAAAATCTGCCATCCTGCGGTTTTCTCTTCTCCGCGATATCCAAATTAGCCAACAATTTCATACGGGAGGAAAGCGGATTAAAGATATCCTTATCAAAGGTGAAACTCTGTCGCAGCATCCCGTCGATACGGTCCCTTACGATACAGCTTTTCTCCAATGCTTCAATGTGGATATCACTTGCTCCGGCGTAAATGGAATTTTTCATTATCACATCGATCAGTTTCAAAACAGCAGAAGATTCCCCCTCTTCGCTTTCGCTCTCCTGAGCAAGGTCCTTTCGGATATCATTGACCAGCCCCTTGATACTCTCATTGATCTCCAACCGTTGCAAATGCTGGTGGATCTGTTTTGGGTTGGTAATGGCTATCTTGATCGGCTTTTTTGGAAAGAGTCTCTGTATCGCATCCTGAGCAGCCATATCCAGAGGATCTTCAAATACAATATGGACATTCAGGTCTGTCTCTTCGATGGGGATGATATTATATTTGATAAGCTGTTTATAGGGAAGCCTGGAAAAGAGTTTCATATCGATCTCTGTCTCATCCAAATCGACATATTCAACATTCAGGGACTTTGCAACCGCTTTGATGATAGGGGCAATGTCTATCCCTTCGATTTTTTCCAGGTGAGAAAGGTTAATAATCCCCTGCCGTATCTTTTTCACAAGAAACTCTTCAACAGTCTCCCGCTCAATCATCCCTTCATTGATCAGATTGGCAAAAGAGATCTTCTTGGGCGGCCGGCTTCTGACAAGCGTTGAGATCGCTTCTTTGGTAATGAGATTTTCATTTAACATCATCTCAATTAATTTGACCATCTATACACCCTCCTGAAAACTCGTTTAGTATACCATAATAGCAAAGAAATATCGGTAGGTCATTGATTATTTGATTTGTTCCAATAATCTTTTTGCTTCTATGGAATTCGTTTTTATAATATATGATTTTAACACTTTTATAGCATCCTGTTTCTGTCCGAGTTTTGCTTTCGCATGCGCAAATAGGAGCCAACTCTCCTCTATACTGTTATCCACCTTGTTGGTCTGTAGTGCCCAATACTCGGCTTTTTTATACTCGCCTCTGTTAAAATAGCTTCTTGCCAAAAAAAGAGAATCATCCGTATCATGTGTTTGATAGAAACGGCTCTCCACATCTTTGTATGCAGTCACACTCGAAGTATCCAGGATATCCAAATGCATTTTTTTATGGGCCGATTCAGGCTTCGGTGAATCACTCTTGGCTTCCGGCACGCGCTCTAAAGACTCCACCGGTTCCAAGACTGGTTCTTTGGATGCAACATCGTAAGGATTCGGCTCCACTTCAATGACCACTTTGGGTATATTGGCCTTCTCTTCACTTTTCATAGGCTCATTCTCTACTGAAACATTGGCCTCGCTGGGAGGCAACTTCTCAGCTGCTGCAACTGTTTGATGACGAGAGTCCTTCTGAAGCAAAGCGATAAGACTATCCCTTAAAGTATCATTCAGATATACCCCCGCAGCCAAAGCAATACCCAACGTCAACAAAAACAACGAAATATAAAGCGGCCTCTTCCGTTTTTTGTTGTAACGACTCCATTGTTTCTCTAATCTGTCAATATCATACATCTATATATCCTAGCTTTAATGCCGCCATCTCTATGACCTTTTTGGATATCCTGTCATACCGTATCTTTGAAGGCTCATGCGTATCATAATATTCGCAGATCTCAAATATCGTATAGAATAGCTTGTTGCACTCCCTGAAATTCCCTCTGGTAAAGGAGTGTATAAGCCTCATCTCTTTTTCTTTGATACTGTTAGCCACTTCAAAAAGGTTCTTTTTGAGAAGTTTCTTGTGCACATAGGCTATTTGATCTTCCAAAGTGGCATTTTTCAACTCTATCACTTCCCAGATTCTCGACTGAAAATGCTCTTTGGCGATCAAATCCTCATCTTCCGTTTTGTGCAGGGAAACGATAAACTTGATCACACGCGTATCAGAAATGAGCCTGATCTTTTCCATCATCTCAGGACCATACATCTGTGCCTCATCCAATAAAATGACGATCTCTCTCTCCCCGCGCAGCCCTTTACAATAATTCACCAATGAGGAAAAATTGATATCGGTATTGGAAGGCAGTTCCTGATTGGTAAGAACCTTGAAAAGCTTATGAAAAAATTCCTTTTCATTTGTAGAAGGGGTCTCAAAATAATGTATCTCCTTCGCTTTTTTCAGCTTCATTGCGATACGGTTCAGAAGTATACTTTTACCAGTCCCAGGCCTGCCAAAAAGCAGAATCATTTTTAGGGGTTTTTCAATACTGTACTGAAGCTGCCTGAATGCTGACACCGAAGTACTTAGATCGATGTAGTCATCGACATCAACCGAGTCGATGAATACATTTTTTGCAACCT
>JAQUFB010000157.1 GCA_028684885.1 Sulfurovum sp. | reverse complement strand
GGATACGCTCTTCCCCTTTGAGCGCAATCGCTTTTGCCGCACCGACAGCCAGCGAGATCGAAGTGGAGCTATGCCCTGCGACGTAGTAGTCATAAGGGGACTCCTTTGGCTTGGTATAACCGCTGATACCGCCGAATCTACGCAGCGTATCAAAGCTCTCCCACCGGTCGGTCAGAAGTTTGTGTGCATAGGCCTGGTGGCTGACATCAAAAATGAATGGGTCCCTGGTCACATCAAAAACCCTGTGCATTGCAATGATCAGGTCCGTCGCACCCATCGTAGAACTCAGATGTCCCCCGTTGCAGCTGACAGTTTGCAGTATCTTCTCTCTGATCTCTTCGGCAAGTGCCTCAAGTGCTTCAATCGAATGCTTTTTGATATTCATTTCAACTCTTTATATACGCATTGAGCACTTTTTTTGCAAACTCAATATGGCTCTCATCATAGGGGATTCCCAGTTCATCTGCAATCGCTCTCAATGCTTTTTTTGTCACTTTTCCAGGTTTGGGAAAAGTCTCTTCGGGTGCCATAAACTCATGCAGGATAAAAGGGGAGACCTTTACACCTGCCGGGTTGACGACCTCTACTCTTTTCATACTAGGCAATAACCTCTGAAAAATGCCTGAAGAAAACACTATTTTGCGCTTCAGTTCCGACAGTGATACGAATCGCATTCATCCCATAAGAGGCAAGGTCGCGGATGATCACTCCTCTTTTGAGCAGCGCCTCTGCAATATCACTCGAATTGAGAGGATCATCAAACAGGTAGGTGATAAAATTCGTATAACTGTCGATGTATCTGATGCCGTTCTCCTCTGCGAAAGCTTCATACCGCTTAATCTGCTCCTGATGCAGTGCAACACTCTCCTGAACAAAAGTTTCATCCTTAGTCGCCTCTATCGCTACACGCAGAGAGAGCGTGGTGATATTGAACGGCGGCCTCATCTTGTAGAGCTCCTTGATCAGCGGCGCCTGCGCGATACCATACCCGACACGCATACCGCCTAAACCGTGTGCCTTGGAAAAAGTACCCAGATAGATCACATTGTCGTAACCCAGGAGATCATTCGGTGCGATACGGTACTTCTCATCTTTTGCGGCAGCATACTCCATATAAGCACCATCCACTACGATCAGGGTATCATCGCCCATCGCCTCGATCAATCTGACCACATCTGCTTTGCTTGTCGCATCCCCTGTAGGATTGTTTGGCGTACAGATATAGACGACCTTCGGTTTATGCATCTTGTAGGCTTCCATAAACTCTTCGAACCTGTGCTGATGGCTCATCGTTTTATACACCTTTGCACCCATCTGATTTGCATAGATCTCATACATCGCGAAAGTGACCCCGCTCATCAATACCGAAGTGTTTTCATCCAGCACTGCGCGGGAGATAAACTCCAGTACCTGGTCGCTCCCCGCACCGATAATGATGTTCGTATCCTCCACATTGTATTTTTTGGCAAGGGCTGCCTTGAGTTCAAACATGCTGTCATCGGGATAGAGATGCGCGATGTCAGCATGCGACCTGATCACCTTGGCAATCGCCGGGTTTGTACCGATCGGATTTTCATTGGAAGCAAGCTTCACCACATCTTTTGGGGCAATGCCGTATTCCCGTACCACCAATTCAATAGGCTTGCCCGCTTCATAGCTTTTGATCCCCTTCAATACTTTGTTAAACTCTATATTCATCTTTTACTTCTTTTGTTAAATTTTATACATCATCCGCTTCATAGACATAGGAGCCGAGTACTTTGATCTTCCCGGCATGTTTCTCCAGGATCGACTTGATCGTTGCATCATCTTTATGCCCCAGGAACTCGATGAAGAAGATCGATTTGCCTTCGACAATATGGGACTTGATCTTGGTAAGATTGATCTTTGACTTCTCGAAATCATTAAGGAAGTTCACCAAAGAACCCGGCGTGTTGTCAAGTTTGACCAGAAGTGATGTTTTGTCATGCCCTGACGGCAGATTATCAAAATCAGAGATCACAAAAAAACGTGTCCGATTGCTCGTATCATCTTCGATATTGTCAAAACGGATCGGAAGGTTGTTGAGCTTCGCCGCGACTGACGGACAGATCGCAGCAGCGTTCTCGTCCTTCAGCGCCAACTTTGCCGCTTTGGCTGTCGATTCTACAGGAATATGCTCGACATCATTGAACCCCAGATCCTCCAAAAAGACCCGACACTGTCCAAACGCGATATCTTTGGAGTAGATCTTGTCGATCTTTCTGATATCTTCGGATAATGTAGCAAAAGAAAGGTGCACATCGATCACCACTTCAGCGATGATCCTGAGATCATACTCATCAAAGCTGCTGATTGTATCGCTGACAATACCGCTGGAACTGTTCTCTATGGGTACCACGCCGAACTTAACCGTACCTTTGGAAACCTCGCGGAATACCCCCTGGATAGAACTAATCGGAAGATAGACACTCATCGCACCGAACTTGCTCTCTGCCGCCTGGTGGGTAAAGCTCGCTTCCGGCCCCAGATAAGCCACTGCCTCCGGAAGCTCCAGGTTGCGTGAAACGGCGAACATCTCCAGGTAAAGCGCATCGATTGCCGCATCAGTCAATCTGCCCCTGTTTTTTGCTTTCA
>JAQUFB010000058.1 GCA_028684885.1 Sulfurovum sp. | reverse complement strand
CGAGGAATCCAAGCTCATCCAGAGCGTTTCTGGCAGCGATCGTCGCTTTTGATCTGAGCTTGAAGATATCGTAAGACTTTTGCGTACGGAGTTCGAGGTATCTGTGTTTGAGCCTGATCTCTTCGTTTACTTTATTATCCCCAAGATCAAACGGCATAGGTTTGGAGCGGTTTTCGATTACGAGTTTGTTAACGACGATCTCGATCTTTCCTGTTTTGAGTTTCGGGTTCTCAAGACCTTCGCCTCTTGCTCGCACTTTACCTGTAGCGATCAGTACGAACTGATCTCTTACCTCTTCAGCCAGTTTGTGGGCTTCTGCATTGTCAGCAGGGTCACAGACCAGCTGTACTACTTCATCCTTGTCTCTGAGGTCGATAAAGATCAGTCCACCATGGTCTCTGCGGCTGGAAACCCAACCCGCTACAGTGACCTCTTCACCAATGTTTGTTTCATTTACTTGGGCACAATAATGTGTTCTCACGTCGCTTCCTGTCCTGTATGTTGAATAGTGACGCGATTATATCCAATTGTTGTTTAAGAGTTTGAAGATGGTAGAATAACACACATAGAATCTGTACAAATCAAGGAGAATGGCTATGGCAGCAGGATTTTTTGCGCTTTTGGATGATATCGCGCTACTGATGGACGATGTCTCGACGATGACGCAAGTGGCTACGAAAAAGACCGCGGGGATACTCGGGGATGATCTTGCCGTCAATGCCGAGAAGGCTTCGGGGTTTGCCTCTTCGCGTGAGCTCCCGGTGATCTGGGCGATCACCAAAGGCTCCTTTGTCAATAAGGCGATCATACTCCCCTTTGCCTTTTTGCTCAGTGCCTTTGCCCCGTGGATCATCGTACCGATCCTGATGGTCGGCGGGGTCTATCTGGCCTATGAAGGAGCAGAGAAGATCTATGAGTATTTTGTACCGCACGGCGAACATATACATATTGAGAACCTGAAACAACTTTCCGACGAAGAGGTGCTTGCGCAGGAGAAAGAGAAGATCAGATCCGCCGTCATTACCGACTTTATCCTCTCGATAGAGATCGTGATCATCGCGCTGAGTGCGGTTGCCACTCAACCGCTCAGCGTACAGATCGCAGCCGTGACATTTGTCGCCTTCCTGGCTACAGTGGGGGTCTATGGTATCGTGGCATTGCTGGTACGTATGGATGATTTCGGCTATAAGCTGATCGCACTGGGCGGCGGAGAGAGCAGGGTGGGGATGTTCTTCGTGCTTGCCCTGCCCAAGGTGATCAAGGCCCTTGCTGTCATCGGTACGCTGGCGATGCTGCTCGTCGCCGGAGGGATCTTCGTGCACAATGTGCATACGATCCATACGTGGGTGGAGGTGATCCCCTTTATTTTCGGTGAGTTGCTGGTTGGGTTGATCGTGGGTGCTGTGGCTGTAGCAGCCATGAAAGTTGCGGGGATGATCAGAGGAAGGTAGCCGCAAACGCCATGTTGTGTAAATTTTAAATGTTTGAAGGTTCTATAAATTAAGAAGAGGTTCCTGCGCAATGCGCAGGAACTCCGTAGGTGCTTTGTAAAGCGTAGCGGATTTTAACGGTTCAGTTCATTTCGGACGATTTTGACCGCTTCCACCATATTGGTAAGGCTTGGTTTTACCTCTTCCCATTTACGTGTTTTCAGGCCGCAGTCCGGATTGATCCAGAGCTGCTCTTTCGGGAGGACTTCAAGCAGCAGTTTGATCTGTTTTACGATCTCTTCGACACTCGGTACTCTCGGTGAGTGGATATCGTAGACGCCTGGACCGACCTCCTGTTTGTAACCGATCTCTTTGAAGATCTTCAACAGTTCATTCCCGCTTCGGGCTGTCTCTATCGAGATGACATCGGCATCCATCGCTTCAATGGTTTTGATGATATCGTTGAATTCGCTGTAGCACATATGTGTATGGATCTGAGTCTCCTTTCTGGCAGAACTTACGGCGATCTTGAAGTCCCTGACCGCCCACTCCTCATAGGTTCCGATATTTTCTTCTCTTAGCGGATACCCCTCTTTGAAGGCCGCTTCATCGACCTGGATGATCTTGATACCGGCATTTTGAAGGTCGTCTATCTCATCGCTCAGAGCCACCGCGATCTGTTTGGAGACTTCGTCTCTTGGTTTGTCATCCCTTACAAATGACCAGTTTAGTATCGTCACCGGGCCAGTCAACATTCCTTTCATCGGTTTTTCGGTCCTGCTCTGCGCATAGGTGATCCAGTCGACTGTCATCGGTTTGGGTCTGCTGATGTCCCCGTAGATAAACGGCGGTTTGACACATCGGCTGCCGTAGCTCTGTACCCAGCCGTTCTGGCTGAAGCCGTATCCCTTGAGCTGCTCTCCGAAGTATTCGACCATGTCGTTTCTCTCCGGTTCTCCGTGTACCAGGATCTCAAGGCCGCACTCCTCCTGGAAGGCCACACACTCATCGATATAGGCTTTCATCTGCGCTTCATACTCTTTTTTGGAGATCACCCCGTTTTTAAACTCTTTTCTTGCTTTTCTCACTTCAGGTGTCTGCGGGAATGAACCGATGGTCGTGGTCGCCAGCTCTTTGTATCCCAAAAGCGCTTTTTGGAGTTTGATCCTCTCTTCATAGGCGCCGTCTCTGCAGAGTTTCTTGAAGTCGGGCACTTTCTTCTGCACTTCCGCATCATGAATGCGCGTAGAGGTTCTTCTGCTCTCATTGGCTTTTCTGTTATCTGCCAAAGCTCTCTTCTCTTCTTCGTTGAGCTTGTCTTCGCCTTCAAAGAAGAGCTTTGTGACGAGCGAGACTTCATCCAGCTTCTCTACCGCATAGCTCAACCAGTTTTTGATCTCGGCATCCATCTTCTCTTCATACTTCAGGGTAAACGGCGTATGCAGAAGCGAACAGGAGGAAGAGACGATGATATTCTCTTTGGATACACTCTTTGCGATATTCTCCAGGAGGCCCAGTGTCGCCTCGATGTCGTTTTTCCAGATATTTCTGCCGTCTACCACACCGGCGATCAGTTTTTTGCCGCTTTTTGCGATAAGCTCCAGAGATTCGCTGTTTTTCGGGCCATGCAGAAAATCAAGCCCGATTCCCCAGACCGGTGTGTTGACCAGTACTTTTGTCGCTTCGTTGGAGTGCTCGAAGTAGGTGGTCACAATGATATTGATGTTGTCCGAGACCGCAGCCAAACGGTCATAGGTCGGCTTGATAAGGCTGAGTACCTTTGTCTCGTTATCCTTGACAAAAACAGGCTCATCGATCTGCAGGGTGATCTCATCATCGAGTGGGGAGATCTCTCTTAGCAGTTCCTCGTAAACCGGCAATATTTTTGAATGAAGTGCATAGGTCTCTCCCCTGTCTACCCTTTTGGAGAGTCCCAGGAAGGTAATGGGGCCTATGAGGTTGATCTTGGTTTTGATCCCCTGGGCTTTTGCCTCTTTGTATTCATTGATGATTTTTTCACTGTTGAGACGGTACTGGTCCTCAAGGCTGAGTTCGGGGACGATATAGTGGTAGTTGGTGTTGAACCACTTAGTCATCTCCATCGCGACACTCTCTTTGTTCCCTCTAGCCATAGCAAAATAGCGTGCTTCATCCTTCAGTGCCTGAAATCTTTTTGGGATGGCACCCAGCATCACCGCTGTATCCAGCATCGTATCATAGAGGCTGAAGTCGTTTGAACTGATGAAGTCTATGCCTGCTTTTTTCTGATACTCCCAGTGTCGGCTTTTGAGCTCGCCTGCCACCTTTTTGACATCGTCAAATGTGCACTTCTGTGCCCAGAAATCCTCCAGTGATTTTTTTAACTCTCTTTGTTCTCCAATTCTTGGAAATCCTACAATATAGCTTTTGTTTGACATGACACTATCCTTTGATATGTTTTTGGTTTTGATGTTGATAAATGTTTGATAATGGATTAGAGTGTAATGCGGGGAGGGTGGACACCGGTCCTTCTAAATGCGAACCATGTGGTATAGTAGGGGCATCTGGGAATAAAAAGATTGATTTTCAGGATGATCCTGGTTCTCAGCTTGTAAAAGCAGTTGCAGTGACAGGGCTTGGCGTTTAGCATGCGCAGAGATACCAAAAGATCCGAAGGAGGATCGTTCTCTTCAATATCCTCCTCTTTTGATAAAAGTTTCTGCGTGAAAAGGGAAGTGATCTTTACGGTTTGGTTTTGCAGTTTTCTTTCTATACTGTAAGCCAGGATAGCAGCCAGTGTAAAATAGCGTTTTCCAAAACCTTTAGGCGATCGCACTTTTTCCCCTTTCTATATCTAATGCAGAAATAATAGCAAAAATCTGGTATAAAAATCTTTAAGGCATGGAGTAGATTTTTTGAACCGTTAATATGACAAAATGACACATTTTAACCCTTATATCCGAAAAGCATATAAAATACAAAATCAGCATACTCTTTGCTAAAACCGACAAAGCAAAACTATGCTACTCTAATAAATAATAAAACAATGGAGCGTCATACCTTGGAAAGATTGGCACAGATAAAAACAGCAGGCTTTATACTCAAGCCTGATTCGCCCGAGATCAAACCGCTGTATGAGAATATCAGGGGTCAGTTTGAGACGAAGGGTATCCGTGTACTTTTGTCGCAACACTCTGCCGAGATGATCGGTTTGGAGGGGATTGCGTTTGACGAGCTGTGCAAAACTTCGGACTTTTTGGTCTCTCTGGGGGGTGACGGTACACTCCTCTCTCTGGTCAGAAGAAGCTATGACTACCGTAAACCGGTACTGGGGATCAATGCAGGCAACCTCGGCTTTTTGGCGGATATCACGATCGAAGAGGTGGAGGAGTTTCTGGAGCAGCTGCTGAAGGGGGAGTACCGTGTCGATGAGAGGATGATGATCGAGGGGTATATCCGTAAAGCATCCGGAGAAAAAGAGACATTTTTTGCATTCAACGATGTGGTCATCAGCCGTCCGGTGATCTCCAAGATGGTACAGGTCAATGCGGCGATCGATGGGGAGATGTTCAACAGCTACAAGGGAGACGGGGTGATCGTCGCGACGCCTACGGGATCGACGGCATACAACCTGGCAGCAGGCGGCCCTGTGATGTACCCGCTCACCGAAGCGTTCATCCTGACGCCCATTATGGCGCATTCCCTGACCCAGCGTCCGCTTGTGGTGCCGGCCGATTTTACCCTGGAACTCAGTTCTCCGGATGAAAAAGTGATGGCGATGATCGATGGACAGGATGCCTATGAGATATTTGAAGGGGATGTGCTGGTCATCAAGGGAGCGAAAAGAGGGGCAAGGCTGCTGCATAGAAAAGAACGAAACTACTTCTCCGTGCTGCGCGAAAAACTCTCCTGGGGAGATACACATTGATCGGGCGTCTGTATCTTCGTGAACTTGTCACTTTTTCAGAAGTTGAGGTAGAGTTTGAGCAGGGGCTTGTGGTCTTTACCGGTCCCAGCGGTGCCGGGAAGTCGGTACTGATGTCCGCGATACTCTCAAGTTTCGGACATACTGCTTCCGGTGCAGCTGCATTGTGTGAAGTCAGCCTTTCCAAACCGGGCAGTCTGGAGTCTGAAGCATATTCTCTCGAAGAAGAGGTGACGATCAAGACACTGAAAAAAGAGAAGGTGCGTCACTATATCGATGGGCAGAATATCTCCAAAAAAGTGCTTCGGGAACTTTTTGCTCCTTACGTGCAATATCTGAGTGTACGGGACAAAGGCGGCTTTGAGTCCGAGAAACTTCTGGCATTGATCGAGAGTGCACTTTTTGCCAAGGACAAAACCTATAAAAAGCTCTCAAAAGAGTATAAAAAACGTTATGCCATCTATAAAGATCAGCTTCATAAGCTCAATAAGATCAAAGAGGATGAAGCCAAGCTTGCCGAACTGATAGAGTTTGCCCGGTATGAAGTGGAGAAGATCGAGAAGATCGATCCGAAAGCGGGAGAGGATGAAGCGCTGATGCAGGTCAAGCAGCAGCTTTCGCGTATCGACAAGATCAAAGAGGTGATGCAGCAGGCAGCGGCGATCTTTGACGCAGAAGCAAGCGTTCAGGAGGTATACAGGCTGCTGGATAAAGATGCTTCTGTGTTTACCGATGTGATGAACCAGGTGCGTGCGGATTTTGAAGAGACAGAGACCCTGGCGGAAGAGCTGGAAGAGATGGACGTCGAGCAGATACTCGACCGCCTTTCGGATCTGACGGCACTTAAAAACCGCTACGGATCTATTGAAGAGACGCTTCTCTACAAAGAGGAGAAGAAAAAAGAGCTTGCAGGCTACGAGAATATCGAGCAGGACAAGAGTATGCTGGAGAATTTCATCATGATGGAGGCTGGTGAACTGCATATCCTGGCACAACAGCTCTCCTCCTACCGCCAAAAAGAGGCAAGGGTGATAGAGGAGACGCTGAAGGAGTATCTCTCCGCGCTTAAACTCCCTGCGCTCAGTTTTGTTTTCAGCCCAAAACCGTTCGATGAGTCGGGAAGTGATCTGTGTGATGTGCTGCTTGGCGGCTCTGCTGCTGATACCCTGAGCGGAGGGGAGTTCAACCGTGTACGTCTGGCACTGATGGCCTCTACGATCGGGACGGAGAAACGGGGAGGCGTTCTGATCCTGGATGAGATCGATGCGAATGTGAGCGGGGATGAGTCCATCGCTATCGCGGAGATGATCTCCCGGCTCTCCAAAGCGTACCAGATCTTCGCCATCTCCCATCAGCCGCACCTTTCCGCCAAAGCCGACCAGCACTTCGTGGTCCATAAAGAGACGCAAAAGAGTGAGGTGAGAAGCCTGGACGATCAGGAGAGGATACAGGAGATCGCGCGGATCATAGCGGGGGAAAACCCGACTCTCCAGGCACTGGAGTTCGCAAAAAAACTCAGAAGCTGAGTTTCAAACGTTCATTATGAGCTTTGGGTTTTCTGACATCTTTTGCCTCTCTGCCATCTAGCGATGGATTTCACTGTTACTGTTTACCTGACTTCCATTTGCACTCCCATCGGGGACGAATGGGAGTGATGTGAAGAGGCAGGGGAAAGGGGCACAATTGATCATATACTGGAAAAATTTATTTTCTGCTGATCAGGCTTCTTTGCTCAAGAGTTCTCTGGCTTGTGCAACGGCTCTTTGATAGGTTTTGTGCATATTGCTCTCCTCTATCAATTCTACTACGCCGTGATGTTTTAACTCTTTAAACACATCATCATTGGTGCCGGATGTCAAAACGGATATTCCGCTCTCTCTTAATAATTTGATCGTCTCTTTAAAATTGTGCAATGCCGTTGAATCGATAAAACTGACATATCTCATTCGAATGATCAAAACTTGCGATTGGATTCCGATGGTTTGCAGTTGTTGTGCATATTGTTTGGCTGAAGCAAAAAATACCGGTCCGCCGATCTCATAGACAGAGATACCTTTGGGTAGAGTTTCATAATTCTCTATATCATCTTCATCATCACTTTTAATCATTTTATTTCCGTCAATATTTGCCATTCTGTGCATAAAGAGCAATGAAGCCAGGACAATACCCACCTCAATGGCAAAGGTCAAATCTACCAATACAGTTAAAATAAAGGTTGTCACTAAAATAATATAGTCATAAGGAGAACCTTTCAGGATAGAAATAAAAGATCTGTATTCGCTCATATTAAAAGAAACAACGATCAAAATCCCGGCTAAGATCGACATGGGGATAAGCTTCGCATAATTGATAAAAAACAGCATGATCAATAGCAGCACCAAAGCATGTACAATACCGGCTATCGGGGTTCTGCCGCCATTTTTGACATTGGTTGCCGTTCTTGCTATGGCACCGGTCGCAGGGATCCCTCCCAAAAAGGGCGTCGTGATATTTGCTATCCCCTGGGCTATCAGTTCTGTATTGGAACGATGTTTACCGCCTATCATACCATCTGCTACGACAGCTGAGAGCAGGGACTCTACACCGCCCAAAATCGCAATAGTAAATGCAGGAACCAGATAGGTCCCCAAATCACTCAGTTGAAAATCCGGTATTGCAAATGTTATTTCGCTGCTGATAGAGCTGAAAAATGTTCCGATAGTAGTGACGGGCACATCAAATATTTGAACCAAAAGGGTCAAGAGTATAATGGCTACAAATGAACCCGGTATTTTCTTATTGATATATTTGAAGTATACGGTGATCAATATAGTTGCGGCGGTGATAGCCAGGGCATAGGGGTTGACCTCATGCATATGATGCAAATAGGTTGCCCATTTTTCAAAAAAGTCGGATGGAACATGATCGATATCTAAACCCAGGGCATCTTTGATCTGTGTTGAAAAGATCACCAGTGCGATACCGCTTGTAAAACCAACAATCAACGGTTCCGGGAAATAGCGCAATAGATTGCCCAGTTTAAAGAGTCCAAAGAAAATCAGGATGATCCCGGCCATGATTGTTGAGATCAATAATCCGTCAATTCCATACTGTTCCACGATTGCAAACACGATAACGATAAAAGCACCGGTGGGTCCGCCGATCTGTACTTTGCTTCCGCCCAGCGCAGAAATGATGATCCCTGCGATCACTGCGGTGATAATACCTTTTTCGGGAGAAACACCGCTGGCTACGGCAAAAGCGATAGCAAGAGGCAGGGCAACGATCCCCACTATCGTACCGGCTATCACATCAGAATATATCTGCTCTTTTGAAATTCCGTCTTTGAGCATTGTAAAGAGCTTCGGATTGAAAATAGTACTCATAAACCAATTTTCCTTTTAGGAGAAATATTGGCATTATATCACTCGAAGTTTACAATAGCCCCAGAAGCGCGACCAGCAATACAGGCGGGGTGATGACCAGCCCGACTTTCATATATTCTCCCCAGCCTATCTTCACTCCTTTTTGGGCCAAAACATGCAGCCAGAGCAGGGTGGCAAGCGAACCGATCGGTGTCATTTTCGGCCCAAGGTTTGCACCGAGAATATTGGCATAGACCAGTGCCTCATTGCCGACATATCCCACATGGTCGATCGCGATATCCATGATCATGATCGTGGGCATATTGTTCATCACGGAGCTGATGATGGCGGATAAGAATCCGGTTCCGATGACAGCCATGGCACTCCCCTGTGCATTGAGCGCGGTGATCCAGGAGGCGATGATCTCGGTAAGCCCCGCATTTTTCAGCCCGTAGACCACGACATAGAGCCCGATAGAGAACCAGACCACCTGCCAGGGTGCGGCTTTGATGGTCATGATCGGTTTGACCGCCTTAAAGCGGTTTGCGATAGCCAAAAAGAGGAGTGCCCCGCCCAGAGCAAACACGGACACCGGAAGGTGATAGAGATCGCCGATAAAATAGCCGATCATCAGCAGTGCCAAAAACAACCAGGAGAGCTTGAACATCGTCTGGTTTTTGATGACCGAAGAGGCTTCCGGCAGTGCAGAGACATCCACTTTCAGGGGGATCTCTTTACGGAAATAGATCCACAGCACTGCTATGGAAGCGAAGATCGACAAGAGGTTGGGCAAGAACATATTTTTCGCATACTCCACGAAGCCGATATCAAAATAGCCGACCGTTACAATATTGGTAAGGTTGGAGATCACCAGCGGGTTGGATGCGCTGTCACCGATAAACCCGCCTGCCATCAAAAAGGCGAAGATCGCCAGCGGGTTCATCTTGAGGTACTTCATCTTTGCGAGCAGGATAGGGGTCAGTATCAGCGCCGCGCCGTCATTGGCAAAGAATGCTGCAACAAGGGCACCCAAAAGCAGGATATAGACAAACATCCTGTTCCCGCTGCCACGGCTCAGTTTTGCCATCCTGATCGCTGCCCACTCGAAAAATCCTATCTGGTCAAGCACCATCGAAAGGATGATGATCCCGATAAAAGCCAGTGTGGCATCCCAGACAATATCAATGACCACGATCACATCTGTATAGCTGACCACACCAGCCAGCAGTGCAACGATGGCACCTATCACTGCTGTTGTGCCGACCTGAAGCCCTTTGGGCTGCCAGATCACAAAGACCAAGGTCAATAAAAAGACCGAAATTGTCAGAAACATAGTAACTCCCATGAATAAATTTGCTAACTATAGCGAAAATAATATAAACATATCAATATATCTTGATTTAAAGATTTAATTCTGTTATACTTTTCCGATCCTGAAAGGAGTAAACGATGGAAGTTTTCTTAAAAAGTGTTGCCGCATTGAATGATGAGACCAGGGTATTGATCCTGCGTTTTCTGGATACATACGGCCAGACCTGTGTCTGCGACATGCAGGCATCCTTCGAGATGATCCAGTCACGTCTCTCCCGTCACCTGAAAATCCTCAAAGATGCCGGATTTTTATGGGTTGATCGTAAGGGGACCTGGGCCTACTACTCCATCAGAAAACCGTTAGACCGCTTTCGCAGTGAAGCCCTGGAAGAGATACGTCACCTTGATATCGTACTTCCGGCTTTAAACAAAATATCACAAACACAAGGATGTAAACTATGAAAAAAAATGTATTGATATTATGTACGGGAAACAGCTGCCGTTCCATCATGGCAGAGGCTTTGATCAATGCCAAGCTTGGTGATTGTGTCTTCGCTCAAAGTTCAGGCGTCAAGGCGAGCGGAAAAGTCAATCCGAATGCACAGGCACTTCTGGAATCAAAAGGGTACTGGAGGGATGAATATCACTCAAAAGTCATCGATACGGTACTGGATACACCCTTTGATCTGGTCGTAACGGTCTGCGACCATGCCAATGAGACATGCCCTATGTTTCCCAAAGCGGTCAAGACAATACATCTGGGCTTTGAAGACCCAAGCGGCAAAGCGGTAGAGGAGTATGAAAAAACACTCAACCTCATTGAAAAAGAGCTGCTGCCTGTGATCAAAGAGGAGCTTTGTTAAATGTGGTATGAACTCTCCAAGGAGTTTATCTACGGCTTCGCAGGGATGGAAGGAAGGCTGGCGGATGCCGCACACTTCTTTA
>JAQUFB010000156.1 GCA_028684885.1 Sulfurovum sp. | reverse complement strand
GGATACGCTCTATCTCTCACCGCATGTGATCGTTGCCACAGGCGGTATGGGTTATCCTATGCTCGGTGCTGAAGGGGATGGTTATTTGCTAGCGGAGTCTACCGGGCATAAAGTGACGGAGCTCTATCCTGCGATGATGCCGCTCAGGACCAAAGAGGGCTGGGTGGCTGCATGCCGGGCAGATACCATCGCCAAAGTGACAATGCATGTAGCGTTGAAAAAGTATAAAAAACTCAAAGCCACAGGTGATCTGATCTTTACCAAAAACGGTATACGGGGTCCTGTTGTACTGGACTTCTCCCGTGAGATCACACCGCTTCTGCAGAAGTTTGAGGAGGTACCGCTTCTGATGAATCTTACCAAAGGGATGAACGAAGAAGAGATACGCGCCCATTTTAAAAAAGCACTGGAGAAGGATCCGCATCAAAACACACTTGATCTCGTAAAGACCCTGCTCCCCGAGTCTGTGGGGCTGGAATTCTGCAAGATGGCGGGAATCATTCCCGAACTTGCACTTTCAAAACAGGAAGGGAGTACAAGAGACAAGCTGTTTAAACTTTTGGCCTGGACACCGCTGACGGTAACGGGGCATGACGGTTTTAAGATGGCGATGATCACGCGCGGCGGTGTCAGCCTCAAGGAGATCGACCCCTATACGATGCAGAGCCGTAAACTGGATGGACTCTACTTCTGCGGTGAAGTGATGAACCTGGACGGCCCGTGCGGCGGATATAACCTGCAGTGGTCATTTTCCAGCGGATATCTGGCTGGTCATCTCTTAAAATAAGGTATTAAATTCTGCTGAAAAGCTCGGCATTCAGCAGTTCCAGGCGTTCGGGGGTACCGATGTCCAGCCACTCCCCCTCATAGAGCTCTCCTGTCACTTTGCCCTCTCTGATCGCTTCCCTCAGGAGCGGTGCAAGCGGTGCTTTACCGTAAGGAAGCCCCTCAAAGAGTTTGGGCGAATAGTACCCAATGCCTGAAAAGGTATACTGCTTTCTATCTACCACTTTCATCCCCTCAAGACCAAAGTCTCCTTCGGGGTTGTGTGCCGGGTTGGGTACGAGGATGAGATGCGCCAGTGTATTCTCCGCCAAACTGATGACATGGTCGAACTCATAATCGCACCAGATATCACCATTGACGACCAGAAAGGGCGCATCCCCTAACAGCGGCAGTGCCTTGATGATCCCTCCTGCACTCTCAAGCGGCCCCTCATGCTGTTCATCCGAGTAGGTGATCTTCGCACCCCACTCGCTCCCGTCACCCAGTGCTTCAGGGATCTGGTAACCTAAGTGGGCAATATTGATCACGATATCAGTGATCCCTTCATGCACCAGACGCTCGATATGCCATACGATCAGGGGGATGCCGCCCACTTCAAGCAGCGGTTTTGGTGTTTTATCTGTAAGCGGACGCATACGGGTACCCAAACCCGCTGCCAGGATCATCGCTTTCATATTTTCTTCTCCTTTAAAAGAAGCAAAGCCTCTTTTAAATTCCTCTCACTAAAGCTTCGCCCTTGGCGAGATAGTTGGTTTTAGTGGAGAAAATTTTATTTATTCAGTATTTTAACATTTAAGAGAGGATATCGACAAGTTCTTTGGTCTCTTCATATTTATTTGCCACATCCAGTACATACTTCAAAGTCAGCGGTATATCTTTGAGGTAGCCCTCTTTCCCGTCACGGAGAGCAAGACGGCTGAAGATCCCCAGTACCTTGATATGGCGCTGCAGCCCCATGAAATCAAACCACCGTATAAAGGTCGCATCATCGACATCCAGCCCTCGTTTGTCACGGAAACTCAGTGCCAGCTGTTCGATCTTCCGGGGATCAAAGGAGACATAGCAGTCACGGAGCAGCGAAACGAGGTCATAGGTGACCGCACCCACTCTTGCATCCTGAAAGTCTATGACGATGATCTCATCATGCGGGCTGAGCATGAGATTGCGTGAGTGAAAGTCCCTGTGCACGAAATAGCCCTGCGGCTGCGCCAGGACCCCGTTTGTAATATTATTTAATATCCTATCAAGGGTTTCCTGCTCCTCTTCACTCAAGGTTTTACCCAGATACTTCTCCAGGTACCACTCCTGCATCAGCTCCATCTCGGCATGAAGGAATGCCGCATCATACTGGGGCAGTCCTTGCGTCTCGGCACCCTGCATTCTGACGATCGTATCGATGGCTTTATCGTAAAAATGTAAGAAATTACTCTCGTTGATCGTTTCAAGCAGGTGCCTGCTGCCCATATCCTCAAGCATCAAAAACCCCTCTTCCCGGTTCTGTACCAGTATCTTGGGGACCTTGACCTTTACATCCCTGAGGCGGAATGCGATATCCACAAAGGGTTCGATAGACTCTTTTTGCAGTGAGGCATCCATAATGATACTGCTTTGGATCCCGTCGTTGAGACGGTAGTATCTGCGGAAGCTTGCATCACTTGAAGCCGGTTCAAGCCTCCCCTCACAGCAGATATCCTCCAGCCATGTTTCTATCCTGTCCATGTCGGTCATTTCCTTCATATGTATTCCCCTATCGCGGGAGTCTATGTTTTGGGCAGTATGCCACGTTTTGATACCCCTGTCAAGCATGGAGCGGCGAATTATCTATAGACCCCTCCGAGGATACCGTTTTCTCTCGCGCCGGTAACATCTTTGAGATTGATATGTTCATTGTGGATCCGTTTG
>JAQUFB010000155.1 GCA_028684885.1 Sulfurovum sp. | reverse complement strand
ATGGAGGAGAGCGCCGAGTAGCAGGCGCTCTTGAAAGGAGTATAAATATGAATTTGGATGAGCTTCGTAAAAATATCGACAAGATCGATGATATGCTCTTGGAACTCTACAATCAGCGTATGGATCTTGTCCATGAAGTGGGACAAGTGAAAAATACCACCGGCGCGCCGATCTACCGTCCTGAACGTGAACAGGCGATCCTCAACCGCCTGAAAGCAAAAAACAAGGGCAGATTGACCAATAAAGCGATCGATGCGCTTTACCTGGAGATGTTCGCGGTCTCACGCAACCTGGAGTTCCCGGAAGCCGTAGCGTATCTCGGGCCTGAAGCCAGTTTTACCCATCAGGCGGCAGAGAGTAAGTTCGGTGCGATGAGTGTCTATCTTCCGATCAGTTCGATCCATGGAGTCTTCCGCGAGGTTTCCAAAGGGACGGCAAAGTTCGGTGTAGTACCCATAGAGAACAGTTCGAGCGGTATCGTCAGCGATACGATCAGCAGTTTTGATGAGTATGATCTCAGGATCATTGCTGAAGTGGTGATCGATGTGCACCTCTCGTTTGCCACATTGTCCGAAGATATCAGAAAGATCAATAAAATCTACTCCAAAGATATCGCATTTGGACAGTGCCGGGTGTTTTTGGAGGATCTGGGATTCAATGATGTCGAGCATATCCCTGTAGAATCTACTGCCAAAGCGGCAAAACTGGCACTGAAAGATGAGAATGCTGCTGCGATCTGTCCGTCAGTTGCGGCGAAGCTTAACAACCTTCCGATCCGTTTTGATAACATCGAAGATGATACGAGCAACCGTACACGTTTTTTTGTGATCTCTGATTTTGATAACCTGCCCTCAGGGCATGACAAGACTTCGCTCCTGGTCAAGCTTGACAATACGCCGGGCTCTTTGGTAAATTTTCTTAACGATTTCGAGAGGTCAAAGATCAACCTTACCAAGATCAAGTCCCATATCGTTGAGGGGAAATCGATCTTCTTTATCGAGTTCCTTGGGCACAAAGATGATGAGAAGATCAGGCCGATCCTGGAGAAACATGCGGATAAGATCAAGGTGCTAGGCTCTTATGTCTATGAAGCGGATGATGTATAAAATTTTTAAATAAGAAGTAAAAGATGAATATAGAGTTCAATAAAGTATTGAAAGGGATCAAATCCTATGAAGCGGGTAAGCCAATTGAATTGGTAGTACGCGAATACGGCATTCCCCCAAAAGACGTGGTGAAGCTTGCTTCCAATGAAAATCCGATCGGTACAAACCCCGCGATTGCCAAGGTGATCAGATCACATGCCGATATCGCGCATCTCTATCCCGATGACAGTATGTTTGAGCTCAAGGCTGCCCTTGCCAAAAAGTACGATGTTGAGGATACGAACATTATTATCGGAGCAGGGAGCGACCAGGTACTGGAGTTTATCTCCCGCGCTCTGCTTGATGAAAATGCTTCCGTGCTGATGAGTGGGGTCACTTTTGCGATGTATGAGATCTATGCGAATCAGATGGGTGCAAAAGTCTATAAAACGATGAGCCATGAGCACAGGTTTGATGAGTTTATGGAGGCCTACCGGATGTATAAACCGAAGGTCGTTTATATCTGTACGCCAAACAATCCTACGGGAGATGCGACAAGTAAAGCAGACGTGATCAGATTGATCGAGGCGATGGGTGATGATACGCTGATCGTAGTGGATGGCGCCTATATGGAATATGCCGCTGCAAAAGATGAGAAGTACCGTATTGTACCGAATGATCTTTTGGGGTATGACAATGTGATCTATCTCGGCACCTTTTCCAAGGCGCACGGGTTGGGCGGTATGCGTATCGGGTATGGTATCGCACAGGCTCCGCTGATCAACGAACTCTACAAGATGAGGCCGCCGTTCAATATCACCACGCTTTCTTTGCGAGTAGCGATAGAGGCGACGAAGGATGAAACCTTTGTTGAAGAGAGTGTCGCGCTGCACCAGGAGCAGATCAAACGCTATGAAGTCTTCGCAGAGGAGAACGGCATCAGATATATCGACAGTTATACAAATTTTATCACCTACCTGTTTGATGAGCCTCACCATTCGAGTGATATTGCAGAGGCGCTGCTAAAAAGGGGAGTGATCATCCGCGATCTTGCCTCTTATGACATGAACGCGATTCGTATCACTGTCGGGACTGAAAAGCAAAACAGTGTCTTTTTCAGGCATTTTTCAGAGGTTATTGCTTAGTATGAAAAGAGTAGAGGTCGTCAACCCGGCAGATGTAAAGGTCTCCCCTTTTATCCTGGATGAGTTCATGGCACCCGAAGAGACTTTTTCCCAACCTGAAAAAGTGACAAAAAAAGTATTGAGAACGATTGCAGATGAACTGGGGATTCCCTATGATGAGAGCCATATCGAGTTTGCAAAAAAAGTGATCAATGCGTACAAAAAGAGTTGAAATGAATATCAAAGAGCATTCGATTGAAGCACTTGAGGCACTTGCCGAAGAGATCAGAGAGAAGATACTGCAAACTGTCAGCCGTAACGGGGGCCATCTGAGTTCTACGATGGGTGCGACGGACCTGATCATCGCAATGCACAGGGTTTTTGATGTCACCAGGGACCCCTTTATCTTTGATGTCAGCCACCAGGCCTATGCGCACAAGCTCTTGACCGACCGATGGGAGAGCTTTGATACCCTGCGCAGATTCGGAGGCATCAGCGG
>JAQUFB010000057.1 GCA_028684885.1 Sulfurovum sp. | reverse complement strand
GCGGCCCAGAAAAAGGCACTGTTGGAACGAAGGCCAAAGAGTCTCATTGCTTCAAAAAAAGCGATGATATACACCATCCCCAGAAATGCCCAGGTGAGCGTAAAGCTGTCGATCAGCCCAATAACTAAAACAAGTGCGATGAGCCCTACACCGGTGATCAAGCGCTGTTGAAACTCTGAGAGGTTTTGTATCATAATGATGTCCTGATGTTAGTATGGCTATATTATAGCAAATGGTGAGTTATAGGAGGGTATAGTATTTTTGACAGCATCACTTTTAACGTTTAGTTATACTGCTTTTACTTCGCAAGTGTACTGACGATTTTTTGCCTATTTTTTATAAATAAAGTAGAGACACAAAATTTGAAGTTACAACACTTGTTGTATGTTACTTTTTAGAAAAGTAACCAAAAGCGTCACCACTCTCGAATCGCTTCGCTTTCAAGGTCGTTTGTGGTGACAGTTTTTATTAAATGATGTGAGAAAAGTATGAGTTATACTCTGATTTCTACACCCTCTTTGGTGACGTGGATGGTGTTGTATTTGTTATAGAGTACATTGGACCCCTCCTGGACTTTGACAAATTTGCGTTGCGCATAGTCGACTTCGTAGTCTCCCGGGTTCTTGACAGAAAAGTCAACACAGAGTTTGGCTGCGGCCCGGATGACCGATTCGGGCAGATTTTGTTTGTCGGTGCGGATAATAACATGGGAGGAGGGGATATCCCGTATATGCATCCAGAGATCATTGGCCTTGGCAAGCTGGAGCAGTTTTTGGTTTTCGGTGCTGTTCCGCCCAACCAATACCTTGTAGTTTTCGATCCAGAAGAGTTCTCCCTCTTTGAGTTTCTCTTTTTTCCGCAGGGATTTGGCACGTTTGGGTACGAGGAGCTCGAGTTCATAAGGGGTGCGGGCCTGTTGCAGGGCATAGCAGATATTCTCATAGAAGGCTTTTTTGCTCTCCAGGTTGCCCTTTTCGATATGGATGTTTTTGGCTTTGTTCCTGGCGCGCTTGGAGAGGTTGAAGTAGTGGTCTGAGAGTCTGTTGACCTTTATCCCTTTCGGGAAAGGGATACTCACTTGATTGCCCTCAAAGTCATAGGTCTCCAGTTTTGTGTCGTAGGCTTTGATCTGGTAGAGGTTTGCCAGGATGAGGTTGGCAGAGTTGGCGTATTGGACTGCCTGGGCTTCAAGCTGCGTTTCGCTTGGCAGCTGTGCAAGCAGCGCTTCGAGTTTATCGATCTTTTTTTGCGTCGCGGCGAGCTTTTGTTTTTTAAGCTCTCTGAGTTTTTGGGCCTGAACCAGCGTATATTTCTCTTCGAGGAATGCATCGACGTCGCTCAGCTCACTCTCCGTTTCTTTGCGCTCAAACGAGGGGAGGTCAAGCAGCTCAACGCCGGGGCGTATCACCCGGAAAGAACTCTGTGCATCGATATGCCTGAGTGCTTCGATGATGATCCCGTACTCATCCAGCAGTATGGCATTGGTGTTTTTACCGGTAAACTCCAGTTGAAGCACCACGATCTTGTCTTTGTAGGAGCTTTTGGGAGCGACTTTGATACGCAGAAGACGGTCGTTCCCCGGCACTTCTACAGAGAGGATTTTGCTCGCTGAAAGCAGTGAGTGAAGCAGGGCGTCAAAAGGGGCATTATAGCTCTGCATAGGACGTTGCGAGGGTGCTTTGTAGACAAAGCTGTGCCCTCTGGTCATCGTGAAAAAGTAGCTCTCGTTTTTATCAAAGACAAGCTCTATGGTGTTGTCCTCCACGCGTCTTGCACGGCTGATGAAACTAAAGTCGTTTAGTCGTTTGGCAATGGCCTGTAGTTCGTACAATTTCATGGGGTTACCTTGGTGGAAATGATAGTGAAATTCTAACATAAAAAAATTTCGATATAATTCGCGTAATTTACACTGTACTATCAAGGATAACATCATGGGTCAAACTATTACTGAAAAGATCTTTTCAGAGCACGCAGGTCGTGAAGTAAAGGCTGGAGAGATCGTAAGAGTAGATATCGATATGATCATCGGTAATGATATCACCACGCCGATCTCTATCAAGGCGTTTGAGGAGAGCGGAGCGACAAAGCTGGCACGACCGGATAACTTCTGTATCGTTCTGGATCACTATATCCCTGCAAAAGACATCGCTTCGGCAAACCAGGCAAAGATCAGCAGAGACTTCGCCTACAAGCATGACATGAAGTACTTCTTTGACGAGAAGGATATGGGGATCGAGCATGCGTTGCTTCCGGAAAAAGGGCTTGTGATTCCCGGCGATGTGATCATCGGTGCAGACTCTCACACCTGTACGCACGGGGCACTGGGTGCATTCTCTACGGGTATGGGAAGTACGGACCTTGCGTTTGCTATGATCACGGGAGGCAACTGGTTCAAAGTGCCTGAAACGATCAAGGTGGTATTGACCGGTAAACCTGGCAAACACATTTACGGTAAAGATATTATCCTTGAGCTGATCCGTATGATCGGTGTGGACGGAGCACTATACAAAGCGATCGAGTTCACGGGTGAGGCAGTACAGTACCTTGGCATGTCAGACAGGTTCTCTATCGCAAACATGGTGATCGAAGCGGGCGCAAAGAACGGTGTCTTCGCAGTGGATGAGGTGACACTCAAATACCTTGAAGAGAGAAAAGCTGAAAACGGCGGGCTCAGAGCAGAGCCTAAGATCCACTACGCTGACGCGGATGCAGAGTACTGCCAGACGATCACGATCGATACTGCTGCGCTTTCTCCGGTGGTCGCCTATCCATTCCTTCCGGAAAACGGCAAGCCGATCGAAACAGCGGTAGCCGATGATCTCAAGATCGATCAGGTCATGATCGGTTCCTGTACGAACGGACGTATCGAAGACCTCAGGATCGCTGCTGAGATCATGAAGGGCAAACGTGTGGCAAAACACACACGTATGATCGTCACGCCGGGAACACAGAAGATCCTCCTTCAGGCGCAGCATGAGGGACTCCTTGATATCCTTATCAATGCGGGTGCAGTCGTATCCAACCCGACATGCGGTGCATGTCTTGGCGGATATATGGGTATCCTTGGTGACGGAGAGCGTTGTGTCGCTACGACCAACCGTAACTTCGTAGGCCGTATGGGTGCAAGAACCTCCGAGATCTATTTGGCAAACTCCGCAGTGGCGGCAGCTTCTGCGATCGCTGGGAAGATCGTCGATCCACGCGATATCTAATTTTTGTTTTGAAAAAGTCCAGGTTCAGTCATCTTTTCCCTCAAGAGAAGAGTGAACGGGACAACCTTCCTACCAGTAACGCCAAAAAAGCAGTTCTGGTACTCTTGACACTTTTCTTTATTCTTTATGTCAATTATAAACCTTATGCAATGACACCGCATCAGATCAACGGGATTTTTGAATTTCTTTTTACCCTCTATCAGTTCATTATCAACCAGACTCTGGGTATCATCCATGAAGGCGGACACGGGGTGTGCTACATCCTGCCATGTCCGAAGTTTGTCATGGTGGCGATGGGTACGGTGTTTCAGTGGCTCTTCCCGCTGGGAATCGCCTACTATTATAAAAAAAGAGGCAACCAGACAGCCTTTCTGACAGGGCTTTTTATCCTGGGTATTTCGATGGATTACACCGCATGGTATATGTCCACCGCACACGAGGGGGCGATCCTCCCTGCACACAAATCTTTCCTTGGTGTGAATGCCATGCATGACTTTCACTATATCTTCAGCACGCTGGGAGTGTTAGCATACGAGTCTCTGATCTCCGGCGTGACAAGGGTTATCGCCTATCTTTTGATGATAGGTGCGGTGATCGGGATGTTTTTTGAGGCCTTTTCGAATAAGCATTAGTAATGGCTATTTATCTTTCCACAAAGATCACTTCATTGGGATGGTTTTGAGAGAGCATTTTCAGGGCATTCTTTATCTGGTCTTCTGAGTTGACATCGATATCATAGGCACAACCTGTGATGCGAATACCGCGGTTCTGATATTCGGCTATCTCCTCTTTTGAGAGGAGATGCGGATTGACCCAAATGTTCAGATGAACGAACTCTTCCAGTTTCATTACCTCATGAAAGCCTTTTTGAGTGAGTACCAATATGATCATATTTAAACGCCTTCATTCAAAAATCTTATAATTAAAGTGTATCAAAATTTATCTGTAAAAATTTTTTGGAAAAAGAGAAGGTCACTACCCTCCATCATCACGATGAATTGGCAGATGCTATGAGGTATGCAGGCGGGATTAAAACCCTGCATTTGGATCGAATCCGAATCCTCCCCCTCCAAAGTCAGGTGTTCCAAAACTCATCTGTGAAAAACTTGGATCTTCATACCCTTGCTGTACCGAAGTGGAGCGCAGCATCATAATATCCATCTTGGGGTCGATCCCTTTCGGGCAGACTGCGGTACATTCACCGCATAGGGTACAGTCCCATACCCCGTTGCTCTGGATATTGTCAATGATGCCTTTGACATCCTCTTCGCGTTTGTCCACACTGTAGCGGTAGGCACGGGTGAGGGCAAAGGGACCCAGGAAGTCAGGGTTGACAGCAAAGACCGGGCAGGCGGAGTAGCAGCTGTTGCAGAGGATGCAGTCGGTTTGTCTTTCGCTCCTCTTCTCATCGGCATGGGTCTGTGCCGCTTCCTGAAAACTGTGCAGCCATGCAGTGGATCTGGTGAGCGTCTTCTTTGACGGCTGTTTGTCGACTTTGAGGTCACGCAGCATGGGGTGGTACTGCAGGGGTTCGATGATATCGCCATCCTGTACTTTGTAGGCACAGGAGAGCTGCTCTCTTCCGTTCACGCGTACCGCGCATGTCCCGCAGACCGAGGCACGGCATCCGGCGCTGAATGTGAGCGTGGGATCCTGGGTAGCCTTGATGTGTGTCAGTGCTTTGAGAAGGGTGGTCTCTTGATCCGGAAGGGCGTATTCTTGATGGGTGTTTGTTTGGCTTCTTAGGATTTTGATTTTCATTTGATACCCCCATCCAATAATAAGTTGGTTTTGTTCATTTTCTTTTTTTGTTGATGCAACAAAAAAAGAGAAACGAACCAAAAGAAAAAAAATGCAAATGGCTGCCGCAAATGAGAAGTGCCATTTTTTGTATGACTCAAAGGATGAAAATATATTGCCTGCTTTTCTTTTATCAATAAAAAAATTGTCTTAGCGAACGACCTTGAAAGCGAAGCGATTCGAGAGCTATGACGCTTTTTGCTTACTTTTTCTAAAAAAGTAAAGAAAGAAGTTAATACTGCTGCAAAAGGGTTATAGGTAAGGAATATTTTATTTGGCATTTTGTTCTCCTTGGTTCCACTGAAGTACGATATGCTTTTTGAACCTCACATCATCTTCGGTTTCAAATCCCCGTTTGAAGTGAGCGCCGCGGCTCTCATCTCTGGCGATTGCCGAGGAGATCACTGTCGGTGCAAGAAGCAGGGTATTGCTGAACTCCAGAAACTCTACAAGGTTCTGGTTATTGGTTTTGGCTTTGTCTTCGATACCCATTTTAGATAAACTTACCTGCATCGTGATCACCTCTTCCAGTGCTGCATTGAGTCTCTCATTGTCCCGTACAATGCCGACGTGATCGTAGAAGAGTTTTCCAAGTTTTTCTCTTGATTCATAGAAGTTGATACTGCACTCTCGGCTGTATATGGCCTCAATATGGGTCTTGTCTTTTTGTAGCTGCGTATCATCAGCTGGCCTGTTTTTTGCAAACATGGCATGTTTGCAGGCATTTTGCCCGGCAAACTTTCCAAAGGCGGTGATCTCAAGGAGTGAGTTCCCGCCCAGACGGTTTGCGCCGTGGATCTTGGCATTGGAGCATTCGCCTGCGGCAAAGCATCCCTTGATACCATTCACTTCCAGGGCATCATCCACATCGATCCCTCCCATGGTATAGTGGGCTACAGGTTTGATAGGGATCAGTTCGGTCAGAGGATCAACTCCTTCGTGCAGGCGGCACAGCTCTACCTCTTGAGGAAGCAGTTCCATCAGTTTGGCTTCACCGAGGTGCCGCACATCAAGAAAGACCTCTCTGCCCGCTTCGAACTGCTCAAAGATCGCACGGGCCACGATATCGCGCGGTTTGATCTCATCGACAAACCTCTCTCCGTCGCTGTTGAGCAGGTAGCCGCCTTCACCTCTGGCAGCCTCGGAGATGAGCAGACTGGAGTGTTTGAGAGCAGTGGGGTGGAACTGTATGAACTCCATGTCGCTGACCGCCCCGCCTGCACGCAGTACAGCCGCGATACCGTCACCGGTGGAACCGTAGGCATTGGTCGTATAGCCGTGGTAGAGCGCTCCGAAACCTCCCGTAGCGATGACAACGGATTTTGCATCGATCTGTACGATTTCACCGCTGCGGATATCCAGGAAAGTGGCACCCTTGATGGTCCCCTCTTCGGTGATGAGGTTGAGTAGATAATGCTCTTCGAGAAAGTCTATCCCCTCTTTGAGGCAATTGTCATAAAGGGTGTGCAGGATCTTGAGCCCCGTGTAATCCTGTGCATAGCAGGCACGTTTCGCGCTGGCACCGCCCATCTGGCGCTGTGCAATGCTTGAAATGCCTATTTCACCGTTATCCAGACGTGAGAACGGAACACCGAGCTGCTCGAGCCAGCCGATCACCTGGGGCCCATCCGCGCACATCTTCCGTACCATGTTCTCATCACAGAGACCGTGTGCTGACTTGACCGTATCATCGATATGGGAAGCGATATGGTCCTCTCCGGCATTGCCCAGTGCAGCGTTCATCCCGCCCTGTGCCATGGAGGTTTGAGAGGTGGTCGGGTAACTCTTGCCGACTACCAGTACCGAAGCGCCTTCCTGTTTAGCTGCAAGTGCAGCACTGAGGCCTGCACCGCCGCTACCGATGATGAGGATGTCGATCATGAAAAAGTCCTTTTCATTTAATAGGTATATCTTCACTGTTCATTTTCTTTTTTTCTCGATGCAAGAAAAAAAGAGAAACGAACCAAAAGAAAAAAAGTGCAAAGAGCTGATCCTAACAATACCTACCAGTGATTGCTGTGTTTACACTTGTTTGACTTTTAAATTCCTTCTTGTTTTAGGAACGAGGTGATATTTTCCACTATGCCTTCCAAAAGCTTAACTCTGGCTTCTTTGCTGCTCCATGCAATATGCGGAGTGATCAGCAGTCTCTCCTGTGCTTCGATGTGTAGCAGTGGATTATCGGTCGGGATGGGTTCTTTCTCTACGACATCAAGTCCCGCATAGATGGTCCTATTATCCAGCGCTTTGGCAAGGTTAGCCTCGTTGATGATCCCGCCACGTCCGAGGTTCAGCAGAATGCTGTTCTCTCTGAGCAGCTTGAGGTTGCCCGCATGGATGAGGTTTTGGGTCTGTGTATTCAATGGGGCATGGATAGAGATGATCTCGCAGCTGCCTAGAAGTTCTTCCAGGCCCTGCTGTGTATAGTGCGCATCGCTGTTCTTACCCGATGTGGAGTAGTAGCTTACGTTTGCGCCGAAGGCTTCGGCGACCTTTGCTACCCCTCTGCCGATCTCTCCCAGGCCGATGATCCCCCAGTTTTTCCCTGCGATCTCAAAGAAGGGATGGCTGACATCGGTAAAGAGTCCGGATCGGCTCCACTCCTTGCTTTTGACACTGTGATCGTAGTAGGCCATCTTTTCCAAAAGATAAAGGGCCATTGCAAAGGTATGCTGTACCACTGACCGGGTAGAGTATCCCGCAACATTTTTGACCTCGATACCGATCTGGGCTGCAGCCTCCAGGTCGACATTATTCGTACCGGTAGCCGCGATACAGATAAGTTTGAGAAGCGGGCATCGCTGCATATGGAGTTTGCCGATGACCACCTTGTTGGTGATGACGATCGTAGCGTTTCGGATACGCTCATAGGTTTCCGAGGGATCAGTGGTTTCGTATCGGACAACCTTGCCAAACTGATCCAATACACTTAGATCTAGATCATCACCCAGCGTTTTTGCATCCAGTATGACGATATTCATTACTTATCCGTGATCTGATCGACGATCTGAGTCGCTCTTCTCTTTGCCTCTTCTACTTCATCCAGTACGAGGCTGACAGCCATACGGCGGCCTACGTGGGATTCCGGTTTTCCGAAGACCCTTACAAAACTGTCTTTCGTGAAGGCGTTGTCAGGGATCTCCAGTGTCGGTGTATGGCTCTCGTTTTTGGCTTTGTAGGCACCGCATGCGCCGCTCCCGTAGAAGGTAAAGTCAAGCGGCAATCCAAGCACAGCCCTTACATGCAGCGCAAATTCACTCTGGCTTTGGGTGATGAGTGTGACCATTCCCGTATCGTGCGGGCGAGGGGAGAGCTCCGAGAAGTAGACTTCATCTCCTTTGACGAAGAACTCGACCCCGAAGATACCGCGGCCGCCCAGTCCGTCAGTCACCGCTTTTGCGATCTCTTTGGCTTTTTGCAGTGCGGTGTCGCTCATCGGCATCGGCTGCCAGGAGAGGATGAAGTCCCCATCCTGTTGTACGTGTCCGATAGGTTCACAAAAGCTCGTTCCCGTCTCGTTGCGCACAGTCAGCAGGGTGATCTCGTAATCAAACGGGATAAACTCCTCTACGATCAGTTCACTGGCATCACCGCGCGCTTCTTTGGCGATCTCCCAGGATCTTTCGATATCCTCTGCCCTTTTTGCGATACTCTGCCCGTGTCCCGAGGAGCTCATGACGGGTTTGATGACACAGGGGAACCCCATACGCGCACCTGCTTCTTTGAGCCCCTCCAGTGTAGTGACGAATTCGTAGCTGCTTGTCTTAAGTCCCAGTGTTTCGGCAGCAAATACACGGATGTTTTTACGGTTCATTGTTTTGTTGACTGCCTCAGCGTTGGGGATGACATGGAAACCTCTTGCTTCCGCTTCGAAAAGTGCATCGATACTGATCGCTTCAACCTCGGGCAGAATGAATGTAGGCTGCTCTTTTTCGATCAGTGTGAGGACGGCTTCTTTGTCCTGCATATTGATCGCATAGGCACGGTTGGCAACGAGGTGGGCCGGGGCATTTTCATACTTGTCAACCGCGATCACTTCGACACCGAGCCTTTGTGCTTCGATGGCTACCTCTTTACCCAGTTCGCCTGAACCAAGCAGCATGATCTTGATAGCGTTTTGTTGTAATGGAGTGGTAAATGTCATGGGAAAAACCTTCAGAATAATATTGGAATTATTTTACCGAAAAGTTGACTAAGATGTAATGAGTTTGGATAAAAATTGGATGATGTAGAGGTTGAAGTGACAGGGCAAAAGCCCTGTACAGGTATGATTAGAGTCTTGACTCGTATCTTCTGAGCATGAAAAGTTTTTTGAGGATCTTCTTTCTTGTAGCGATCTTCTCTTTCTTTTTCTTCTCTGTAGCTGTCTCATAGTGTTTACGAGCTCTTGCTTCAGTTACGATAAGGTTTCTATCACACTGTCTTTTGAACTTTCTGTACGCATCATCAAATGAATCACGTGAAGTTAGTTTAATTCCTGGCATTTCAAGCACCCCCTTCCTTATCAAAATTTTCTGCGTTTCAAACGGCAGAAGGGATAAAAGTAAAGCGGATTATACCGGTTTAATTTTAAGGTAGGCTAAACTGGTCTATGGCGATGGGAGTAAGTGGTAATTTTATGGATATTTTGTGATTAAGTGCGGGTAATATTGAGTAATTAAAAAAATACAGTCTAAGCTACCAAGGGGTAGGTAGCTTAGACTATGGTCAGCTTACAGTTCTTCGAGTGCAGCAGCTTTTTCCATCATTGCATACATACCGGTTCTTACTTCATTGGCAAGCTCTAGCAGATCAGAAGATAGAGGATGCCCGCCATTGATCATAAGTTCCATACTCATTGTATAGATCCAGATCTCACCTTTTTCGTTCTCAACAAAACCGATTCTACAAGGCATGAACCCTATAAATTCACCCGAGTGTGTCAGGAATTTATCAGCAATTGTCGGAGAACAGTATGAACGGATATGTGTCAGTTTCCCGCCGTCTTTAAAGAGTTTGCCCTCTCTTGGCATGGTTTTCTGGTCTACTATTGCAAGTCCATGTTGAGCACCGACTTCATCCATGATCTCAAGAGCAAGCTCAAATGCCTCTTCTTTACTCATATCATCAGGAATAATCAGTTGTTTTTTACGGATCATGCCTTTGGCCGGATCACCTGTTTCGAGTACCTTGTCAAACATCGTCATATATTCCGGCAATGCCTGGGAATCAAGTTGTGATACCTGTCCGATTCTTGTTCCCAGATCAAACTTTACAAATGCAAAAATGATCGCTGCTACTACGATAAGGCCTATCAGGCTGAAAAGATTTTTTAAAAAATTTATGTTGTCCCTTTTAATTTTGAAAAATAACCGTAATGGTCAATTTCAGTATCTGCAATCATATATCAGTATATTTTAAATTTTGATTAACTTTGTTGATTATTATAAATTATACAAATAAATATAAATTCTATATATCGTCTGAATAAAATATAATGAAAAAGTTCATGAGATCGTTTTTATTTATGATAAAATTGAATGATGCTGAGGAGATGAAGATGCAGAGAGTATTTAGATCATGTGAGACGCTTGATAAGAAGTGTTATGCTTCCTATGGATTAACAGAAGATATCCTGATGGAGCATGCCGCCACGGGGATGGAGCAGTATATACGTGCGCATTTCCCGAAAGGAAGTTCGGTATTGATCGTTGCGGGATTGGGGAATAACGGCGCGGACGGTATCGCACTGGCAAGACTGCTCTATCATGACTATGGTGTAAAACTGCATCTTCCTTTCGGTGTCAAGTCACCGATGGCAGAACTGCAGTTGAGCAGAGCACAGGCACTGGGGCTTGAAAAAGCGGATGAAGCTGTAGATGCCGATGTGATCGTAGATGCGGTTTTCGGTGCAGGGCTGAATCGACTTTTGGATGATCAGATGCTCCTGCTTATAGATAAGCTGAACAGTTTTGAAGGCTTCAAGATCGCGTGCGATATTCCTACGGGAGTGGGAGAAGACGGAACACTGATGCCGCTGGCCTTCAATGCTGATGTCACCTTGACGATGGGCGCTTACAAAGAAGCCCTCTATCTGGATGAGAGCAAGGATGTCGTTGGGAAAATAGAACGTATCAGCCTTGGGCTGAGCAGCAGCTTTTATGAAGCAGAGAGCCATACCTTCGTGCTGGAATCTGGAGATATGAAGCTTCCCGTGAGGCGAAAAGAGGTGACCCATAAAGGCACGTTCGGGCATGCTGCGATCTTCACCGGGGAAAAAGAGGGCGCAGGGATCATGGCCGGGACTGCTGCAACACGTTTTGGCGCAGGATTGACGACATTGGTGAACCATGAGAAGATCATGGTGCCGCCTTGTCT
>JAQUFB010000154.1 GCA_028684885.1 Sulfurovum sp. | reverse complement strand
ATCGCAGATACTTTTTCATCGCTCAGCCCAGGAGCTGCCCTGCCAGGTCTGCAAAACTGTCACAGATGATGTCCGGCTTGATCTCGCTCATAAGATCGTTCTCTTTAAACTTCCCTGTTTTGACCAGCGCGGTTTTGAAACCGGCCTGCTGTGCTCCTCCGATATCCGAGAGGATATCATCGCCTACCATCAGCACCTCATGGGGTTTCATCCCCAATGATTCTGCAACCAGATGGAAAAAGGAAGCACTCGGTTTGCCGATGATGGTCGCCTCTTTGCCTGTGGCAAATTCAAGTGCCGCGATCCAGCTCCCCGTGCCGATCGTCAGTTTTCCGTCACTGTCTTTGAAGTAGCGGCTTTTTGCAGCACCGATCAGTTCAGCCCCCTCCTCCAGATGACGGAATGCCTGGTTCATACTTTCAAAATGGAAGTTTTGATGGGCATCGGCGACCACTACACAGTCTACATGACCATTACTGCGTAACTCAGAAAAATAGTCATTGGCTTCATCGGTCAGGAGAGTATAGGCTTTGTACTCTTTGGCACGCACATAGTCTCTTGTTGCAGCAAGCGCAGTGTAGATCTCACTCTCATCGACCGCAAAGCCCAGGTTTTGCAGATGTTTAACAATCTGAAACGGGGTAGACCGCGTGGTGTTGCTGATCAGTCTGAGAGGATAACGTGAGCGAAGCAACTCCAGCGCTTCGGGCGTACCTTCTATCGGCTCACTGCCGACATAAAGTACACCGCCGATATCGGTCATGATACCCTTGATCCCATTGAACAGCATTATGCTTTTTTTACAAACTCTTGTTTCAGTTTGATGGCACCGACACCGGGAACTTTACAGTCGATATTGTGTCCGTCGTTCCCCTCAACAAGGCGGATACCCTTGATCTTGGTCCCTACTTTGATCCCGTCGCTGCTTCCTTTGACCTTGAGGTCCTTGATAACAGTGACTGTATCGCCATCCTGAAGAATGTTGCCGTTGGCATCTTTGACGATCAATCCTTCCTCTTCTCCTGCCTGCGTCTCTTTGCTCCACTCATAGCCACATTCGGGACATACGTAAAGCTCTCCGTCTTCATATGTATATTGGCTCCCGCACTTTGGGCAGTTAGGTAGTTGTTCCATGATTTTTCCTCTCTTTCAGTTATTATGGTCTTTCGGGACCGTGATTATAGCGAAAAAGCCAAAAAGTATCGCGCCGCAGATATCCAGGAACATATCTTTCTGGGCATCCCAGATGTCTCCCTGGGATCCCAGAAAGAGCGATCCTGAGGTGCCGCTTATGCTTTGGGATCTTTAAGAAAAGCCAGGGTCAAGGCATCTTTACCGTCGATCACTTTTTTGCCGACGAAGAGTTTCACGCTATGGAACAGGAAAAGTTCACCGGAGTAATTCACCCCGAGGATAAACGTGTAGTCACCAAATGCAAACCTTTTCAGTCCCACTGCCTGAGGTTGTCTGCTCGGGTTCTCGATAGCAAAACAGATTTCGTTTGGAAAGTTACTTGTACATTGATTTTCGTCCACAAGGTGTACTTCCCCTAGATCGGAGGTGACCTGTACCGAGAGTTTGTTTTCGAGCGAATGTACCCTCAACTTATAGTCGCCAAATGTAAAATGCATGCATAGTTCCTTTTATGATTAGTATAAGTAAGACATTATACCTTGATTTTATGATGAAACCATTACACCCCGGATAAATTGTGTCATAAGCAGCCCCATCTCCCGGGGTGTCCCCCAAAGAGAGACCCCTTTAATTGCTGTTGTTTTTTGACTCTTTAGTTTCAGACTCTATCGTTACAGCCTCTACTTTTTCTCTGATCGTTTCGGGGTTGATTGTGAGTTTTGGGGAGAAGGGAGCGATTTTCCCTTTTTTCTCTTTTCCTGCTTTTTTCAGGATCATATTGATCTCTACGAGTCCAGTATCATAGTTACAAAGCCTGTCGTACTTTTCAAGATCCCTGTAGAGATCGGGCATGGTATAGCTCTCGATCAATCTGTATCTGTTTGAAAGGAGCTTGCGTGCGTAACGTTCCCGTGCGATCTCCACACCCCGTTTGATTTCGGGTGAAAGTGCCCTTCTGTATGCCAGTTTCGTTTCGTTGGAACTCTTTTCATTTTTTCTATAAAGCTTTTTTGCCGTATCGGTGATGGGTTTGACACCAAACAACTCGCTGACTGTATCAAAAAGTGCCAGATAGAGCCTTGTATCCGATTTCGAAGATGATGTTTGCGCTATAGGCCTGTCCAAATATTGGCTGCACTGAATCTCTGATTTCTGAATATACTCTTCAAGGTAGGTATTACGCATCTGTTTGGTCGGTGCGGACTCATCAACGGTAGTGATAAAATAAGTCGTGTCGGTACGAAATCCCTGTACAGGACTTTTTTTCTCACTAGGTTGAGCTTTCTGAGAAGTGCAGCCCACAGTAAACCACATGATCGATGCCATCAGGAAAACAGTTGGAAATGTTTTTATCATTTTTGATCTCTTAATAAGATATTTTAAATGCCGTTTCAAAGCACTATTTTTAGTGAAATTATAGCCTCTTTTTTCATAGTTTTGAAACAATTTTATACGATAGATTCAGCGTATTGAAGCGGAATAGATTCCTGCATGCAAGAGGAAATTTGTTCGCAAAATCGCTCTTTTACACAAAGTTTGCATAGTAAAAATGTATGATGGATCAAGAGTGATCCTGATCAGCTGAAAAGCAATTGGAGATA
>JAQUFB010000056.1 GCA_028684885.1 Sulfurovum sp. | reverse complement strand
AAATATGTCAAAGACAATGTGAAAAAGTCGGTCAGTTTTATCACCGACTTTGAAGAGATACTCTCTCAGCATGCCAAACACAAAGGGTATGACGGCATTATCTGCGGACATATCCATAAAGCCGAGATGAAAATGATCGATGGCATAGAGTATAAAAACTCCGGGGACTGGGTCGAGTCATGTACCGCGCTTGTGGAGACCCTCGACGGGGAGTGGAAAGTGATCCACTGGCATGAGAATGAAAAGTATTAAAGTCCTGCTCTTTACCGATACGCTCTGCGATGTGAACGGGGTTTCCCGTTTTATACAGGATATCTCAACGCTTGCCTGCCAAAAAGGGCTGGCCTTTTATGTGGTGACCTCTACGGCGAAAAGCTGTCCCGACCTTCCCAATGTGCAGATCATCAAGCCTTCATTCCGTACCAGGATGCCCTTCTACCCCGACCTGGATCTTGTCGTCCCCTCCTATCGCAAGCTGAAATCCATCACGGAGGAGATCGATCCCGATGTCGTTCATATCTCAACCCCCGGTTTTGTCGGCTTGATGGGGCGGCGGATCGCCCGGAAAAAATCGCTGCCGATGCTGGGAACCTACCACACCGATTTCCCTGCCTTTGCCTATAACAATATGCCTTACAGGATCGTAAAGTATATCGGCAACAGGGCGATGCAGTGGTTCTACCGTGATTTCAAGGCGCTTTTTATCCGTAGCGAGGCCTATCAAAAGATTGTCAGGGAGGATGTCAGATTTGATCCAGGAAAGATCCATACACTCAAAGCGGGGATAGATACCCGGAAGTTTCATTCGGGCTACAGGGATATGGAGATATGGCAGGAGTACGGCATCCCGGAGAGATCCGTCAAAGCACTCTATGTCGGCAGGTTTACCAAAGAGAAGAACTTCCCCTTGCTTCTGGAGCTCTGGAAAGCATACTACGCACAAAGCAAAAATAAAAATATCTACCTGATCACCGTCGGAGGAGACCTGGATGACTCCCTGTTTGAAAGATACCATATCAGGTCACTGGGGATCAAAAGGGGCGAGGAACTTTCAAAGATCTATGCCGGCAGCGATCTTTTTCTCTTCCCTTCGACAACGGATACGCTGGGACAGGTGGTGATGGAAGCGATGGCTTCGGGCCTCCCGGTCATCGTCAGCGACAGAGGGGGCCCGCAGACCTTGATAGGAAAAGAGAGGGAGGCGGGCTATGCGATCGATGTGAAAGAGCGGGCGATGTGGCTGGAGAAGATCAAAGTTTTGATGGAGGATGAAGTGCTTAGAAGAGAGCTGGGTGAGAATGGGCATCAGATCATTGCCCGGATGGATATAGAGAAGAGTTTTGAGGCGTTCTGGAATGAGCATATGCAGCAGAGCGGGGGGAGATAGTCTATGGGACAGAAAGTCTATGTGGTCGATACCAATATCATATTGCAGGATATACAGCATCTTTATGATATTTCGGATAAAGGAAGCAATATCATCGTCATTCCCGAGACGGTGTTGATGGAGCTTGAGGAGAAGAAAAAACTCTTTAATGAGCTGGGGTACCATTCGCGCGCTTTTGCAAGGCTTCTGGCGAAAGCAAAGACCAAAGAGGTAGACCATAAGATGTACTTTAAGGTCGTTAAAATGGTTGTGGATACGATGGAACTTCATCTGATATCAAAAGATCGGTATGAAAGTGAGATGCTTGAGCACAATCTCTCGGAAAGCAACGACAAACGTATCATAGAGATCGCGGAGATCGCACAACACTACTATAAGGGCGCAAAAGTACATTTTTTGTCTATCGATATCTATGCAAGGATGTTCGCGCTCCTTAAAAATATCAAAGCGGAGACACTGCATGATGACAGGGCGGATGTACCCGAATTTCATTTTGTCAAACAGATCACACTGGATTCAAACTATTTCAATGCGCTACCCTTTGCCCCGATCGTCTCTTATGACAAACACTATATGCCGGAAAACTTTTGCTATACCTTTGTCTCCGATGACGGAAATACAGCACATGGAATCATTGCCGATCAAAAGATAGATCTCGTGGAGGATGCGGATTTTCACGGGCTTGCCGTAAGGCCCGCCAATCTTAAACAGAGATATCTGTGCAAGGCGCTCCTCTCCAACCGCTATGATCTTGTGGTAGTGGATGCCAAGGCGGGGAGCGGCAAAACTTTGATCAGTATCGCTTCGGCAATGCGTCTGATCGATCAGGGCTTCTATCAGAAGATCGTCTATGTGAGAAACTCTATCGAGTCGCTTGACAAAGGGGCGCAGGTGGGATTTCTGGCAGGGAATGAAGAGAAGTTCAGGATATACAATATGGCACTCTACGATACCCTGGAGTTTATCGCAAAAAAACGTATCAAAAGATATGAAAACAAGGAGAAAGAGGAGTCTATCAAATCAAAAATCGATCATCTGATGCAGAAGTATACGATAGAGATGCTATGGCCCGGCGAAGCCAGGGGAAGAACGCTCAGTGATGCGGTCGTGATCATGGATGAGTGGCAAAATGCTTCGGATAAAACGACCCAGCTCATCCTTTCAAGGCTTGATGAGAGCTGTATGGCTATTGTCATCGGGTCCAACAGGCAGATCGACAACTTGTATCTGAACCGCTACAACAACGGACTGACAACCCTGCTGAAACAGACAAAGTTTTCACAGGAGGGCATAAAGATCTTTGCGATTGAACTTGACAGGGCGGTAAGAGGGAAATTTGCGGAGTTTTCTGAAAGTATTTTTGAACATAAAAGGTAGGTTGACAGAGGATATGTTTTGTAATCGGAATGTAACCGTTCTGTAATCTTTGTGTAATCAAGAGCTTCTATGATTGCACTATAAAGAGGAACTAGGATGACACAGATGAAATATGAACCAAAATTCGGTACAGTCTCCCCGGATAATATCGACAAGCTGATCCGGAAGATCGGGAAATCACTCTTCCTTGATGATGAGGTAGCGAGTGCGCTGATCTATAAAGAGTGGGAAATGGTTGAGTTATTGTTTGAAAAACACAAAAAAGTCAAAGCCGTACACAAACATCTGCTTCTGGAGATCGAGGGACACTACAGAGGGAGGATCGTATGCAGCAATTGAGTGTTGAGAGCTTTATGGTGCATCACTATCCCATGATCGAGCAGTTTCCACATACTGCGAAGAAACTTCTTTTTTCGGGGATGAAGAGGCTGTGCCATGAAAACCAGATTAATGAGTTCCTTGTCGCCAACAGGCACAAGGATGCATTGAGCTTTATAGAGGCGATCATTGACTACTTTGATATAACGATCGGACTGAAAAAAGATGAGATGGCACGTATCCCTGCCTACGGACGCACGGTGATCATCGCGAACCATCCCCTGGGAGCACTGGATGCCCTGGCACTGATACACCTTCTCAAAGATGTACGCAAGGACATCAAGATCGTGGCCAATTCATTTTTGGGCCAGTTTGAAAACCTGAGAGATATTCTTATCCCTATGGATAATATCAGGGGAAAGATGGACAGGGGGGTTGTCACGGGGATATACCAGGCCCTCTCGGAAGAAAAGGCGGTCATCATTTTCCCCGCGGGGGAGGTGAGCCGGGCAAGACCGAGCGGCGTAAAAGATACGAAATGGAAGAGCGGCTTCCTGAAGATCGCGACGAAGATGAAAACCCCTATCCTCCCGATCTATATCAAAGCAAAAAACTCAAAGAGCTTCTATCTGCTTTCGATGGTCAACCGTTCACTGGCTACGGCTACTCTGCCGCATGAGATGTTCAAAGGAAGAGGAAAACAGATCGACTTTACGATCGGCAAATCGATCCCGTATGCCTCCTACAATATTGCCATCCCGACAAACGAGAAGATCAAGCTGCTGCGCAAACACTTTTATCGGGTTGCACGGAAGAGGCAAGAACTTTTCAAGACCGAAAATCCCATCTCGATGCCCGAGACGCCAAGCGAGATCAAAAAAGCACTCAAAAGCGGTACACTGCTTGGAGAGACACTGGACGGGAAACGCATCATTCTCTATGAGTCTCTGCAGGAGAACTGCGTGATCAAGGAGATCGGAAGGCTCAGGGAGATCAGTTTCCGGTTTGTCGGTGAGGGGAGCGGCAAAAAACGGGATATCGACGGATATGATTTTTACTACAAACATCTGATCATCTGGGATGATGAACAGCTGGAGATCGCAGGTGCCTACCGTTTGGGCTTGAGCGGACAGATCGTAGAGGATTTCGACAGTGACGGACTCTACTCTTCCTCTCTGTTTGATTTTCATGAAGGATTCGAACCACAGCTTGCCAGCGGTATCGAACTGGGCCGGAGTTTCGTTCAGCCCAAATACTGGAACTCAAGGGCGCTGGATTATCTGTGGCAGGGGCTTGGTGCATTTGTAAAAGGACGTCCCGATATCCGTTATCTCTTCGGTGCGGTAAGCATGAGTGACAGCTTCAATGAACAGGCAAAAGCCTTGATGATCTACTTCTATTCACACTATTTTGCCAGTGATGAGGTGCTGGTCACGCATAAAAACCCCTACTACCTCTCTTCCGAGATGAAAGCCTATTGCCAATCGATCTTTTCGGGAGAGGACTACAAGGCTGACCTCAGGGTGCTCAAAGAGGAGTTGGGGTATATGGGATACATGATCCCCACTCTCTATAAACAGTATGCCGAGGTATGCGAAGAGGGGGGCGTGAAGTTCCTTGACTTCGGATATGACCGGGATTTCAACAACTGTATCGATGGGTTTATCGTTGTTGATCTCCAGAGAATGAAAGAGAGCAAAAAGAAGCGATATATCGGATAAATATGACAATATGACATCTTTTCATCTTCTTTTTTGCAGATAACGCTACACTTCTCTTATGAGTAAATTACAGATTTTGAAAGACTATTTCGGCCATAGCGGTTTCAGACCTCTACAGGAAGAGGTGGTAGATGCGATCCTTGCACAGCAGGATGTGCTGATGATCCTTCCTACAGGGGGAGGGAAGTCGCTCTGCTACCAGCTTCCTACCCTTCTGATGGAGGGGGTGACAGTGGTGGTCTCTCCATTGCTTGCCCTGATGCATGACCAGGTGACGGCGCTGAAAGCCAACGGCATCACTGCCGCGATGCTCAGTTCGATGCAGACGCCCGAAGAGTCCCAGCGCACAGAGTCACAGCTGAAACAAGGGAAGATCAAACTGCTCTATGTCGCTCCCGAGCGTCTGCTCAACCCCTATTTTCTGAATTTTCTGCAGCAGCTTCCACTCAACTTCTTTGTGATCGATGAGGCGCACTGTGTGAGTGAGTGGGGGCATGAGTTCCGTGAGCACTACCGCGGGCTCTCCCTGCTGAAAGAACGTTTCCCCGATACGCCCATCGCGGCATTCACCGCCACGGCGACTAAAGTCGTCGAAGAGGATATCGCTGAGAACCTGCGGCTTCGGTCACCTAAAAGAGTGAGAGGTTCGCTCTTCAGAAGCAACCTGACCATCCAGGCACAGCACCGCATCAAAGACGGGCGTGAGCAGCTCCTGGAGTTTCTGAAAAGCCACCGGGACAGCTCGGGCATCATCTATACGCTTTCAAGAAAACAGACCGAGTCGGTTGCCCACTTCCTCCAGACCAAGGGGATCGAGGCACAGGCCTATCATGCGGGTCTCAGTACCGAGGAGAAGAACCGTACCTACAAGGCGTTTGTGGAGGACAGGATACAGATCGTGGTGGCCACGATCGCATTTGGCATGGGTATCGATAAGAGTAACATCCGCTTTGTGGTGCATCTGAGTCTGCCAAAGACGCTTGAGAACTACTATCAGGAGATAGGACGTGCAGGGCGTGACGGACTGGACTCCGAGACACTGCTGCTCTTCTCTGCCCAGGATATCGTCCAGCAAAAGTCATTTATCGAAGCGCTTCCCGATACCCCCTATAAGCAGCATGCGTTTGACAAACTCGATGCGATGGTCCGTTTTGCGAATTCCGAGAGCTGCAGGCACCAAAGCATCGCGGCCTACTTTGATGACAGGATAGAGGTATGCAGCGAGAAGTGTGACAACTGTACCGCAACAGACATGCAGAGGGTTGATATCACCGAAGCTTCGCGCAAGCTGCTCTCGGCGATCTATCGCACCGGGCAGAACTTCGGGCTACACTATCTTGTCGATGTACTGCGGGGCAGCAAAGAACAGCGCGTTCTGAAAAACGGCCATGACAAGACGACGGTTTACGGTATCGGTGAGGAGTTCAGCAGGAATCAGTGGTTGACAGTGGGTGACAAACTGCTGGAGCTTGGCGCAGTGGAACAGGGTGAGTTTAAGGTATACCGGTTGACACCTTTCGGGGTGGAGGTGCTGAAGGGTGCACATGCCATCGAGATCAAAAAAGAGCGCCTGAGCCTCCAGAAAGCAGCACCGAAACGCAAAGTCACCTTCTTTGACGACTATGATGCGGAGCTGTTTGACAAGCTGCGCGATCTTAGGGCCCAGATTGCCGAGGAGAATAGTATTCCGCCCTATATTGTCTTTTCGGACAAAACACTGAAGGACCTTAGTGCCAAAAAACCTGTCACCAAAGAGGAGATGCTCCAGGTACATGGGATCGGCGAGGTGAAGTATGAGCGTTACGGAGAGGCGTTCCTGGAGCTTTTGAAAAAAGAGTAGCCTCTCTTTCAATGGAGCAAAGGTATAATGCCAGGTATGGAAGCAGAAAACAGCAAACCCCTTTGCGGGATAGACGAAGCAGGCCGGGGGCCTATCGCGGGTTCACTGGTGATAGCGGGTGTGGTCTTAACAGGCAGGGTAGAGGGGTTGATGGACTCCAAAAAACTGTCAGAGAAGAGACGGGAAGCGCTTTTTGACCTGATCAGGCAAAACAGCCGTCACCACATTGTCCGCTTTTCAGCGAAGCAGGTGGATCAACTGGGTATCTCCAGATGCCTGCAGCAAGGGCTTAAGGCAATCCAGCAACATCTTTGTGAATGCCACTACCTGTTTGACGGGAACAGCACCTTCGGCGTGGATAATATCACGACGATGGTGAAAGCCGATGATAAAGTCGAAGAGGTGAGTGCCGCGAGCATCCTTGCCAAAGTCACCAGAGACAGGGAGATGCTGGAGTTTGCCCAAAAATATCCGGAATATGGGTTTGAGAAGCACAAAGGGTATGGCACCAAGGCGCATATCGAAGCACTGGCGAAGTATGACAGGTGCGCAGTGCACCGTACCACTTTCCGGATCAAAGCATTGGATGAGCCAACGCTCTTCTGATCATTCTAGTGATTACAGCGAAGATTACTTCTTGAATGGATCATATTATCGTGTATAAATCTCTCTGAGATGATCCATCTTTTTGCCCATATTGAGCAGCGCCATATCGGCCAGGGTGAGTGCCATCATCGCTTCGCAAACGACGGCTCCTCTGATCGCTACACATGGGTCATGGCGCCCTTTCAGGTTGCACTTGACCGCTTCATTGTGTGTCGTGATCGTATCCTGCTCCCGGAAGATGGACGGGGTCGGTTTGAAATATGTTTTCACAATGATCGTATCGCCGTTGCTGATGCCTCCGAGCATCCCGCCGGAGTGGTTGCTTTTGAAACCCTCCAAAGTGATCTGGTCGTTGTTTTCGCTCCCTTTGAGATGGGAAGAAGCGACACCGTCACCGATCTCCACGGCTTTTGCTGCGTTGATCCCCATCATCGCTTCCGCCAGTATCGCATCGAGTTTGTAGTAGAGCGGTTCACCAAGTCCGACAGGTACGCCTGTTGCGGTAGTGAGTACCACGCCGCCCACCGAATCATGTGCCTCCTTTGCTTTGAGTATCGCCGCTTCCTGCTCTGCCTCTTTGTTCGGGTCAAGGGCGTACATTTTGGAACGCTTTGCATACTCAAAGTCCTGTACTTCCCCCTTGATACCGTCGACTTCACACAGCCCGCTCCGGATCTCTATGTCAAGTTCGCGCAGCATCAGTTTGGCGATCGCACCTCCGGCCACTCTGGCCGCGGTTTCACGTGCCGAACTTCTTCCGCCGCCGCGGTAGTCGCGCAGACCGTACTTGTGAAAATAGGTAAAATCCGCATGTCCGGGGCGGAAAAGATCCTTGACATTGTCGTAATCTTTTGACTTCTGGTTGGTATTGAAGATGATCATCGCGATCGGTGTACCGGTACTGATGCCTTCAAAGACCCCTGAGAGTATCTCTACGATATCATCCTCTTTGCGCCCGGTCTCCAGTTTGCTTTTGCCCGGTTTTCTCCGGTCCAGTTCTGACTGGATAAACGCCTCGTCGATCGCGAGTCCCGCAGGTACGCCGTCAAGGATACATCCAATAGCTTTTCCGTGCGACTCGCCAAAGGTGGTCAGTGTCAGTTTTTTCCCAAAGGTATTCATTTTTTAAGTTCCTTCATTCTGTGCTGATTGAAAGAGGGGCAGATCGCCGACGCTCTTTAGCGGTGATCATTGACTCTTCAGTTTTCCCAATGCAATCTCTGCAGCCTTCTGCTGGGCATCTTTTTTGCTTCTTCCCTTCGCCTTGGCGATCGTTTTCCCGTCCAGAGTTACGGCGATTACAAACTCTTTTTTATGATCGGGGCCGGAAGCGTCAAGCAACTCATAGGTCGGTGTGACTCCGTGCGTGGCCTGGGTAAGTTCCTGAAGGGCGGTCTTGAAGTCTTTTGAGAGAGAATCAAGGTCGATCTTTGGGTGACACTCCTCTATAAGTGCTATCGAGATCTCTCTGGCTTTTTCAAGGCCTGCTTCAAGGTAGATCGCACCGATCACAGCCTCAAATGCGTTGGAAAGCAGGGAGGGTTTGTCTCTCCCGTTATTATTCTCTTCGGCTGCCGAGATATAGATATACTCTCCCAGTCTGATCGTTCTTGCGATCATGGTAAAGCCCTGTTCATTGACGAGGGAGGCCCTGATCTTGGAGAGTATCCCCTCATCGGAGGTTTTGAATTTGTTGAAAAGGTATTCTCCGACGATCAGGTCAAGTACCGCATCCCCCAGGAACTCCAGCCGCTCATTATTGTAAGGCTTTTTGTAGCTTTTGTGTGTCAAAGCCTCAATAATCAATTGCTTGTTATCAAATGTATAGTTTAGCCGTTCTTCCAGTTGGCTGTAATGGCTCATAGAATCTCCTCTTTTAGTGATTGTTGTATGCGTTCTGCTTCGCTCCGGGCAAGCTCATCGCAGCGTTCGTTTTCGGGGTGGCCGTCATGGCCCCGTATCCATGTCCCGTGTACCTGATGCGGTCCTGCAGCCTCAAGGTAGGCTTCCCAGAGATCGACATTTTTGACCTTTTTGAATCCTTTGGCTTGCCATCCCGCAAGCCACTCATTGATCGCTTTGACCACATAAGAGCTGTCGGAGACCACCTCTACGCGGCACGGCTCTTTCAGGAGCTTGAGCCCTTCGATGACGGCGCGCAGCTCCATCCTGTTGTTGGTGGTATGCACTTCTCCGCCATAGTACTCTTTGCGTTTGCCTCTGTACTCCAGTATCCCGGCATAGCCGCCGGGACCTGGGTTTCCGAGGCTGGAGCCGTCAGAATAGAGAGTAATCTGTTTTCGGGTCTGATTTTGCAATGTGTTCCTCGACTTCTACCGTGTGCAGTGCCATACAGTTCGGACAACGTTTAAATGCGATGGGAAAGCTCTGTTTGCATTTGGTGCACAGATAGGTAAAATGCAGGTCTCCCTCTTTAAAGCCGTTCTCTTTTGCCGTTGCCAGCATATCCAGTGCGAATATCCCGCTCGAGGCTGCCGGCTCGAACGTGTATCCCTTGGCATAGTAGAGTGTTTTCAGTTGTTTATTTTCTGCAATTATATCCAAACTCAGTTGTGACTGGGGTAAGAACCAGAGGATGTCGATGATCTCTTTGATCCGCGCGGTATCCAGGGCCTGCCATGCCACCTGGGTATCCAGATGGAAAAGTACGCTGATGATCTCCCGGTAAAGGCCCGGCTCTTTTCCAAGCAGCTGCAAAAGTTTTTTGACCTTCTCTTCTTTGGGGAGGGTTTTGTCGGCTACGAGTTCCGAGAAAGCGAGAAACCGCCTGAGCGTCTGTGTCTGTTCGCCCATGGTCTCCAGCGGTTCGATCACTTCTCCGGCTTTTGGAAAGTCCTGCATCTGCTCATAGACCACTTCAAGCATATAGAGCGCTTTGACATTGCGCGGTTTCTTGCGAAGCACCTCTTCATAGATGCTTTTTGCACGCTCCAGAAAACCGGCATGAAAGTAGGTTTTGCCCAGTTTTTCCATCAGTTCAAGCTTTGGGCTCTCCTCCTGGAGACTTTTGATCAGATAAAGATAGATACTGATCGCTTTATGATACTCTCCCGCATTGTCAAATGCCTGCGCGAGCAGGGCAAGCGGTTTGAGCATATGCGTATCAAAAGGCATAGAGGTCGTGTCCAGCATACACTCAGAGGTGTCAAATTTCTCCAGGAATTTCAGGAGATTTCCCTGCTCTTTTTGCTGCTGATAGACTCCCCACCCATAGGTCACCAAAGAGAGTATCAGGGCGATAACGATGATCAGCAGGATACTGAAAAGGGGGTCATTGTATGCCGGCAGTATGTTTTCCACGCTATACCACCCTTATAGATGGCTGGAGTGAATAGTGAATAGTGAATAATGAATAGTGTCGGTTTGCTTTCCGGAAGAAAGCTTTGATTGGTGAAGTGTTGTGAATATCCGCCATTCCTGATCCCTAATCCATAATTTTTAATTTTTAATTTTTAATTTTTAATTTTTAATTTCTATCGTAGATTATACCCAATTAGATATAATGCCATTATGATAGATAATGCCTCCATAGAATCCCTTAAAAACAGTATCGATATCGTAGATGTGATCGGCAACTATATAGAGCTGAAGAAAGCCGGCGCCAACTACAAAGCGAACTGCCCTTTTCATGGAGAGAAGACCCCTTCATTCGTGGTGAGCCCAAGCAAACAGATCTACCACTGTTTCGGCTGCGGGGCAGGGGGAGATACGATCAAGTTTGTAATGGAGATAGAGAAGCTGAGCTACCCCGAAGCGATAGAAAAACTGGCGTCGATGTACAACTTCTCTCTGCGCTATACCAAGGGGAGTTCGGACTACAGTGACGCCAAACGTGTGCTGGAAGCCGTGCAGACCTGGTATGTGAAAAATCTCGACCAGAATCCGACGGCACAGACATATCTTGCAGACCGGGGCATCAGTGCCGCATCGATAGAGAAGTTCGGCATCGGTTATGTCCCTTCGGGAGGGCAGGTGATGCAGTTCCTGCAAAGAACGATGCTGCCCAAACCCCAGGCTGCCGAAGCAGGAGTGATCGCGCAGGGAGAGAGAGGGGAATACTATGCAAGGCTGGTTGAACGTATCACCTTCCCGATCTATTCGCCTGCAGCTTCTATCGTAGGGTTCGGCGGCAGGACGATCACCAACCATCCGGCAAAATATATCAACTCCCCGCAAACCAAACTTTTCAACAAGTCCAGGCTTCTCTACGGTTATCATCTGGCCAAAGAGAGTATCTACAGTAAAAAAGAACTGATTGTATGCGAGGGATATCTGGATGTCATTATGTTCCATCAGGC
>JAQUFB010000003.1 GCA_028684885.1 Sulfurovum sp. | reverse complement strand
GCAAGCTTCTCCTGCCAATACTCTTTCCATACCGTTACGAGTCTTGAACGGTGTGTTTTTCTCAGTTTCTTGGGAAGGTTGTATCGGAGATTTCTCTCCAGGCTTCTTGTAAGCTTTTTGTTTTTCATAATGGCATTGAAACCGCCTGCACCCTGCTGGTGCGCCCCGTAGATGGTAAATGCATTGATCTTGATGCCGTTTTTTTTCAGTTCTTGGATATTGGATTTGAGGATCGCCTGAAAGATTCTGTCCTGATTTCGCGGCTGTTTCCATTGACTGTAAGGGATACCGAGCTTTTGCGAATAGTGTCTGGCTGTTTTCGGCATGATCTGGTAGCGTCCATGGGCACCGCTTTTTTTATTTTCAATATGATAGCTGCCCGTAGTAGACTCTACCTTGACGATCTTCTTCACGATATTTTCAAATGTTTGGTGATTTATTCCGGCATGTTTTGCTATGCGTTCGTAAGCAGCTTCAGCGGTGGTGGTACCCAAGAAGAGAAGGCTGAGCAGTACAAGTAGCTGTCGGGTGAAGGCGGTACGTTTTGCTCCGGCCACCATCAACATGAGAGTGATAAATGTAATAACTGTATAGGCTAGTACTTCGATGTTTGCTCCTTTGTGATAAAACTTTGATTTGGGAGATTAAGAGAGAAAAATTGTCTCTTTTATTGAAGTCAGGTGAAATTATATATAATAAAACTTAATACAAAATAAAACTTAAATTTTTATTAATTTAACTCTGATCAGTGTATCGATAGGTAATCTTTTTGCTGATCCCATATCGCGAGAGTAGGGGGAAACGAACGGCATGAAAATAACTGATCTTATTTTTATTTAATATTTATGAAGTATAATGTATACAAATATTAATGTTAAAAGCTAAACTTGTTGTGAAGCAAGGACAGAAAGTCATGGGTCTTTATGTTAAAGATCGCCAGACCGCACACCCCAAAAGGTATATTTTCCCCATACATGAGGATTATTCTGCCTTCTTCTCTCCCCTGCTTTTTGATCGTTAATATGATGCAGACCCCGTTAAAGGATTGTTATGAAAAAATATCTCTTTATCTTTGTTATCGCTCCGATTTTTCTTTTTGCAAATATTGAACCGCTCTCAAGCTCACAGGAGATGAAAGCAGATCTGGTTACCGTAGTAAAATCAGAAAGAAAACTCTATCTTTCACATGAAGGAAAGATATTAAAAGCCTTCAATATTGCTCTGGGCGGAAATCCTGTAGGCCACAAAAAAGTGCAAGGTGACCAAAAAACGCCGGAGGGCTACTATAGGCTTGATTATCTTAAACTCGATAGCTCCTTTTATAAAGCCCTGCATATTTCATATCCCAATGCAACCGATTGCTGCAATGCCCAAAAAATCGGTAAAAGTCCCGGCGGTTCGATCATGATCCACGGTCAGCCGAACAACCAGGGATGGTTGAAGTCATTTTTCAAACAGCGTACCGACTGGACTGCGGGATGCATCGCACTTTACAACAGCGATATGGACGAAGTACTGAAGTATATCAAGGTGGGGACACCCATTCTGATCAAGCCTTAACGGTTGCAATGGTCCCCTTTCGGTCTGGGCCGTTACCGGTCCGGTACTCTCTTTTTAATGCCTTCAATGCTTTGTTGATGCGCTGCAATCCCTCTTCGACCTCATGTGGGGCAGTATAGGTAAAATTGAACCGGATCTCATCGCTGATGGGCTTATCAAGATAGAACTGGTTTGCCGGGACATACACAACTTTTTCTTTGATGCACTTTTGTACCAACTCAAAGGTATCAACACCGGGCAGCGAACCGAAGACAAACATGCCCCCTTTGGGTGCTTCCAATTGGAAGTCTTTTAAGTTTTCCTGCAGCGCTTTCGTAAAAACATGCATCTTTGCTTTATAGGCACCTCTCAAGGAGTCCAGGTGATTCTGATAGCTGTTAAGATCTTCCAGATAGTGATCGAGTATATACTGGGAAATCCCGCAACTATGCAGATCGATGGTCTCTTTGATCATGGTAAGCCTTTTGATCATCTCCTCATTTGCCCTTACCCATCCTATCCTCAAACTCGGAGAAAGTACCTTTGAAAAAGAGCCCAGATGGAAACTGTTGTCGGGGATCAGGCTGCTGATGCTTGGCATTTTCTGATCAAAGTAGAGTTCGCTGTAGGGTGCATCCTCGATGAGATAGCCGCCATGTTTCAGGACACTCTTTGCCACTTCACACCTTTTTTCGCTGCTGTAAAGAGATCCTTTGGGATTTTGAAAATCCGGAATAAGGTATGCCAGCTTTGTATCGGAATAACCATCTTCAAACTGCCCGCTCTCAATACCGTCATATGCCAGGGGAACGCTTTGCATCGCCAGGCCGTTCATCCGAAAGACATTGACGGCACCAAGGTAGGACGGCTCTTCCACGATGATTTTCGTGTTTTGAAAATATTTGGCAATGATAAAAAGACCCTGCTGGCTTCCTGTCGTGATAAGGATATTGGAAGCTTTGGTCTCAAAGCCCTCTTTGTTATAAAAACCGGCTATCTTTTCCCTGAGGGAGGGGATGCCGTTGCTGATGGTGTATTGCAGGTTTTGAGGATTGTCAAATACTTTTTCACTTGCTTTTCTCAGATCTTCAAGCGGGAAGAGCTTCTCATCCGGCAGTCCTCCGGCAAAAGAGATGGTATCGCTGTCGATCGATTCGAGTATCTCACGTATAAATGAGCGTTTCACTCTCTATCCTTTTATTTTTTCACCATTGTAGTAGAATGAGAGCGTTTATTCTCCATTTTAATTGCGTATAAAACTATTTGATATTGCTTGAAATAATTTTTAATATTGCTATAATGGGATATGAAAAAAGATACGATACAGCAGCATACCAAGATCGCCAATGATATCATCTACTATATCTATAAATATATCGATACGGATATCCGGCTGGATGAGCTCAGCAGAGAGTTCCATGTAAGCAAGTTTCACATGCACCGTATCTTCAAAAAAGAGTTTGGCAGAACTATCTATGAAACGATCAGATCGATACGGCTGCAAAAAGCGGCAAGCCTGCTTTTGACAAACAGAAACTCCACCATCACGCAGATAGCCAAAATATGCGGCTACTCTTCGCAGACCGCTTTTACCAAAGTATTTAAAGAGAGATTTTTGATGACACCGAAGGAGTGGAGAAACGACGGCTACACCTCCTATATCAAAAATATTCTCAGGAGATCAAGCAGCGCTGCCAAGTCAACCGCCGACTTCAGTTCGCTCAAACCGACCATCGTAAAAATGCCCGAGATGCAGGTGTACTACATTCGCCACCAGGGGTATGACCGGTCCATCAAAGAGACATGGCAGAAGCTACAGACCTGGGTACTCAGCAACGAACTCTACAATGTCGCCCAGATAGGAATGCATCATGACAACCCGACCATTATACCCTTGAACGAGTGCCAATACATCGCATGTATCGCCCTGGAAACAAAACTTGAAAATCCGACCCTCCCGACCCTCAATATCCCCAAAGGGGTCTATGCAAAGTTTGATTTTGGCGGAGTGTACGGGGATGTGCTGCGGTTTATGAACTGGGTCTATTTTGACTGGCTGATCCAAAGCGGCTATGAAACCACCACAAACCCCTCGTATGCCATCTACCACAAGAACCATTTTTTATCCGAGGATGAGAAGTTTGAGTTGAGCTACTACATTCCTATAAAGCTGTAGAAAACTTTTTCACAAAAATCAAGCTTCCAAGAGCTATTCTCATGCAAATTATAATAAAATGTAAAGAGAATGATATTTTTTACCTATATTTATAAAAGTTTAAGGAAAGTTCATATAAAATAATTTTTATCAAAGGATAATTTTTATCCTTTATAGAAAGGATTGATTATGGCTTGTGATACAGGTTCAAAACCGATAGAAGAAACGCAAAACGTTTCGGAACAGAATAACAATATTAATACAGAAAAAAAGGAAAATAGAATGAGTTCATCTTTAGTACTAAGAAAAGCACCGGAATTTGCCATGGATGCATATGATGCTAAAACAGGTCACTATACAAACGTAAAGAGTGAAGATTATGCAGGTAAGTGGCATGTGGTATGTTTTTACCCGGCAGACTTTACTTTCGTATGTCCTACAGAGATCGCGGCTATGAACGCGAAATATGACGAGTTCCAGGAGATGGGTGTTGAGATCCTTGCAGTCTCTACGGATACAAAGTTCTCGCACAAAAGATTTGTCGAGACGGAACCGTTGTTGAAAGGGCTTAAGCTTACGATCGGTGCCGATCCTACAGGCAGAGTGAGCAGAGCATTCGGTGTGATGATCGAAGAGGAGGGGATCGCTCTTAGAGGAAGATTCCTGATCAACCCTGAAGGGACTGTCGTAGCGCAGGAAGTACAGGCACCGATGGTGGGAAGAAACGTCAACGAGTTCCTCAGACAGGTCAGAGCGTGGCAGCATGCAGAAAAGACCGGTGAAGTATGTCCTGCAGGATGGCAGCCAGGCAAGAAAACCCTTCCGGTCAATACGGATGTAGAACAGATGACAGGGAGAGTCGGCGACTATATCACGATAGAAGAGATACTCTCCTAATCTCCAGTGGGTTCCATATCAAGAAGATAGGGAACCCATATTTTCATAAAATTTCCAATAACAGCCACATTATTTCGCAAACAATATCATTCAGTTGTATCTCTGGAAAAAATTTAAAAATAAACTCATCTTCTGATATGACGTTTACTTCATGAGGACCTCCCCGAAAAGTCGGATGAATCATCATTTTTTTGTTTTCTATCTTTCCAGTTACCTATATGTTTCATCGTAGGATTATATTTTTTAATACTACTTAGGAGATTAGGAGTGAAGAGGCAGGGGAAGAATGAACTACTCTTTAAACTCAACGATCTCCTCTAAAGAAAGTCTGTGTTTTTTAGGCTGTTCATTGACACGATAGCCAAAAGCAAGGAGCAGAGCTATCTCCTCCTGATCTGTATCGATATCCAGCGCATCTTCGACCTTCTCTTTCTTGAATCCCTCCATAAAACAGCTGTCTATTTCTCTCATCGCAGCACTCGTAGCCATGGAGCTGGCTGCGATATAGCACTGTCTGGCACACCACTCATAGATCGGGCGATCTTCGGTAAACTTTTTGTAGAAGTAACGCGTAACAAATCTAGTAATCTTCTCTTTGAGAAAACTTTTAAAGAAATTGAGAAGACCTTCTACTTCCTTTTTGTCCTTGACTAAGCGTCCTAGCATCTTGGTGGTATAGGTGTCATTTGTTATAGCCGCAGTCTTGGTGAGTATTACGACCAAATGACTGCATGAGGTGACCTGTTCCTGATGCCAGCAGTGTGGTTTGAGCCGGGCTTTGAGCTCCGGGTCAGTGATGACAATAAACCTCCAGGGCTCCATCCCGAATGATGAAGGTGAGAGCCTGGCGGTTTCCAAGATAAATGCAAACTCATCATTAGGTATCTTTTTGTCTGTATCGAAAACTTTGCAAGCATGACGAAAGTAATAGGCTTCCAGTATAGAGTCTTTATCGATCATATCTATTCCCCCCCTTTTTGGATAGTTGAAACTATTATAGTATATTTTGATGACATTAGAGAGTTTCTATCTTCTCAATAAGCTTCTCAACCTTCTTAGCCTTCACCTTCACCCCGTCTACTTTTGCTAAAGGCTGAGACTTACACCTTTTACACATATTGATGCAGGATTTGACTTGAATGGAAGTATCAGGAAAAGCCTTGGAAAGCTTTTTCTCAAACTTTTTTATTTTGGGAAATTTTTTACATATATTGATCTTCATAGTGTGACTATAGCACTGTGAGTGTGTAGTGTGCGGGGAAAGATCATCATTTCGATAATGACATAGTCTCCAGGTAGCAGTACATGAATCAAAGTTTATATTTTATCGCTTTTATGCTATCGTATCTCCTTAACACGGAGGAACAATGATGGGAAGTGAGCGTATGGATATAAAGTCTCTGGACCTCTACCTTGAGAAGCTTGAAAAAGGCACCTATGATGTGCATATGAGCGACGCAGACCATGCGGCTTTTCTGGAAGTGCTCAAACAGCATGATGAGGAGAAGTTCTTCACCTATATCAATCTCCTCTCCCCGGAGCTGAGGGCGGAGATACTGATGGAGCTTCCCCTCCCTTTTCAGGTCGATTATATCCGTGAAAGTGATGAGGTGAGGCTATCCCGGATCATCGAAGCACTGGACAGTGATGACGCGACCAATTTTTTTCTGACCGTTGCAAAGAAAGAGAAGGAGAAGAGCCGGAAGGTCTATGCGCTTTTAAGCCCGGAGAGACAAGAAGTTATCTCTAAGCTTATGACCTATCCGGAGGATCAGGCCGGTGCGTTGATGCAGACGGAGCTCTTTGTGGTGCCAAGCTACAAGAGTATCGCTGAGGCCATAGAGATATTGGCTGAGCTCAAGAGAGAGGGGTTGGGTACGGTACAGTCGGTCTATGTGACCGATGAAAGAGGGAAGTTCATCAAAGCCATCCCGATAGATGACCTTCTGATAGAAAATTCGGATCAGACATTTGATCATATCATCGATAGGTATCCCGAGTCATATAGTGTACTTGCGCATGAGAGTATCGATCAGGTGATCGAGAGTGTGAGCAAGTATGACCTTCCTACGTTGGCCGTACTTGATAACAAAGGCCATCTTTTGGGGCGTATCACCCATGATGATGTCGTGGATACAGTGCAGAAGAGTGCTACGCAACAGATCTACAATCTCAGCAGGCTGCATAAGGCCGAAGAGATACAGGAGAGCTTTCTCAAATCGACTGAAACACGCTCTATATGGCTGGGGATCAACCTGGCCAATGCGATCGTTGCATCGCTTGTGATAGGGATCTTTGAAGAGGTACTCTCTGTAATGGTGGCACTGGCGATCCTGCTGCCTATCGTTGCCAATATGGCGGGGACCGCTTCTGTCCAGACGATGACGGTGATCATAAGGCAGATGGCTCTGGGCAATATCAATTTTGAACTGCTTCGGCCTATCTTTAAAAAAGAGCTCAGTATCTCTCTGACCAATGGGCTTCTTTTTGGTACTGCCAGCGGTATCGCTGCACAGTTATGGTTCGGGAATGGGAATATCTCCGTTGCGATCGGACTTTCCATGTTTGTGAGTTTGGTGTTGGCCGGTGTATTGGGAACAACCGTGCCGATACTGCTGAAAAGAATGAATTTCGATCCTGCGGTTGCCAGTTCTGTGATCGTGATCACCGCACTGGATATCATCGGCTTTTTTACATTTCTCTGGTTTGCGGAGTTGATGGCAATATAGTGAAAAGAACTCCCGGTGAACCGGGAATAGCAATCAGGCTTGATGCCAGAAAGGCGTACCGATGGTCGGTGTGGATGGAGATGCCATGTCCCGCTCCTGCATCGCTCCCGCTTTGTAGCCGAGTCTGCCTGCTGTGAGGGCATGCTTGAAGGCTCTTGCCATCTGGACAGGATCGTGCGCAAGGGCAACGGCGGAGTTGAGCAGTATCCCGTCATATCCGAGCTCCATCGCCTGGATCGCGTGGGAGGGTTTGCCTATCCCTGCATCTACGATCAGCTGAAGATTCGGGAACTGTTTGCGGATCGCTTTGAGGTTATAGGGATTCATCAGACCTCTTCCCGATCCGATCGGCGAACCCCACGGCATCAGTGTGGTACAGCCTGCATCGACCAGTCTCTGTGCGAGGACAAGGTCATCCGTCGTATAGGGCAGTACCCTGAACCCCTCCTTGACAAGGACCTTGGTCGCTTCAACCAGTTCGAAGGGGTCGGGCTGAAGGTTGTACTGGTTGCCTATCACCTCTACCTTGATCCAGTTGGTGCCGAAGACCTCCCGCGCCATCATTGCAGTAGTGATCGCCTCCTGCGCGGTGTGGCATCCTGCGGTATTTGGCAGGACCTGGACACCCAGGGACTTGATGATTTTCCAGAAAGGGTTCCCTTTGTCACCGCCGGATTGGCGGCGCAGGGATACGGTGACGATCTGTGCACCTGACGCTTCGATCGCCTCTTTCATCACTTTGGGGGAAGGGTAGAGTGCCGACCCGATCATCATGCGTGAGTCGAACTCCTTGCCTTCAAGTATCCATTTGTCGTTTTGTGTATCTATCATATCTGTATGGCTCATCTCAGCCTCCTTGTACAGGTGCGAGGATGTCAAGTACATCCCCCTCTTTGATCATTGTTGTCTCATACGTCGTGTTGAGTACGAAAGTGGTGTTGAGTGCCACGGCAAATCCCTCTTTGTACTGAAGCGCATCAAGCAGCTCTCTCACGCTCATCTGTTCTTTTTCAAAAACTTTTTTCTCACCGTTCACGTAGATCGTCATGCGCCTCTCCTGATGCCGGTGTTTAGCGCCTCCTCTACAATGGCAGGGGTTAGCAGATAGCCGTGGCGGTAAAGACCGTTGATACGGGTAAACCCTTTGTGCTGTTCGATACGGGGGAGGTTGTCCTCCAGTGACGGACGGCAGTCTGTTTTTGTCTTGACGATACGCGCCTCGGCAAAGCTCGGGTGCATACTGTAGACCGCTGAGAGCAGCTCAAGGGAAGAGCGTACCGACATCGGTGAGTCATCCTCGCTCTCTATCTCCGTAGCACCGATCACAAAACGGTGGTTGGCGCGCGGAACGATATAGATCTTGTAGCGCGGGTGCATCAGCCTGGTCGGCCTGCTGATATCCACTTCGGGCGCATCCAGCCAGAAGACCTCGCCGCGTACACCGCGAAGATCAGGCATATCCGCTTTGGCACCCAGACCGCGTGTATCAAAGACCCAGTCAAAGTCTGTACCGTGAACAGCATTGAAGGTATCTACATCACTGAGCCCCTCATCGACCGGGTGGTTTTCATACCATGTCACCCTGGGGTGATCCAGCAGATACTTCGTCGATGCCTCTATGAACATCGCAGAGTTGACCTGCCCCTCTGCATAGAGGTGGTATGCCTGTGTATGGTGTTTGAGCGAAGGCTCCAGCTCCACAAGTGCACGGTTGTCCAGCGTCCTGATCCCTTCTGCTGCCGGTACTTTGGCATGCAGCGTAGAGATGAAGCGGTCGAGTTCGGCCTGGTCCTGCGGGTGTGCAGTGATGATGCTTCCTGTCTGCTGGTAGGCTTCGGGGATACCGATCTTCTCCAGGATCGCAGGCCAGAGTTTGATCGATCGCATTCCATGGTCCAGGATCACTGACTCTGCAGTCTCGAGCTCGGCAAAGGGTGCAAGCATACCCGCAGCCGTGGATGCGGCAGCTTCTTCACCGTCGTATCCTGCTTTCTCGTAGATCGTCAGTTCGACATCTTCATTTTCCAACAGGTTGAGTGCCGTGACCCTTCCCAGGAGTCCCGCACCGATAATCGCTACTTTTTTCATACAAACCCCCTTACTGATTTGTTTTTTCCGGATCTATGTAGACCTCGCTCCCCATTGCCTGGAAAGTCATGGACATCTCTGCCATCCCTTTCTGTTTTGCCTCTTCGATACTCATATTCTGTGCATCGGCAAAGTCTCTTACCTCCTGGGAGATCTTCATCGAACAGAACTTCGGCCCGCACATAGAACAGAAGTGCGCACTCTTCGCAGCTTCCATCGGCATCGTATCATCGTGGTAATCCATTGCACGTTCGGGGTCAAGACCGATATTGAACTGGTCATGCCATCTGAACTCAAATCTCGCCTGACTCATCGCGTCATCTCTCGCTCTTGCACCCGGGTGGCCTTTGGCGATATCTGCTGCGTGTGCTGCGAGTTTGTAGGTGATCAGACCCTCTTTGACATCTTCGCGGTTCGGCAGGCCGAGGTGCTCTTTGGGTGTCACATAACAGAGCATCGCACATCCAAACCATCCGATCATCGCAGCACCGATCCCCGAGGTGATATGGTCATACCCCGGAGCGATGTCCGTAGTCAACGGCCCGAGTGTATAGAACGGCGCTTCATGACACCACTCAAGCTGCTTCTCCATGTTCTCTTTGATCATGTGCATCGGTACGTGTCCCGGTCCTTCGATCAGTGTCTGAACATCATACTCCCATGCGATCTTGGTCAGTTCGCCAAGTACCTTGAGCTCTGCAAACTGCGCCTCATCATTGGCATCGGCGATCGATCCCGGTCTGAGGCCGTCACCCAGTGAGAAGGTGATGTCATACGCCTTCATGATCTCACAGATCTCTCTGAAGTGTGTGTAGAGGAAGTTCTCCTGGTGATGCGCGATCATCCATTTTGCCATGATCGAACCACCGCGGCTGACGATACCTGTGACACGTTTCGCAGTCATCGGTACATGGTGAAGCAGCAATCCGGCATGGATCGTGAAGTAGTCCACCCCTTGCTCAGCTTGCTCGATAAGTGTATCTCTGAAGACTTCCCATGTAAGGTTTTCTGCAATCCCATCTACTTTTTCAAGTGCCTGGTAGATCGGTACGGTTCCGATCGGTGTCGGTGAGTTACGTAAGATCCAGTCACGTGTTGTATGGATGTTTTTCCCTGTAGAGAGGTCCATCACCGTGTCTGCACCCCATCTTGTCGACCATACCATCTTCTCTACCTCTTCGGCGATCGATGAAGTGGTCGCGGAGTTACCGATGTTTGCATTGACTTTGACCAGGAAGTTACGTCCGATGATCATAGGCTCGACTTCAGGGTGGTTGATGTTACACGGGATGACGGCACGTCCTGCGGCCACTTCCTGTCTTACGAACTCGGGAGTGATCTCTTCGGGAAGGTTCGCACCGAAGCTATGGCCTTTGAGCCTTGCTTCTCTCTCCTCGTCATTGAGGTATGTGCGCGTCATTTCAAGGTTCTGGTTTTCGCGCATCGCGACAAATTCCATTTCAGGTGTGATGATCCCCGCTCTTGCGTAGTGAAGCTGTGTAACGTTCTTCCCTTCTTTCGCGCGGAGCGGTGTACGTACCAGCCCTTTGGAGCCGGCTGTCACGAACTCGAGCTGCTCTTCGGTGTTGTAGCCGTTGTCCTCAGGCGCCATGATACGCCCCTGGTAATCCTCCACATCGCCTCTGGCTTCGATCCATGATTTACGGATAGCGGGGATCCCTTTTTCCACATCGATCTCAACACTTGGGTCGGTGTAGGGGCCTGATGTGTCATAGACATGCAGCACATCGTCATTGGTCAGTGTGATCTTTCGCATGGGGACACGGATATCGGGGTGTATTTTCCCTTCGAAATATACTTTTTGTGATCCCGGTAAGGGGTCTCTGGTGATAATGTCGCTTGAAGCGCTTAATGTGTCCTGGAATCGTTTTGTCATTTTTTTACCTCATATATTGGAATATATTGTGTGTAAAAAAGACGGAGTTGCAGCTTTTAGAGAGATATGCATCATGATGCATGGAGTGTTCTAAAATGGCAGGCTAACCTGAGGGGTCATTGCGCCGTTGCTTTCCTTCTTCCTTACGCCGGTATGATCCGGTTCAAGTTCAACGGGTCTGGCGTCTGCCATCTCAGCCCACTGGGCATCTATTTGCTAAAAGTCTGCGCTCTTAGCAAATAGATGCCTTTTGGACTCCCCGAAAGGACTTATCCGCACTATAGCAAAGTAAACTTTAATCTAATATAAAAGTTGTTTGGTGTTATTTTTTTATGGGTTGTTTGGTGACACGATAAGTGCTAAAGTATACAAAAAATGTTCTAGTCTCTGGCAACGAACTACAAAAAAGTACCTGCGGCATACATAAAATAAAAACATAAGAGGCTGGCGCTAGCTGTACTTGAACCCTCTGAAAAATACCGTCATTCCGGACTTGATCCGGAATCCATAGGCTTGCAGCACCCTAAATGCATAGATCCTGAATCAAGTTCAGGATGACGAAGATAATTTTTCAGAGGGTTCAATTGCCATTTTGATTTATATATTTTTTAGTGCATAAAGTATATCTGCTAGTTTTTTGTTTCATCAAGGTTTTTGAACCAAAGAGAACAGAGAATGGTATAAAGCTCTTTGTGGAGGTGGAGTTTTTTGAGGTTGATCCTGGCGCTGTTTTTGAAGTAGCTTCTTAAAAAGTAGTGCTCCTCTCTTTTTGTGAGGTGGTACTCTGCTGCGATCGTTGCCAGGTCGAAGTAGCGGTCATTGAGTCCGGTATATTCCCAGTCGATGAACTTCACTTTTTGGTTGTGAAAGAGGATATTTTTGGGATTGAGGTCATGGTGGGTGAGGACAAGTTCTCTGGGCTCCCTGTTGAGCTTCCTGAGCGCATGAAGCGCTTTGGTATGTCTGGGCTTGAACGCTTTTTTGAGTCTGTAGGGTCTGGTTCTCAGCTTGATCTTGTGGAGTTTGCGCAGGGTGGAAGCCAGGGTACGAAGTTCCCTGGGGGTGAGCCTGCTCTTGTGTTCCCCTTCCAAAAAATCCGAGATCATGAGGTAGTTTTCCGCATCATAGTGAACGGGTTTTGCCCCGAGTTTTCTTTGGTGCGCTCGGTGTTGTACCCGGTACTCAAAGGCACGGTCTATTTGATTGGGCTGAAGCTTTCTCAGCAGATAGCGTGTATTTTCGGTGATCGCCAGGTAGTTGATGTTGCAATACCCCTGCTCGGGGAGCAATGAGAGGGTTTTGATCGGGTCTTTCAGGAAAATCGGGCAGCCCTCCAGCTCAAGATCCATCTATACACCTGCCTTGGACTTGCGCCAGCTGAAATAGCCATAGCCTGAGAGTATGACGTAGATCGTGAAAAGAATGATCGTGACGTAGTATCCTGTCGACCAGTAGAGTGTGATCGCAGCAACGTCGATCACCATCCAGTAGAGCCAGTTTTGCAGTATCTTTTGTGCGAGCATCCAGGTCGCGAATATGGAAAAGACCATGACCACAGCATCAAGATAGGGGAGGCGTGCCGGGGTATAGGCAGTCAGAAGGTACCCGGCAAAAAGGCTGAAGAGCACTCCGGTCACAATAGCGAAGAGATGTCTGGAAAGCGGCCAGGAAGTGACGGCAAGAGATTTTTCCTCTCTTCCTTCGCCGCGTTTCCAGAGGATAAAACCGTAGATTGACATCCCCATATAGTAGAAGTTGAGGAGTGCGGAGGAGAGCAGCTGCCCTTCCCAGAAAAGGATCGTATAGATCAGGGTACTGAAAAACCCTGACACCCAACACCATGCAGACTCTTTTGCTGCGAGGATGATATAGAGTATCCCGAGTATGACGGCGATGATCTCCCCTATGGGCATGGCAGTAAACGCGGTGAGTATGGCGTCGAGATCAACATTCATCTAATAGATACCTTGGCGGTTGTTTCCTACAAGTTTGAGGACAAATACCGAATCGGGAAGTTCCTCGAAAACGGCATATATCTCCTCTTGCAGCAGTGGCATAATGATAGCATAATCCCCGTGTATCTGGGTGCTCAGTTCATTGCGTACGATAGCTATGTTCGGCTCTTTCTCCAGTGCGGCGATGAAGTCCAGGATCGGCTGCTCATACCCCTCTTTGAGGGGGTAGAGACTGATATCTACAGAGATCTGCATGGTAGCTCCTTAGAAGTCGTACGATACGGTCAGACCGAAGGTTCTTGGGTTGCCTTTTTGAGTATATAGTTTAGTGTTGCCCCAGTCATCAGCAGGAGTATTGGCCCAGTAAAATCCTCTCGTTGCATATTCCTTATCAGTCAGGTTTTTACCCCAAAGAATAGCACTCCAGTTGCCATTTATATATTCTATACTTGCATTTAAAAGATTATACGCTTTTGATTTTTGATCATGTCCATCTGAAAAGTAAAAACTGTCTCTACCGGTCATATTGGATTTTATTAATAAATTGTCCGAAATCATGTATTTAAATCCAATATCATATTGATATGTCGGTGCCTGTGCAAATTCTCTTTCTTCGATATCATAAGCCTCTTCGTTTTGGTTATCATACTCATCAAAATTTGTTTTCAATAAGCCAATGTTGCTGTATAGCTCTAAATTATCAGTTGCTAAGAATACCAAACTTGATTCTAAACCATAACTATGTCCGCTGGATGCATTTGAAATATATGTTTCATAGCTATCTTCTACTTGAATGTCCGTGCCAATTTGTATATCTTTACGTTTGGAATAGAAGATATTTAAACGGCTTAATAGTTTACCTTCAAAATATGATGAGTTATAACCTGCCTCAAGATTCCATAAATATTCTGTATCATAGCTAGTAGTATCTACATCTGTTAAGAGATTTTCAATATTGAAGCCACCTGGTTTATAACCGCGAGAAAGAGTTAAATACATTAAGTTAGATGGATTGATTTGATAGTTTAATCCAACCTTTCCACCTGCTATTGTCTCATCATATTTAAGATCGTCATTATTATCGTCACTGTATTTTGCTTCCCATTGCTCAAGTCTTAAACCCGTAACAAGGGATAGTTTAGAATCGATTTGAGTATTAATTTGTCCATAAAGGGCAGTTGATTTGGTATCATACTTTGAGTTTAATGGTGTATACCACTCTTCATATCTTTCGAGCCTAGCTAATTTTTGTTTCTGGTTTTTATGATATAGCCCCAAGGTCCAATCCGTTGTTCCGTTAAATATTTTATGTGCATCATCGGAAAGCAATTTTGTATCTATACTCCAACTCTTGTATTCTCTGTCATATGAGTCACTCCCTGAATATTGTACTACACCGTCTTCAATCGCACCTGCATATGACCAATCGTTATCGTACTTATACAAAATATCGCTTTTGCTGCCTTCAAGTTTCGTAATCCAATTCGTTGTTTCAAATTCGTATTGGGATTGCATGAAAAGTGCATCAGTTTTCTGTTTATCTTTACCCGGTTCGTCAGCTTTTGATATCCAAGAATTATCTAAAGTAAAAGCGTCATAACCATTGTCGATATCTATATGAGTGTACTTTAAATCAATCGTATGCTTCTCTGACACGAACCAACGTAATTGTGTTTTAGCTATCAGTTCGTCAATATTATTGGTATCGTCACGATCATAGGTACTGTTTTTCATAAAACCGTCAGAAGTATTTTTATAGATCGAGAATCTTCCCAAGAGGTTTTTATTGATTTCTCCACCCATAGCAGCTCCAAAAGCTTTGGTATTGTAGTTGCCTACCGTTGCTTCGATGTGGCCTTCTGTTTCTCTTGTCGGTTCATTACTTTGCACACTTACCACACCAGCTAATCCATTTGCCCCAAATGTAGTTCCTTGTGGCCCTCTAAGTACTTCAATCTGTTTTACATCAAACATAGATGCACCCAAAGAGATATATGAAAAGTCTACCCCATCTACTATTAGGCCAACTGATGGATTGAGGGGATACTGATATTGTCCTCTTTCTCCAATTCCTCTAATTTGAATGAACTTGGCTTTAGATGCACCGGTAGTAAAATTTACATTTGGCGTACTGGATAATGTTTCGATAAATGCTTGAGAGGCTTTGTCGTAAATTCCCTCCTCTCCGATTACTGTGACTGCATTGTTTGTTTCTGAGAGTTTTTTCTCCCTGAAATCCGAACTGACCACGATAGGGTCAAGTTCTGTAGTACTCTCTGCATACGCACTTTGCAGTGCCATAGCAGTGATCAGTGACAGGGGTAACAGTTTTGTATGCATCATACTATCCTCGATTTATAGATTTATCGGTGTATTTTCGGGTGAGAGGGAGAAATTTTGAAGTGATGAAAGTGCTCTTTCCTACGCCGGCATGACCCGGATCAGGTTCAAAGGGTATTTCTCAGGCAAAACTGCCACCCCCAGATACAATGATAATTGAATAAGTATACATGAATTGTGCTTAGTAGATTAATAGGATAAAATTTATCTTGTTTTAAAGGTAGTGAAGAGAGATGGGTATGAGAGAACATGCAACAGTGATTCTCTCATAGCCAGTATCTCCCGATAAAGAGTGGGAGAGAAGAGGGCTAGATACTTCTGTGTGCATCTTCGTGGGAGTGGTCCCAGGTGAGTTTAGCACCGCCGAGCAGATGGAAGTGAAGATGGAAAACCTCCTGTCCGCCGTCCTCTCCGTTGTTGGTAATGAGCCTGTATCCCGTTTCGGCGATACCTACTTTTCTCGCGACCTCCTGTGCAAAGAGCGTCAGTCCCGCCATGGTCTCTGCACTTACCTCCTGAAAACACTCTACATGGATTTTAGGGATGATAAGGATATGGATGGGCGCCTTGGGATAGAGGTCATGAAATGCCAGAAAATGCTCACTTTCATGCACGGTATTGTTCGGAATTTCTCCGTTTACGATTTTACAAAATATACACATACTGCTTGTCCTTTATTACGCTTTTCATGGGCAATTATAACACAGATAAAGCATAATAAATCCCACTGTTAGCAACTTTTCGATAAAATCACGGCAATATACATAGAAGTCATCTACAGAGGATTGTATGAAAGAATTAGAAGAGAAAATCGTTCAGGCTGCGTCGCTTGAAGCACTGGAAAAAGTACGTGTGGAACTTTTCGGCAAAAAGGGTGTGCTTGCTGCAGAGTTTGCGAAGATGAAAGATATCCCGGGGCCTGAGAAGAAAGCATTTGCCGAGGGCCTCAACCAAACCAAAGCTGTGCTGCAGGAGCGTTTTGACACACGTTATGAAGCGTTGAAGGCCGAAGAGATAGAGAAGCTTCTCAAAGCTGAAGCGATCGATGTCTCTCTTTACGGAAACAAGGTACAGAAGGGAGCGTTGCATCCGGTAATGGAGACGATGGATAAGATCATCGACTATTTTATAGCGCTCAACTTCGCAGTCGAGAGCGGCCCGATGGTAGAGGATGACTTTCATAACTTCGAAGCACTTAACCTGCCAAAGTACCACCCGGCACGCGATATGCAGGATACATTCTACTTCGGTGACGGTTCCCTTCTTCGTACGCATACCTCACCGGTACAGATCCGTACGATGCTAGAGACTAAGCCGCCGATCCGTATGATCGCACCGGGGTCGGTCTTCAGACGTGACTATGACGTGACACACACACCGATGTTTCATCAGGTAGAGGGATTGGTCGTCGATGAGAAAGGCAAGATCAGTTTTGCGAACCTCAAAGCGATTCTGACAGATTTCCTGCGCTATTTGTTCGGAGATGTCGAAGTGCGCTTCAGACCGAGTTTTTTCCCTTTCACCGAACCGTCGGCTGAAGCTGATATTAGCTGTCCATTTTGTGGTGGAGACGGATGTCGTGTCTGTTCCCACACTGGTTGGATAGAAATTCTCGGTTGCGGGATCGTCGATCCGAACGTCTTTAAAGCCGTAGGATATGACGATGTAAGCGGTTACGCATTTGGTTTGGGAATTGAGCGCATTGCTATGCTTATTCACCAAATCCCTGACTTGAGGTCGCTTTTTGAAGGAGATATTCGTTTGTTGGAGCAGTTTAGATGATAGTAACAAGATCTTGGTTAAATGAATTTATAGACCTTAGCGATGTATCCAATGATACGCTTTATAAGACTTTCAATGCGATCGGGCTGGAAGTAGACAGCATCAAAAAGATTACGATACCGGAGAAAGTGGTTGTCGGTAAGGTGCTCTCTTGTGAAAAACATCCCGATGCGGACAAACTGAATGTATGCAAGATTAATGTGGGTACGGGAACAAGACAGATCGTCTGCGGCGCAGCCAATGTGGTGAATGCGGAGTATGTAGCCGTTGCGACGATCGGTGCGGAGTTGCCGGGTGATTTTGTGATCAAACATGCTAAACTGCGTGGTGTTGAGAGCGAAGGGATGGTATGCTCCTCTACCGAGCTTGGGCTGCCTGCTATGGGTGATGGGATTATGATCCTTGATGAGAGTATCGGAGCCCTTGAAGTCGGCAAAGAGCTGGGGGCATATCCTGCAGTGGCCGATACGATCTTTGAGCTTGAGCTCACGGCAAACCGAGGGGACTGTCTGAGTATTTATGGTGTAGCCAGAGACCTGAGTGTGGCGCTGGACAGGGAACTGAAGGTATTTGAGTACAAGCAGGAAGAGAAGATGAAGCTCGGTATTGCCAGAGAAGCGGAGATCCACCAGGAGGGAGAGATCGATGCAGACCTCTACTATAAACTGGCAAATCTTGAACAGGCGCACAGCAGTTTCCTTATCAGCCTCAGGCTTGCGATGATCGATGAAAGTACAGAGGGGAAACTCGATGCGATGCTGAAGTATGCGATGCATACGACGGGTATTGCACTGCGAGCCTATCAAAGCAGCCTCTTCCGCAAAGATGAAAAGGTCACAGTATCCGTACGTTCCTCAGAGAAAGGGATCGTAGAAGTTGTAGGCAACGGCAAAGTGTTTTCAACAGTCGGTGTCAACCAGGATGAAACGGCGAAAGCAACTGATGAGAGCGATCAGATACTGATAGAAGCCAGCTATATCAACCCCGATGTGATGGTGGAAGCGGTTTGGAGTGCCGAAGCCTCTTTTGTTACGGATGACCTCTACTATTATACTTCAAGAGGGAGCAACCCCGACTTGGCTTTCGGGCTCAGTTACCTCTCGATGCTGCTTGATACCTATTTTGAGTTCTCCTGTTATGAGGGTGCGCTCCGTGTGGAGGTAAGCAGGGAGAAAGAGGCGATTGCGGTGGATACGAAAGAGATTTCATCGATTATAGGTATGGAGATAGAGAAGAGCAGGATCGTTTCGATTCTGCAGCATCTGGAATTTGTGATCAGCTCGGTAGATGAGACCGTGGTCTCTGCAACCATCCCGCTCTTTAGGCATGACATCAAAAATGTCCAGGATGTGGCTGAAGAGATCGTGAGGATCATCGGGATCAACCATATCGAAGCAAAACCGCTGGCATTTACCGAAGCAAACCGCCTCAATACCACGTCGGACAGGTACAAGGTGAAAAAAGCCTTCAAAAACCGTGCTGTAGGATGCGGCTTTTATGAGAATGTAAGCTATATCTTTACGCAAAAAACGGTACTGGAAAAGTACGGTTTTCCTACAGTAGAGGAGAAACTGGAGCTTTCCAATCCGATCGCAGAGGAGCTGAATACGCTCAGGACCACGATTCTGACCAACCTCCTGCAGGCAGTGAAGCGGAATGTAAGCTACTCCAAAAAGTCTATCCCCCTCTTTGAGATAGGTACGGTATTTGATCCCCAGAGACAGGAAAAAGAGGTACTCTCTTTTGTTGTTTCGGGACATTCTGAGAGCGAAAGTGTGCAGAATGCAGGCAAACCAAAGTCGATCGATTTTGCTGCATTCGTCGATAAGATCAGTGCGATCATCGGTGCGTTTGAACTGGTGCCCTGCAGCAGAAGTAATGGATTGATCCATCCCTACCAGTCTGCAGAGATCGTAGTGGACGGCAGAGTATGCGGGTATCTCTCCAAGCTTCATCCGACAGTACAGGAGAGTTACGATATCCCGGTGACATTTATTGCCGAGATCGATCTTGACCCGCTGCTGCCAAAGCATATCAATGCCGAGGGGGTTTCCAGATTCCAAGGGGTCTATAAAGACCTTTCCGTAGTGATCGACAAATCGATCCTCTACTATGAAGTCGCAAAGGTAATCAAGGGTCTTGATCTTCCGATGCTGAAAGATGCGTATCCGGTAGATATCTATGAAGATGAAAAACTGGGCGAGAAGAAAAGTTTGACGATCCGTTTCTTTATCCAGTCTATGGAAGATACACTCAAAGAGGGTGATATCGAGAAAGTAATGGACAGTATCATGAGTGCGCTGGCAGAAGCATTTCATGCACAAATCAGGTAGGCAGATGATGAAAATTGAGCTGGCTTCCTCTTACGGTTTTTGTTTTGGTGTCAAACGGGCGATCCGTATCGCAGAAGAGCATAAGGGAAGCAAAACATATGGCCCTCTTATCCACAATAAAGATGAGATCAATCGACTCCAAGAGGGGTTCAATATCGGTTTGGCCGAAACACTTGAGGATATCGATGCCGATGATGCTGTAGTGATCCGTACGCATGGTATCCCTAAACACGAACTTGAAGTTTTAAAAGCGCAGAAAAACAGAGTAATCGATGCGACCTGCCCCTATGTGACAACGCCTCAGCAGATCGTCGAGAAAATGAGTAAAGAGGGATATTCCATCATCATCTTTGGCGACAAGAACCATCCTGAGATCAAAGGGGTGGTAAGTTATGCCGTCAACCCCGAGGATGCATTTATCGTACTTGAAGCAGAAGAGCTGGAATCGTTGCCCCTTAGCGGTAAAGTAGCCCTGGTCTCGCAAACGACCAGAAAGCCAGAAGATTTTCTCAAGATCGTCAATGCGTTGATCCTGACACGCAAAGAAGTACGTGTCTTCAATACGATCTGCAATGCGACCTTTGAAAACCAGGATGCGGCAGCAGCGCTGGCAAAACGTGCGGATGTGATGATCGTCATCGGCGGCAAACACTCCTCCAACACAAAGCAGCTGCACAGTATCTGCAAACGTGACTGCGAGGAGAGCTACCTGATCGAGAATGAGCAGGAGCTGGATCCCTCCTGGTTCGAGGGGAAAGAACTCTGCGGGATCTCTGCCGGTGCTTCAACACCTGACTGGGTTGTTCAAAACGTGATCGATAAGATCGAAAGTATGAAAAAATAGGGATATTGATGAACTCTATCACGCTTAAATCTATCTCAAAGATCGATGGAGAGGTTAACCTTCCGGGATCCAAAAGCCTGTCGAACCGGGCACTCTTGCTTGCAGCTTTGGCTAAAGGCACTTCAAAGATCACCAACCTTCTGGAGAGTGATGATACACGCCATATGCTCAATGCCCTGAATGTTTTAGGGGTGAACTACCGGCTCTCAGAGGATAAAACCGAATGTATCGTAGAAGGGAATGGGGGAGCTTTTGTACACAGTGAGACCAAAGAGCTCTTTCTTGGCAATGCCGGTACGGCAATGCGGCCGCTTTGCGCGGCGCTTTGCCTTGGAAAAGGAAGATACCGCCTCACCGGTGAACCGCGTATGGAAGAACGCCCCATCGGCCACCTTGTCGATGCATTGAGAGAGGCCGGAGCGCAGATCACGTATGAAAAAAACGAAGGGTATCCTCCGCTTTTGATCGAGGCTTGCGGTCTGGAGGGCGGTGAAGTTGAGATAGACGGTGCGATCTCCAGCCAGTTCCTTACTGCTTTGCTGATGGCCGCTCCGCTGATAGAGCATGATACAACGATCAGGATCAAAGGCGAACTGGTCTCAAAACCTTACATTGACATTACTTTGGATATCATGAAGGATTTTGGCGTTGCTGTAGAGAATGAGAACTATAGTACGTTCAAGGTCAAAGGCGGGCAGAACTATCATGCGGTTGAGAGCTTTATGGTAGAGGGTGATGCCTCTTCTGCCTCCTACTTTCTTGCAGCAGGAGCGATCAAAGGGGGCAGGGTCAAAGTGACGGGCATCGGCAAAAAGAGCATCCAGGGGGATATCCGTTTTGCCGATGTGCTGGAGAAGATGGGCGCAAAAGTGGAATGGGGGGATACCTATATTGCTGTCAGCAGGGGAGAGCTTCATGGTATTGATATGGATTTCAATCATATTCCCGATGCGGCAATGACGATCGCAACGACAGCACTCTTTGCCGAAGGTACGACGACATTGCGCAATATCTACAACTGGCGCGTCAAAGAGACCGATAGGCTCACTGCGATGGCAACAGAGCTTCGTAAAGTCGGTGCGGCAGTGGAAGAGGGGGAGGACTACCTGAAGGTGACACCCCCTCCAGCGCTGAAGCATGCAGCGATCGATACCTATGATGACCACAGGATGGCAATGTGCTTTTCTCTGCTGGCACTTGATCCGGTATCTGTGACGATCAATGAACCTGAATGTACGGCTAAGACCTTCCCAACCTATTTTGATGTACTTGAGAGTATTTCCTCTTGAGTAACGAGTGATTACTCAAACCTAGCATATCAATTCTTAAAATATTCCTGAAGAGATCATCTTTTTTATAGAGATCTTCGGCATTTCCGTACCTTAAAACCCTCCTTGTCAGTAAGCGTTCTTTTGGAAAAAGTAGGTATAATATCACAAAATTAGTGTACACATAAGGATAGGTATGAAGTTCGAAGATATCGAAGTAGAAGACGTAGATTTTGAGGCGATGCTAGAGGAATCGTTCAAGAAAGCAGAATCAAAAAGTGATTTGGTAAAAGGTACGATTGTAAAAATTGATGAAAAAGACAATCTGGCAGTGGTAGATATCGGTGGCGGAAGGGATGCAAATCTCAGCCTTGATGAGATCAAAGATGCAGAAGGCAATAACCTTTTCAATGTAAATGATGAGATCGAAGTAGTCACGCTTGGCAGAGGTAGAGTATCTTATAAAGCAGCTCAAGGTAGGGTAGCGATCAATGAGTTTATTGCTGAATACGATCCTGAGCAAGAGTATATTATCGAAGGTACTGTGACCAAGAAAAATAAAGGCGGATATGTAGTAGAGGTAGATGGCCTTGAGTTCTTTATGCCGCGCACACTTTCTTACCTTTCATCAAAAACAGATCCTATCGGTAAAAAAGTCAAAGCAATGATCGTAAAAGTTGATAAAGAAAAAGGTTCAGTTGTAGTATCAAGAAAAGAGCTTATCGAAAGAGAGAAAGCAAAAACAGATGAGATTGTAAACGCTTTGCTTGAAAGTAAAGAGCCGGTAGTAGGTACGGTGAAAAAGATTACATCTTACGGTATGTTTGTAGATGTAGGTGGGATGGATGGTCTTGTCCACTACTCACAGATCTCTCACAAAGGGCCTGTCAATCCTGCAAAATACTTCAACGAAGGTGATGAAGTAAACGTGGTTGCACTTGAGTATGACAAGAAGAAGAGACACCTTTCACTCTCTATCAAAGATGCAAACCCGGATCCATGGGCGGATATCGACTCTATTATCGGAGTAGGTGACACTGTGACAGCTACGGTATCCAATATCGAGCCATACGGTGTATTCGTAGACCTTGGAGAAGATCTTGAAGCCTTCCTTCATGTATCAGAGATCTCATGGGATAAAAATGTTAAACACCCAAAAGATTACCTTGAAAATGGTCAGGAGATCAATGTAGAAGTGATCGAGGTAGACAAAGAAGGAAGAAGATTGAGAGTAAGTCTTAAAAACCTTCTTCCAAAACCAATGGATGCATTTACAACAGAGTATAAAGTCGGTGATGTTGTAAAAGGTACAGTGTCGTCTGTCACTGATTTCGGTGCTTTTGTGATTGTGGGTCCTGTTGAAGGCCTTCTTCATAACCAAGAAGTATCATGGGATAAGAATAAAACTGCAAAATCAGAGCTTAAAGCAGGTGATGAGATTGAAGTGAAAATTATCAAGATCGATAAAGATGCGGAAAAAGTATCTCTTTCCAAAAAGGCTTTGGAAGATTCACCGGTAAGTGCATTTGCACAAAATCATAGAAACGGTTCGATTGTAACAGGAACAGTAAAAGACAAAAAAGACTTTGGTATCTTTATTTCTCTGGGAGACAATGTTGATGCATTGATCAGAACGGAAGATCTTCACCCTCTGAAATTTGAAGAGGTCGAAAAAGGACAGGAGATCAAGGGCGTGATCAGCTTTATCGATGCGGATAACGACCGTATCAGAGTCTCAGTAAGAAGACTTGAGCGTCAAGAAGAGAGAGAAGCGATGGAAAAACTCAATCTTGAGCAGGATGATAGTATGACGCTAGGTGATGCATTTGGCGATGCATTTAAAAAATAATCATTTTTTTAGAGAAATTAAAGCTTCAAATCCTATACTTCGATGAAAGAAAAATGGGGGTAATTTTACCTCATTTTTCTAATCATACTAAATTATGTGTTCTTAATAAATTGAAACAAAGGTTATTACATGTCAAAGAAGACTATTGTTGTTTGTGACCACATCCATCAGAGTGGTTTAGATATTCTTGCAAATGATAATGATATTGAGCTGATTAATGCTGCCGATGAACCAAAAGAGAAACTGATTGCCGAGATTATCCCTCTGGCTGATGTTGCGATTACACGTTCTTCGACGGATGTTGATGATGCCTTTTTGGCAAATGCGAAAAAAGTGACTGCTGTCGTACGTGCAGGTGTCGGTGTAGACAATGTCGATATTCCCGGCTGTAGCAAACAGGGAATTGTTGTGATGAACGTACCAACTGCCAATACGATTGCAGCAGTGGAACTTACGATGACACATATGCTTTCTTGTGTCAGGACTTTCCCTTATGCACATAATAATCTTAAGCAGGACCGCATCTGGAGAAGACAGGACTGGTATGGTACTGAGCTCAAGGATAAAAAACTTGGGATTATCGGTTTCGGTAATATCGGATCACGTGTAGGCAAGAGGGCAAAAGCGTTCGAAATGGATGTGATCACCTATGACCCGTATATTGATTCTTCCAAGGCAACAGATCTTGACATCAAATATACGAAAAACTTCGATGACATCCTGGCATGCGATATTATTACGATCCATACGCCAAAGACCGAAGAGACTGTCGGTATGATCGGTGCTGCAGAGATCGCAAAGATGAAAGAGGGTGTGATTCTGATTAACTGCGCAAGAGGCGGGCTTTATGACGAGGAAGCACTTCTTGAAGGATTGAAATCAGGCAAGATCGCTATGGCAGGGATCGATGTCTTTAACAAAGAGCCGGCAACGGATCATCCGCTGCTTGATCTTGATAATGTGACAGTGACACCGCACCTAGGTGCAAATACCAAAGAGTCTCAGAGAAACATCGCGGTCCAGGCAGCAGAAAATGCGATTGCAGCTGCAAAAGGCATCGCTTATCCGAATGCACTCAACCTTCCGATTAAAGAGAATGAGCTCCCAGATTATGTTCGCCCGTATCTTGAACTGATCCAGAAGATCGGACATATCTCTGCTCAGGTAACAAAGTCGGCGATCAAATCGATCAAGGTTACGGCAAAAGGCGAGATCGCAGAATATGTTGAGTCGCTTGGTACGTTTGCCACGGTAGGTGTGCTGACTGAGTCGCTCTCCGACCAGGTAAACTATGTCAATGCGGAGTTTGTTGCAAAAGAGCGCGGTATCGAGATCATCAAAGATACCAAGCCGAATACAAGCGGATTTACTAATAAGGTTGAAGTCAAGTTGACTACACAGCAGGGCACGATCACGATCGGCGGTACGGTATTTGACGGTACCGAACAACGTATTGTTGAAATTGATGAGTATATTTTGGATGTTGAACCAAAAGGGACAATGGTCTTTTTCAGAAATACGGATACTCCGGGTGTTATCGGTGATGTGGGTAGAATTATGGCGAGCCATAATCTCAATATTTCTGACTTCAGGCTCGGACGCGACAAAAAACAGCAGGCACTCGCCGTTGTCAAAGTCGATGGACAGGTAACAAAAGCGATTCTCGATGAACTTTCAGCGCTGGAAGCGTGTATCAACGTAAGCCACGCATCTCTATAATGTAACAGCCTTCTGGCTGTTTGCAACGATCAATTCTTCATTAATAGTATGATAAGTTATATATGATATAATCCCACCTTATTATAAATAAATCTTAGCTTACTCTCCGTTTGTTAGGTTATAATGTTATATTTACTGGGGGTATTGATGATGAAAAAGTATCTGATCTTTCTTTTGGCATTGCCGCTTTTTGCCGGACTGGAAAACCTTCCGCTGCAAAAGGCACTGGAGCTCTTAAAGGAGAATAACCTTGAACTGAAAGTCTCACGTTTTGAAGCGCAGATGAAAGCGTATGAAGCAAAAGCGGCAAAGGGACACCACTTTGGTAAACTGGATGTTGCGGTATCCGGAATGCGCTCGAATGATGCAGGAAATGTCTTCGGGTTCAAACTGGCGAGCCGTGAAGCTACGTTTGGAGATTTTGGTTTTAATGAGTTTCTTAATCCATTAGGGCAAGCAATATATGATGCATCCCAGGGTATACCTCCTCAAGATATGAGTGGTTTGTTGCAAGTAGCACCAGATGATCTGAATTACCCTGAAGCCAGAAACCACTTTCAGACTAAACTCTCCTATATGCTGCCGCTCTATACCGGGGGAAAACTGACTGAGTACGGGCGTATCACCGAATCGATGCACCAGATGAGTCTCTATGATGCAAAGCAGCTGCTCAACGAAAAGATCTTCCAGACGAAAAAAGCTTTTTATGACATCTCATTGGTTGAAAACTACATCAGCAATCTCTCAAAGATCCTCCAAAACATCCATCATCTCGAGAAGATCGTATCTACAATGAAAACCGAGGGATATGCAAAAAATATCGATCTTCTGGAAGTTCAGGCGCGTAAAGCTGAGGCGATGAGCATGTACAACCAAGCGAAACTGAACAGAGAGCTGGCATACCAGTTCCTCTCTTTTCTGCTGAACACCGAGGTTTCATCGATTGAAAAAATCAGCGAAATGGCAGCTATCCCTGCGGTAGACCAAAAGAACCTCGAAGCCAATAATATCGATATCCAGAAAGCGCTTCTTGGTGAAAAGATCGCAGAGATGGCTGTAGGGGTCGAAGAGGCGAATTTTCTGCCGACTGCCGGTGCATTCGCAGAGTACGGTAGCTCGGATGACAAATTTCTGAATAAGTTTAAGCAGAAAGACTCCTATACTGTCGGAGTCCAAGTTCAATGGAACCTTTTCTCAGGGGGAACCGACTACGCCAATCTCGAAAGAGCGAAGCTCAACCGGTTGAAGATACAAAGTCAGGTAGCACTGGCAAAGAGCGGTATCAGCCTGCAAGCAAAAAAGCTGGAAACCGAGATTAAAAGCAAGGATGCGGATGTGAAAAGTTATCAAAAACAGCTGCAGTTTGCAAGAAAAGTCTATGAAAACTATCAGGGGCGCTATGAGGAAGGGATGGTCTCTATCTCGGATGTTCTGATCAAGCAGTCTCAAGAACTGGAGATCCTGTTGAAACTTTTGACTGCGAAAAATGAGCGTAACACCAAAGTGTTTGAACTCAATAGTTTGTTGAACAGTAGTGATATATAAGAAACGAGGAGAAGATATGAAAAAACTAGTCACGTTGATAATGCTTTTATGTATAACGGTCGGTGCAAATGCCATCGATATTGAATTGAGCGGTTCAGTGGTTTCGGATAATCAAAAAATGATTACCAGCCGTTATATGGGCTATGTCAAAAACATGGCAGTCAGTGAAGGAGAAATCGTCAAAAAAGGACAACTTCTTTATGAGATAGACTCCAAAGAGATCGAAGCAGCAGAAAGCCAGGTGGACCTGGCGATATCACAGGCAAGACTCGCGCTTCAGATGAACAAAAGCCAATACACCAATGTCCTGACCAACCTTGCACGGCATCAAAGGCTTTATGAGAAAAAAATGGTCTCCAAGTATGAACTGGAGACCTTGGAACTTGCTGCGGCAAATCTCAAGGATATGGTTGAGATCGCAGAGCAGCAGGTGAAGCAGGCAGAGGCAAAAAAAGAAGAGGTGCTGAATCAGTATAAATACCTTCAGATCACTGCACCCAATGATGGTGTCATCGTTGACAAAAAGCTCAATGAAGGTGAGATGGCGATCCCGGGTATGCCGGCAGTCGTTCTGACGGATCTTAGCCGCTTGAAAGTGATCGCAGAAATCGCGGAAACCCAGTTGGTGCATATCAAGGTAGGGGAAGAGGTGGATTTGATGATCCCTTCTATAGATTTTTCAACCAAGGGGAAGATCTCCTCAATCATCCCCAGCTCCAACCCTATGACACACAAGTTCAAGATCAAGATGGAGTTTGACAAACAGGATGCATCTGTCTATCCTGGAATGTATACAAAAATTATCATAAAGTGTGATTGTGATGCAAACCACCAATAAGAAAGAATATCAAGTAACCGATGTTGCAGGCAAGCTTGCAAAAGGGTTTTTAAGAAACCCTTTGACGGCGGTCTTGGGTGCTTTTTTGATCCTGATGGGGTATTTGGCATTGAACATTATGCCACGTGAAGAGGACCCCCAGATTGCTATCTCCGGCGGTGCAGTGATCGTGCCGATGCCGGGTGCTTCTCCCAAAGAGATCGAAAATGTGATCATCAATCCGTTGGAGCGTAAACTGAGAGAGGTCAGCGGTATAGAGCATATCCACGGCATGGCGATGGAGAATGTCGGCGTGGTCAATGTGATGTACTATATCGGAGAGGACAGGGAAGACTCAAACCTCAAGCTCTACGACAAGGTGATGCAGAATATGGATCAGCTGCCAAAAGGAACGATGCAGCCGATTGTCAAACCGTTTGATATCGATATTGATATCCCTATCGTCACCATTGCCTTTTATCCCAAACCCAAGAGCGATCTCTCCGAGGTAGAACTTTTCAAAATCGTCAGAGAAGTACAGCAAAAGCTCAATTCGGTCAACAATGTCGCAAAAACCACACTCAAAGGTGCGCGTAAAGCACAGTACAATATCGAAGTGGATATGGGAAAACTCTCAGCATATCATCTCTCCCTCGGACAGATCATGAAAGCCGTCCAGTCGGTGGCAGTCAATGTCCCTGAAGTGAAGGGGCGAACACAGCAAAACACGCTTGTGGTTTTCGGAGTGAAAAATGCGATAGAGAGCGTAGATGATGTGGGCAATGTTATGGTCGCGCAGTATATGGGCTCACCGATCTATCTGAAGGATGTTGCAAATGTGACGGAAGGTATCGATATTCAGAACTTCCAAACCGCAGAGATCCTTCATAAGAATGCCAAAGAAGAGCAGTTCAGCGAATCAGCCAAACAGGTGACACTTACTGTTGCCAAACTTGCGGGTACCAATGCCGTATTCGTTGCAGATGAAGTGATGGAAGTACTGAAGTCCTATGAAGCAAGATTTGAAAAAGAGGGTATCGGCTATCTGGTCACAAGAAACTATGGTACCAGAGCCAATGAAGCCGTCAATGAGTTGATGCACCACCTGATCATTACGATTATTATTATTGCAGTGATGCTGGTCTTCGCACTAGGATGGAAAGAGTCTATTATCGTTACCTTTACAGTACCGGCGATTTTGGCGATCACACTTTTTGTTGCCTATCTGTCGGGACAGACGATCAACAGGATCACGTTGTTTGCATTCCTTCTTTCGCTGGGGCTTTTGGTGGATGCAGCGATCATTGTGATAGAAAATATCCACAGACATCTGCATGCGCATGATGTAGAGAGCAAAGAGATGGGAGAACTGCTCGTCGAAGCGACCGATGAGATCGGTGCACCGACCAATGTGGCGACACTGGCGATCATTATGACAATGGTGCCGATGGCGTTTGTCGGGGGGATGATGGGATCGTTTATGCAGCCGATCCCATATAATGTACCTGTCGCACTGATTGCTTCACTTTTTGTGGCATATATTTTTACCCCGTACTTGAGTCTGAAACTGCTGAAAAAACCAAAGCATAAACATCATCACAATGAGGAGGCACACTCGTGAAAAAATTGGAAAATTTTATCTATGACATCCTCAATGAAAAGAAAAAGAAGAAACTTGTAGTCACTCTGACTGCCGTAGCCTTCTTCGCTTCGCTCTTGATGTTTCCTACCAAAATGGTTCTGGCGAAGATGCTTCCGGGCAAAAGTGACAATACCTTCTCGATCTATATCGACACCCCTACAGGCTCTTCGATCGAAGAGACGAAAAAGGTCAGCTCCTGTGTGATCGATTTCCTGAAGAAGGAAGAGGAGATCATGCATATCGAGCTCTTCCTGGGGCAGGGGATCCCCTTGGATTATGCAGGTCTGGTCAAAGGTGCGAGTATGAAACAGACGGAAAATGTTGCCGAGATATCGGTCAACCTTACCGATAAGCACCACCGTGAGGAACCTTCGTTCCTGATGGTACAGCGTCTGCGTCCCGTGATAAAAGAGGCCTGCCTCCCTCTGGTCAAAGAGACCAATATCAAGTTCATCGAGCAGCCTGCAGGCCCTCCGACAATGGCTTCTGTTGTTGTCGAAGTTCATGGCGAGAATCTTAAAAAGATCAGAGAAGTGGCACTGGAGACCTCTGAGATCCTCAGTCAGACAAAAGGACTTGTGGATGTTGATGTCATGGCGGATGAGATTTTTGACAAATATGAGCTGATTCCGGATAAAGAGAAGATCGCACGTTCAGGTCTGAGTGTCGAGCAGGTTAATAATATCCTCTACCTAGCATTTGAGGGGATGGTGGTCGCGCATAAAAACTCGAATAATTCCACCGATCAGATTCCCATTTTCCTGGTATTGGAAAAAGAGAGCAAGAAGCTCTTTTCAGAAGAAGAAAATGCGCTCAAAAGCAAGCTCTCTTCGCTCAACCTGATGAATATGCAGGGAATGATGGTGCCTTTGAGTGAAGTGGTGCAGATCAAAAAAGTGAAATCCAATCCGATGATCATGCATAAAAATCTGAGCCGTATGATCAATGTGGTCGCAGAGACAGATATGGTCTCCCAGGTCTATCCGTTACTTGATGCCAGAGCGCAGATGATGGAGTATTTCGAGAAGGAGTATATCGTTGAAAAAGAACCGGGTATCAATACCTATATGTTCGATCTGCACCTGACGGACAGGGAAACAGGAGAGAAGTTTCTGCTCCGTTGGGATGGCGAGATGAAGGTGACGCTGGATACCTTCAGGGATCTTGGCGGTGCATTTATCGCCGCACTGGTTTTGATCTTCCTGTTGCTAGTGGTTTACTACAAGAGTTTTGTGCTCAGCGGTATCATCCTGCTCGGTTCCTTCCTTTCGCTTATCGGGGTGATCGTGGGACACTGGGTGGCAAACTGGTTTACGAGCGAAACCTTCTTCCTTACGGCAACCTCGCTGATTGGCTTTATCGCACTGATGGGAATCAGCTCAAGAAACTCGCTGCTGCTGATCGACTTTGCCAAGTCATTGATGGAGTGCCAGGGGATGCCGAAACGCAGAGCGATCGCAGTCGCCACGGCAACAAGGGCGAAGCCTATCGCATTGACGGCTGTGGCGATCATCCTTGGGTCGGCACTGCTTGCGAGTGATCCTGTCTTTGGGGGTCTCGGAGTTGCATTGATCTCAGGTACGGTCGCTGCGGTATTTGTATCGCTTCTCTTTGTCCCGATCCTGATGGATAATGCCAAAGCGATGGATTTTGAGAACGGCACATGTGATATGGAGCATCATAACATCTCTATTACGAAATAATCTTTTTATATCTGCAGTGTTCCCGCTTCTTGGCGGGAACGATTCGCCTCACCTATTTATTAACCAACCATTCGATATAATCTCTCCAATGATTTTATTTTGAGGAGCTAGTATGGCTACAATCGGTATGGGTGATATCAAAAAAGGTACAAGATTTGAGCTCGACGGAAACCCTTATAGGGTAATCGAGTTTCAACACGTGAAACCGGGAAAAGGAGCGGCGTTTGTAAGGGTAAAGATTAAAAACCTACAAACAGGCAAGGTGATCGAAAAAACGATCCATGCGGGTGACAAGTTTGAAGTACCGGAACTTCAGCAAAAAACGATGCAGTATCTCTATGATGATGGCGAGTTTCTTCAGTTTATGGACACAGAGACATTTGAGCAGATCGGTTTGACACATGAGCAAGTGGGTAAAGATACTTTTGATTTCATGATCGACGGCATGGAAGCAGAAATACTTTTCTATAACGGAAAAGCGATCTCTGTCGAGATCCCTCAGACGGTAGTCCTTAAAATCGTAGAGACTCCGCCAAACTTCAAAGGTGACTCACAAGGCGGTAAAAAGCCTGCGAAGCTGGAGAGTGGCGCAGTGGTACAGGTACCGTTCCATATCCTTGAAGGTGAGATGATCAAGGTAGATACGGTAGAGGGCAAATACCTGGAAAAAGCCAAGTAATTTTTCAGATCGGGTTTTCCCGATCCTTCTCCCCCTTTTTTTCTCTTTTAAAAACTTCTCAACAGATTCAAGTTTTTCTTTCTTGACTCTGCCATTTAGCATTTATTGATCTTATATCGTTATAATCACTAGAGTTTCACAGATAAAGGAGAACAGATGGCAAAAGTAGTATTACCACTGGCAAAAGGATTTGAAGAGCTTGAGGCGGTTGCACTGATCGATGTGATGCGTCGGGGAGGCATCGAAGTGACTATTGCGTATGTGGGGCAGGATCGCGCAGTGCTTGGAGCCAATGGGATCACCCTTATGGCGGATACCCCTATCGCTGAGGTCAGTGCCGATGCGTTCGATATGATGGTGCTTCCCGGAGGATGGGGCGGGACCTATGCACTGGCTGAAGATGCAAAGGTAATCTCCCTGCTTCAGGAGTTCAAAGCAAACAAGATTGTAGGCGCAATGTGTGCCGCACCCTATGTGCTTAAAAAAGCCGGTGTGCTGGGTCATGATTATACTTGTTACCCGGGGTCGAAAGATGAGATTAACCATCCTGGATATAGAGAAGACAGTAAAGTGGTTGTTGACGATAACGTGATGACTTCGCAGGGACCGGGAACTGCGGTCTGTTTCGGGCTTGCAATTCTTGAGAGACTGGGCGGTGTTCAGGCGATGCAGTCGGTAAAAGAGGGAATGTTGCTGGATTATTGCTAATACAAGAGCGGGATTTAAAGGAGATTTATCTAAAATACGTCCCAACAAATAGAAAGGTAGATGATGTCAGAAGAACCGAAAAACATGCCAAAATACACCCATTTACACCTCCACACCGAGTACTCGCTGCTTGATGGGGCCAACAAGATCAAAGCCTTGGCGAAGAAGGTCAAGGAGCTGGGTATGGATTCGGTCGCGATGACCGATCATGGCAATATGTTCGGTACGATCGACTTCTATAATACGATGAGAAGTGAGGGGATCAAACCGATCATCGGGATGGAGGCGTATGTCCATAATCAGCCTGATATCGATGATAAGAGTGTACGTCAACGTTTCCACCTTTGCCTGTACGCGAAGAACGAAGTAGGATACAAGAACCTGATGTACCTGAGTTCCCAGGCATATCTGAATGGCTTCTACTACTACCCCCGTATCAACTGGGATCTGCTCAAAGACCATGCCGAAGGTCTGGTCTGTAGCTCTGCCTGTCTTCAGGGCGAGGTCAACTGGCATCTGAATCTCTCCGAACGCAATGTGAAGTTCGGTGCCAAGGGCTACGAAGAGGCGAAGCGCGTAGCGCTCAAATACAAGGCGCTCTTCGGTGATGATTTCTATCTGGAGATTATGCGGCACGGTATCGGTGATCAGCTTCGTATCGACGCTCAGATCATACAGCTCTCCCAGGAGACGGGTATCAAGATCGTAGCTACGAACGATACGCACTATACAAATCCCGAAGATGCAGATGCTCATGAAGCGTTCATGTGTATTGCAATGAACAAACTCTATGATGACCCCAACCGTATGCGTCACTCGGTCCATGAGTTCTATGTGAAGTCTCCCCAGGAGATGGCAAAACTCTTCGCAGATATCCCCGAAGCACTCGAAAATACACAGGAGATTGCTGAAAAATGCAATCTTGAGATCAAACTGGGCAACCCCACACCGCCGAACTTCAAATTTGCCAGAGAAAAGGCGGCACTGATAGGGCTGGAGCTTCCCGAGCCCGACCAAGAGTACTCTCTGGCGAACGATACGGCACTCTTTATTGAAGAGTCCAGGAGGGGGTTGGAAGAGCGTCTTAAGATCGTGGACCCTGCCAAACATCAGGAGTACCGTGAGAGGCTGGAGACCGAAATAGAGATCATCACCAGTATGAAGTTCCCGGGATATATGCTGATCGTATGGGAGTTTGTTGATGCGGCCAAGAAGATGGGTATCCCTGTGGGGCCGGGGCGTGGGTCTGCTGCGGGATCATTGGTAGCATATTCACTGCGTATCACGGATATCGATCCGATGCCATACGGCCTGCTCTTTGAGAGGTTCCTTAACCCGGAGCGTGTATCGATGCCGGATATCGATATGGACTTCTGCCAGGCCCGCCGTCAGGAGATACTGGATTATGTGATCGAAAAATACGGACGTGTGAACGTTGCACAGATCATTACGTTCGGTAAACTGCTTGCCAAAGGGGTGATCCGTGATGTTGCCAGAGTATTGGATATGCCATACGCCAAAGCCGATGCCATGGCAAAACTGATCCCCGATGAACTGGGGATAGACCTGAAAAGTTCCTATGAAAAAGAACCTAAGATCAAAGAGCTTCTGGAGAGTGACCCGTTGGCAGCACGTACCTGGAAGTATGCGCTGGCACTGGAAGGACTCAACCGTAATGCCGGTACCCATGCGGCCGGTGTTGTGATCTCAAATGAACCGCTCTGGAAAAAAACACCGCTCTTCAAACCTTCCGGCCTCAATACGCTTGCGACACAATACAGCGGAAAATATGTCGAGGATGTGGACCTGATCAAGTTCGACTTCCTGGGGTTGAAAACATTGACTGTCGTTGAAGAGGCCAATAAACTGGTTGAAAAACGTTATGGGAAGCGTATCGACTTCGTCCAGGAAGATATCAATGACAAAGGTGTCTATGACTATATCTCTACCGGTGAGACACTGGGACTCTTCCAGATCGAATCAGCGGGTATGCAGGATCTGGCGAAAAAGCTTAAGCCGTCAGGGTTTGAAGATGTTATCGCGATGCTCGCGCTCTACCGTCCGGGTCCGATGGAATCAGGAATGCTAGATGACTTCGTGGAGCGTAAGCACGGGCGCGCGGAGATCACCTATATGTTCCCTGAGCTTGAACCTATTCTCAAGCCAACCTATGGGGTTATCGTCTACCAGGAACAGGTCATGCAGATCGTGCAGACGATCGGTGGCTTTTCTCTGGGCGGTGCAGACCTTGTCAGACGGGCTATGGGGAAAAAGATCAAGGAAGAGATGGACAAGCTGAAAGAACAGTTTGCAGACGGTGCCCAGGAGAAAGGTTTTGAGCGTGCGAAAGCGGAAGAACTTTTCGACCTGATCGTGAAGTTTGCCGGATACGGATTTAACAAATCCCACTCTGCAGCCTATGCGCTGGTTACTTTCTATACCTCATTCCTGAAGCGCTACTATCCTACAGAATTCATGGCAGCGATCCTGACACTGGAAAAGAACAACACAGACAAAGTTGTGAAGTATGTCGATGAGTTGAAGCGTATGGATATAGACCTTTTGCCTCCGGATGTCAATATCTCCGGACTCGTTTTCGAGGCGAAAGAGTTGGAGGGAAGAGAAGTTGTCATGTTCGGTATGGGAGCGATCAAAGGCGCGGGGGATATTGCGATCAAATCGATACTGGAAGCACGTAAGGAGGGTCCTTTTAAGGATCTAAGCGATTTTGTTTCCCGTATTGATTCGAGTAAGGTGAACAAAAAAGTAATTGAGTCACTGATCAAAGCCGGGGCACTTGACTGTTTCGGTTATTCGCGCCATGCGATGCTTTCTCAGATTGAAGAGATCATAGAAGCGGCGAAGAAAGCCGCTGATGCAAAGAAAATGGCGGAAAATTCGCTTTTTGGCGCCGGGGAAGAGATGACAGCGGTAACATTGACACTTTCAGATATGCCTGAGTTTGACCCTCTTGAGATACTGGAGATGGAGAAGGCTTCTCTTGGATTTTACGTATCCGGGCATCCTCTGGACAAGTTCCGTGATACTTTGGAGGGGATTAGCTATACGCTCAGTTCGGAGATCGATGATCTTGCAGACGGTTCGGAGGCACTGCTTATCGGCAAAATCGAAGGGATCACAGAAAAGATTAGCAAAAAAGGCAATAAGTTCGGCATCGCCAATGTCATGGACCTGCATGGGAATATCGAGCTGATGCTATTTGAGAAGAGGCTGAAAGAACTCGAGGAGGACTTTGACCTGACCAAACCGATCGCTTTCAAGGTCAAGATCACCAAGGACGGTGAATTTACCCGTATGAATATAGTAAAGATCGAGTCACTGAAAGATGCAAAAAAAGAGAAGGTCAAAGTCAAAAAAGAGGAGAAACATGTCGAGGAGCCGGAACAACCGCCGCTTATTCTGGCGCTCAATCTGATGCCGGACCCAAAGATCGCGGAAGAGCTGATGTGCCTGGCTGAAAAGTATCCGGGCAAACGTCCCCTTGAACTCCATATCAAATCAAAGCTTGCGGATGTGGTGATAGAGAGCAAAATGAAAGTGAGCGAACTGATCCTTGAGGAGGCTAAAGAGCTGGGTGTCTATCTGGAAGAGCCGTTGATGGTGGATGATAGCGCCTGAGAAGCCGGGTGCTACATCATCAATACCACACGCGGTCAGGCAGAATGAACGAATAGAAGGAGAAGAGAATGTGGCGTATGTTTATTTTATCTATCTCTCTGCTCGCCCTGGGTAATGCGGAGGAGATGACAAAGATGCTGCATGCACACAGCATCGAAGTAAGCTATCAGACCAAGGATGGCCGCACAGCAAAGATAAGGGTCGCCAGGGATTCTGACCTGAGATGCAGGGAAGTCCCTTTTGACGGCAGAACATTCTGGAGCGAAGCCTATCCTCTCCAGACGGTACCTGAGTTCTGCACAAAGCGTTTTATTACCACTGCCGGTGTACTTTCTCCCATGAAGATCCATGAGAAGATCGATACTTACGGCGAACTGGAGGTGCTGGAGTTTCTGGAGGAGATGCAGGAAGATCCGCATATGCTTTTTGTCGACAGTCGTAAAAAAGGGTGGTATGAGGCTCGGACAATTCCCGGTGCGGTCAATATCCCTTTTGTCTATTTTACCGAAGAGGGAAAGTGGGAAAAAAAGAAACAGGAAGCACTGGTACTGCTGGGAGTGAGATCAACAAAAGAAGGGTATGATTTTTCAGAAGCCAAAACTGTGCTTTTTTTCTGCAACGGTGTATGGTGCAGGCAGTCTCCCCAGATGATCGAAGCACTGCTGGCAATGGGATATCCTCCTGAAAAGATGAAATGGTACCGCGGCGGGCTGCATAGCTGGCTCAATGTAGGAATTACTTCTATCCGTCCTACAGAGAAGAAAAAAGGAGTATAGAGTGGATATACTGATGCTGATCATACTCGCAGCAGCACTCTCTCTGCTCCTCAATCTGCTGTTGAAACGTTTTGATATCTCGACAATCGTAGGATATATTTTTACCGGGTTTATCATTGCAACATTTTTTGACTATGCCAAGATCGATCAGGAGGTCTTGGCAGAACTTGCGGAGTTCGGTGTGGTTTTTCTGATGTTTACGATTGGCTTGGAGTTTTCTCTGAACCACTTGAAGCGGATGAAGCAGGAGGTATTTGTATTTGGGATACTGCAGGTAACACTCACTGCACTTTTGTTTACCTATCTGAGCATTGCATTCTTTGACTTGCCCATGAAAAGCGCTTTGGTGGCGGGAATGGCACTTTCCCTCTCCTCTACGGCGATTGTCCTGACTACCCTCAATGCCAACGGCGACATCCACCGGCCTTACGGGAGATATGCGCTCGGAATCCTTCTTTTTCAGGATATAGCAGTCATTCCTATCTTGCTTATGGTCTCTTTTTTGGGCAAACCTTCCGGTTCGGCGTCAGAAATTGTTTTGGGTACACTGATTTCCGGTTTTATTGTGATCTTTTCACTGTTTGTGCTGGGGAAGTATGCCACAACCAAATTCCTGGGTACGGTTGTGGACAGCAAAAAGGAGGAACTCTTTATCCTGGCGATCCTGCTGATCGTTCTCTCTGCCTCCCTGCTTGCTCATGCTTTCGGGTTTTCCTATTCGCTCGGTGCGTTTATTGCAGGGATGCTGATCTCTGAGAGCAAGTATAAGCATCAGATCGAAGCAGACCTTGTCCCCTTCCGGGATATTTTGCTTGGACTCTTTTTCATTACGGTAGGACTTCAGATCAACCTTGCAGTGATCAGGGAGTATTTCTTTGTCATAGCCGGATTGACCGTGGCGATCCTTCTTCTTAAAACGATCATCATCTTTTTGATCACCGTGATCTTCTCGTTTCCAAAGCGTGCCTTTAAAACGGCACTGGCTCTGGCACAGGTAGGGGAGTTTTCCTTTGCCGTGTTTGCCCTGGCAAAATCCTATCAGCTTGTTGACAATGAAGTGCTTCAGGTGCTGATCTCCGTAGTCGTAGTTTCACTGATCTTTACCTCATTGTCAGTCAAGCATGTCAGGGCCTTTACCAATCTCTTCTATCAAAATCCTACTGAGGCGATGAGGGAACCTATAGGCTCATCACCGATTTCTCATCATATTCTTGTGTGCGGATATTCGTTGCTCGGTCAGCGTACAGTAGAAGAACTCAAATCCCAGGGGATCCCTTATATAGTGATCGAACACGACAGAAGTCTGGTGAAGTTGGGAGAAGAAAAAGGTGACAGCGTTTTTTTTGGAAACGCAGCCTCAAAAAGACTCTTGAGTTCATTGGATATCAAAAATGCGACCGCCGTGATCATTGCGATTGACAACGATGAAAAGATCAGGCTGATCTGTGAAGCGATCCAGAGTATTGATGAGAGGATCGATATTGTCCTCAAGGTTTCGGACCGCAGACAGATCGAGCAGTTATCAGACCTTCCGATCAAAAGTTTTGTCAACCAGAATGAAACTGTGGCCAAACTCCTGGTTGACCGGGCACTCAGATGCGATATAGACAAAGGTACGCTTTCCCCGTAAAGATGAAAGGCGTCAAAAGTAAAAGATTTCTTTCCAAAATGTTACATATTGATATAAAATGTGCAAATAAACCGTGTGTATCAATCTATTTTCAGGATTTGATTTTCAAAGTTTTTCTCTTTTCCCCTCGTCCTTCAATGGATAGTTGTGTAGTATGGAAACATTTTTAGCGGATAACTTTTTGATAACCAAAAGTTTCATTCTCCTTATACAAGAATAGTGCTACACTTGTTCCACTAAAACAAAAAAGTAAGGAACAATTATGGCAAAAATCATTTGGTCAAAAATTGACGAAGCTCCGGCTTTGGCAACATATTCGTTTTTCCCGATTGCATCTAAATTCTGTGCAGCTGGCGGTGTAGAACTTGAACAGAGTGACATCTCGCTTGCAGGTCGCGTACTTGCGGCGATGGGTAAAGCAGAAGATGAACTTTCAAAACTGGGTGAGCTTGTACTAAATCCTGAAGGTAACATTATCAAGCTTCCAAACATCTCCGCATCTATCCCTCAGCTCAAAGAGTGTATCGCAGAGCTTCAGGAACAGGGATATGACATTCCTAACTTCCCCGAAGACCCGAAAACGGATGAAGAGAAAGCGATCAGAGAGAAGTATAACACCTGCCTTGGTTCAGCGGTTAACCCGGTACTGAGAGAAGGTAACTCAGACAGACGTGCAGCAGTTGCAGTAAAAAACTTCGCACAGAAAAACCCGCATAAACTCAGAGCATTCGAAGAGAATTCCAAAGCATGTGTAAGGCATATGAACGATGGCGATTTTTATGAAAATGAACAATCAGTGATCACATCCAGCAACGAAAATGTAACGATTTCTCTCAATGGTAAAGTATTGAAAGAGTTGACAGATGTTCAGGACAAAGAAGTACTTGACGGTACATTTATGTCTGCAAAAGCGCTTAGAGCATTTATCGCGGAGACAATCGAAGAAGCAAGAGAAGAGGGGCTACTCTGGTCTATCCACCTCAAAGCGACTATGATGAAAGTATCTGATCCGATCATGTTCGGCCACGCTGTTGAGGTATTTTTCAAAGATGTCTTTGAAAAATATGCTGAGCAGTTCAAAGCACTTGGGGTAAATCCGAACCTAGGACTTGGCGATCTTGCAAAGAAACTTGCAAACTCAGATATCAAAGATGCAGTTGAAGCTGACCTGAAAGCGGTGATCGATGCAGCAAGCCCGGCTATCGCGATGGTTGATTCTGACAACGGTATCACCAACCTGCACGCTTCCAATGACATCATTATCGATGCTTCCATGCCGGTTGTTGTAAGAGACGGTGGAAAAATGTGGAACAAGGACGGCAACGTACAGACGTGTATGTCTGTAATTCCTGACAGAGCTTATGGGACAATGTACAAAGAGATCGTTGATGATTGTGTGAAAAACGGCCAATTTGATGTAACGACAATGGGGAGCGTTGCGAACGTCGGTCTTATGGCTCAAAAAGCTGAAGAGTACGGTTCACACCCGACGACTTTTGAAATGGCAGAAGACGGTGTGGTAGAAGTCACTCAAAACGGTGAAGTCCTTATGAGCTTTAAGGTTGAGAAAGGTGATATCTGGAGAATGTCCAGAGCAAAAGATATCCCGATCAAAGACTGGGTAAGACTTGCGCATGAAAGAGGAAGATTGACGGGTGAGCCGATTGTATTCTGGTTGGATTCAAACAGAGCACACGATGCCAATATGATCAAAAAAGTGATGGAATACTTGCCTCCGCTCCTTGAAGAGACGCCGATAGAGTATCACATTATGGCGCCAAAACAAGCGATGAAATACACATTGAGAAGAGTGAGAGCAGGTCTCAATACGATTTCTGTAACCGGTAACGTTCTCAGAGATTACCTGACTGACCTCTTCCCGATCCTGGAGCTTGGAACATCTGCAAAAATGCTTTCAATCGTTCCGTTGATCGCCGGCGGCGGTCTCTTTGAAACCGGTGCAGGCGGTTCAGCGCCTAAACACGTTGACCAGTTCCTTGCCGAAGGTCACCTGAGATGGGATTCTCTTGGTGAGTTCCTTGCACTTGCCGAGTCACTGAGAATGATTGACCAGAAGTATCCGGACGCGAAACTTGCAGCTGTGACAGCGGCACTTGATGAGGCTAACCAGGGATACCTTGACAACAACAAGGCGCCAGGAAGAAAAGCGGGAGAGCCTGACAATAAAGCATCCCACTTCTACGTGGCTCAGTACTGGGCAAGAGCATTGGCAAACAGTGGAGACGCTGAACTTGCTGCAAAATTTGCACCGGTTGCCGAAGCACTTGAAGCCAATGAAACAAAAATCATGGAAGAACTTCTTTCTGTAGAGGGTAAAGCACAGGATATCGGGGGATACTACCACCCGGATGATGCAAAAACTGAAGCGGCGATGAGACCGTCTGCGACACTCAACAGTATCATTGACGCTATCTGATACGTTTCTATAGTGGACAATATGGACACTGCATCAAAAGGATGCAGTGTTTCTTATCAAAATATTTCAACATTTTGGTATACTAATCTTCTCAGATTTTTCTGAAAACAACATGGGGTAGTCGACTTCTAAAGCATTGCAAAACATTATTGATGATCTTACGGGCTGCCAGCCCCTAAAATGATGAGTTATGTTTTGCTAAAGAGTCACCCTGTGGATCTCATTAGAAAGGATTCAAATGGCTAAAGGTAGAAAAGTAACCGTTGTCGGAACGGGCAACTTCGGTTCAACCGTTGCATTTATTTTGGCAATGAACGGAGCATGCCACAATGTCGTATTAAGAGGACGTGATATTGACAAGGCAAGAGGAAAAGCACTTGATATGTCCCAGGCTGCGAACGCAGCACGTCAGCATACAGTTGTAAGGGCAGCAAGGGGGCCTGAGGATATCGCCGGTTCTGATATCGTAGTGATCACCGCGGGTGCGCCAAGAACACCAGGTATGAGCAGAGATGATCTGCTTACCAAAAATGCAGCGATCGTGAAAAAATATGCGCTGGAGATCAAAGAGTATGCTCCCGAGTCTATCATCATTGTTGTATCCAACCCGCTCGATGCGATGACGTATGTTGCACAAAAAGTTACAGGATTTCCCAGAGAAAGAGTGCTTGGGATGGCCGGTATCCTGGATGCTGCACGTATGGCGCACTTTATCTATGAACAACTTGAGTATGGCGCAGGCCAGATCCGTGCGACTGTGATGGGGGGACATGGCGATACGATGGTTCCTCTGCCGAAGTTTACAACGGTAGCAGGAGTACCGATCGAAGACCTGCTTGATGCAGAGCAGATCGGTGAAATTGTCCAGAAGACTAGAAACGGAGGTGCAGAGATTGTCAACCTTCTGGGTGACGGTTCGGCATACTATGCACCGGCAAAATCTACGGCGATCATGGTAGAGTCTATGCTGAGAGATACGAAGCAGATTCACTCTTGTGCCATTATGCTTGAAAATGATTATGGATATTCAGGCATTGTCTCCGGTGTTCCTGTGATGATCGGTGCAGGCGGGGGAGAAGAGGTGATACACATGACACTTAAACCGCTTCAGCAGGAACGTTTTGCCAAGTCTGTGGCTGCGGTACAGGAGATGGTAGACAAGCTCTATGAACTGAAGTTTTTTGACGAAGAGGCATAGTGTGGCAGGACGTAAAGTAGGGATCGTAGGTGCCGGTGCCGTAGGTGCTACGGCAGCATACTCATTGGTCATGACGGGCAGTTGTGAGGAGATCATTCTTTTTGATATCGCCGAAGGTGTAGCACAGGGTAAAGCGATTGATATGGGGCAGGCGGCCCATTACTCGCCCAAAGGAGTACGGGTAACCGCAGCAAAATGTGCAGCAGATATCAAAGATTGTGATATTGTCGTGATCACTGCAGGTGTACCCAGAAAAGGTGAAATGACCAGAGCGGATCTTCTGATGATCAATGCGAAGATCATGAAAGAGGTGGTTGAGGACGTAGCAAAAAATTCTCCGGATGCCATCATTATCTGTGTATCAAATCCTCTGGATGTGATGACCTATGTGATCCACAAGATGACAGGATGGGAACGTCATCGTATCATAGGAATGGCCGGGGCACTGGATGGTGCCAGAATGGCATATCAGATCTATCAAAAACTGGGCTATGGAATGACACAAACCGGTGATCTTGTCATTGGTGAACATGGTCAGAATATGATACCTTTGCCACAGAAGGTACAGATAGGTTCAGTGAATGCTTCAGAACTGTTGACAAAAGAAGAGATGAAACAGATCATCGAACGTACAAAAAATGGTGGTGCAGAGATCGTGAAACACTTGGGGACCTCTGGCTATTATGGCCCTGGCCGTGCCGTGGCGCATATGGTAGAGGCCATACTTGATAATGCCCGTATTGTTGTCTCTTCTTCTGTATTGCTGGATGGAGAATACGGTTATAGTGATGTAACAGCCGGCGTACCGGTGATACTTGGGCGTAACGGGGTTGCAGAGATCATTGAGATGGAGTTGGATGAAGAGACAAAAATGAAGTTTAAGGTTTCTATAGATTCTATCCGGGAAGGTATTGATACGCTCAGAGAGAACAAATTTTTTAATTAGGAGACAATGATGGAATACAGAATAGAGAAAGATACAATGGGGGAGATGCAGGTTCCTGCAGATAAGTATTGGGCTGCGCAGACCCAACGTTCACTACTTAATTTTGAGATCGGAAACGAGAAGATGCCTTTGGAAGTGGTATACGGTTTTGCAAATCTCAAAAAAGCATGTGCACTCGTAAATAACGAACTCGGTCGCCTGAACGATGAAAAGACTGAAGCGATCACCAAAGCCTGCGACACTGTACTCAGCGGTAAACTTGACGATAACTTTCCGTTGGTAGTATGGCAAACCGGTTCTGGTACACAGTCCAATATGAATATGAATGAAGTGGTAGCAAACAAAGCCACTGAGATACTCGGTGGAGATTTTACCAAAGAGAAACTGGTCCACCCCAATGATGATGTCAACAAAGGGCAGAGTTCCAATGATACCTATCCTACCGCTATGCGTATTGCTGAAGTTGTCGCCGTGACAGATCAATTGATCCCGGCACTCAATCAACTGAAAGATACACTGGATGCTAAATCAAAAGCTTTTGAGAATATTGTAAAGATCGGTAGAACTCACCTTCAGGATGCGACGCCTTTGACACTCGGACAAGAGCTTTCGGGTTATGTAGCGATGCTGGAAACAAATCTCAAGCAGATCAATGATGCGCTTGAATACTGTAAAGAATTGGCAATTGGTGGTACAGCCGTAGGTACAGGGCTGAACTCCCACCCTGAATTCTCACAAAAAGTAGCAGCTCAGCTCAATAGTTTCATGGAAAAAAATTACGGTTTTGTTTCTCAACCCAATAAATTCCATGCGTTGACCGGACATGATGCAGAAGTGGTACTTTCAGGCGCACTCAAAGCGCTGGCTGCAAACTTGATGAAGATCGCAAATGATATCAGATGGTTGGCATCAGGTCCAAGATGCGGGCTTGCAGAGATCGAGATCCCTGCAAATGAACCAGGTTCTTCTATCATGCCGGGTAAAGTGAATCCTACACAGGCTGAGGCGATGACAATGGTAGCCGTACAGGTAATGGGAAATGATGCGACTGTAGGTATCGCCGCAAGTCAGGGTAACTTTGAGCTGAATGTATTTAAACCCGTGATCGCCTATAATATCCTGCAGTCTACCAGACTTTTGGCAGATGCAATGGTCAGTTTTGATAAGAACTGTGCAGTCGGTATCGTGCCATTGAAGGAGAATATAGAGAGATTCCTAAATGATTCGTTAATGTTGGTAACAGCACTCAACCCGTATATTGGATATGAGAATGCAGCGAAGATCGCAAAAACAGCGCATGCAAACGGTTCAACGCTGAAAGAAGAGGCCGTAAATCTTGGACTTATGTCCGCTGAAGAGTTTGATGCTGCCGTGAAGCCGGAGGAGATGATCGCTCCTAAAGCGTAACATTTTACTCCAGGTGAAAGTGTTCATCTGGAGTAATTTTTATTTTTCCTCTCTAAAACTGTGTAAATATAATACACTTTTTCAAAATCAAAAGAACTAATAATAGAATTAATCCTATATTATCTGATGAAAGCCTATAATAAATGAATTAATTTGTAATTTTAAAGGAGATTAACGTGAATATTCATGAGTATCAGGCAAAACAGATTTTTGCCAAATACGGTGTTCCTACGCCAAAAGGTATCGTTGCCAACACTCCGGACCAGGCGGC